>NZ_JACHXA010000002.1:0-300000 GCF_014191775.1 Limibacillus halophilus | reverse complement strand
CGAGGACCGGGTGATCGCCCTTGGTTTTAATGTTTCCGCATACAAAACACTGGTTTTCGCTTTGTCCGGAGGCCTTGCCGGCTTTGCGGGTGCCCTCTATGCGAGTCAGGCAAACTTCGTCTCGCCGTCATTGGCGGGCGTTCTCTTTTCGACCGAGGTTGTTGTCTGGGTAGCCATCGGCGGGCGGGCATCGCTTCTTGGTGCTCTGCTTGGCGGTATTCTGGTTTCATCGCTCTCGAACTATCTGAGCGCAATCACGCCTGAGTACTGGCAGCTTTTGTTGGGGATCATTTTCATCCTGGTAATCGCCTTCTTCAAATCCGGACTTTCCGGTGCCGTCGTGCAGCTTTTTCAGTTTCTGCAAAGGAGGCGTGGCTAACATGGCAGTACTTTTGAGAACCACTGGACTGTCGAAGAACTTTCGCGGCCTGATCGCCAACAAGGATATTGATTTTCAGTTGGAGGCTGGGCAGGTCCGTAGTGTCATTGGGCCGAATGGTGCAGGAAAAACAACCTTCATCAGCATGATCTCCGGGCATCTGGCTCCGTCCTCTGGAAAAATCTACTACAAAGAACAAGACATCACTGGCTTACCGGTGCGAAAGCGCGCCAGGGTCGGCATAGCGCGCAAGTTCCAAACGCCTTCGGTCTTCGACAATCTTACCGCTTACGAAAACATAGAACTCGCTGTGCTGGGAACTTCAACCCCGCGCGAGCGCCGTGAAAACCGCGTGCTCGAGGTCCTGGATATCGTTCGGTTGCGGGAACAGCGGGACACTCCGGTACAGTTTCTCTCTCACGGCCAGCGTCAGTGGCTTGAGATCGGCATGCTTTTGGGCATCGAAGCGGAATTGCTGCTCTTGGATGAGCCAACTGCTGGAATGACGGCTGCGGAAACTGCGGCCACCGGGGACTTGGTCAAGAGCTTGGCGCGGGACCGTAATCTGTCGATTGTCATTATCGAGCACGACATCAACTTTATTCGCGACCTCCAGGCACCGATCACGGTGCTGCATCTTGGGCAGGTCCTCAAGGAAGGTTCATTCGAGGAGTTGTCCAACGATCCGCAGGTGCGCGAAGTCTACTTGGGAGCTTGATGATGTCTTTGGAAGTTGAAGCGCTCGATTCTGGATACGGCGCGATCAAAGTGCTCCGGGGGGTGTCCTTTTCCATCGCGGAGGGCGAGGTCCTTGGTGTGCTCGGCCGCAATGGCATGGGCAAGACGACTTTGATACGGGCGCTCTCCGGCCTCATTAAAGCGACCAGTGGCGCGATCAGGCTCGACGGAGAGGACATCAGTGGGCTGCAAGCCTACGAGCGCGCGCGCCGTGGCATAACAACTGTTGTCCAGGGGCGAGGAATTTTCCCTCAACTGACGGTACGCGAGAATTTGGAGATGGGGCGGATCGCCGCCGGCAAGCGGCCACGTGATCGTAGTGAGGAAGTCCTTAGCTATTTTCCCAGGCTTGGCGAACGCATGTCCCAGCAGGCCGGCACCATGAGCGGCGGCGAGCAGCAAATGTTAGCCATCGGCCGCGGGCTCATGACCGACCCGAAGGTGATGCTACTGGACGAGCCTTCGGACGGCATCATGCCGACACTCGTTCACCAGATTGGCGTGACCCTGAAGGAAATTAACAAGAACGAAGGAATGACCATCGTCATTGTTGAACAGAACGTGCCGATGATCTTCAACATGGCCGATCACTGCATCATTCTCGAAAAAGGCGCTCTGGTTGCGAAGGGAACCACTCAGGAGGTCTCCCAATCCGACGTCGTTCAGCAGTATCTCGCAATCTGATGCCGGGTCGGCTATCAGGGAGGAACCTGCCTATGACCATACCCGATGCCGTCAGCCTGACTCAGGCTCTAATTCGCTTTGACACTGTCAATCCACCGGGGTTCGAGAGGGACTGCGCCCACCATCTTGGCGCAATGCTTGAAGAAGCGGGTTTTGCGAACAGCTACTACGAGTTTGCGGACGGCCGCACGACCCTGGTGTCATGTCTGCCCGGCCGTGATGAAAGTCTGTTGCCATTGGCGATGACTGGGCATCTGGATACCGTGCCCTTTGGGCATCAGCCCTGGACAAGGGCGCCGCTAGCCGGGGAGATTGCTGACGGAAAGCTGTATGGACGGGGCGCCAGTGACATGAAAAGCGGCGTTGCGGTCGCTGTTGCCAGCGCAGTGGCAGCCGCCCAGCAACCGGAGAGTTTGCGCCGTGGTCTCATGCTGATTCTGACTGCTGGCGAGGAAACCGGGTGCGATGGATCGCGGTATGTAGCCGAAATCGAGGGCGCTCTCGGCAAGGCAAGCGCGCTTCTGGTTGCAGAGCCCACTTCGAATTTGCCTGCCATCGGTCACCGCGGGGCCCTATGGTTGCGTGGTGAGACTGCTGGCGTTACTGCCCATGGGTCCATGCCTGAAAAGGGTGTCAACGCCGTCTATAAGGCGTCACGCGCGATTGCAAAACTCGAGCAATTCGGATTCAACGAGAAGCGCGATGAGCTTTTGGGGTCGCCAAGCCTTAATGTTGGAACGGTTCGGGGCGGCCTCAATATCAATTCGGTGCCAGATTATACGGAGTTCACAATCGACATTCGCTCGATCGAGCGTAAGTCTCACGAAAAGATTTTGTGCCAGCTTAAATCTTACCTCAATGACGAAGGAGTAGGGCTGAACGCGGAGGTGGACCTTGATCCTGTCAAAACGGATTTCAATCACCCCTTCGTTCAATGTGTAAACGCAGTCGTCGCGCAGGAAATTCAGATTGTTCCGCGTCCCATGACCTTACCGTTTTTCACCGATGCTTCGATTCTAGCCGCTGCGCTATGCGCACCTACAGTAATTTTGGGACCGGGCGAGACCGCGCTTGCGCATCAAACGGACGAATACTGCTTTGTCGACAAGATTCCCGAAGCCGTCATGCTCTACGAAAAAATTATAGATTCTTGGTGCCGTTGACGGGTTGTGCGCTGTGAAATGATTCAATCCTCCGGGCCCAAGTTCAGCGATTTTCAGCTATTGCTCAGCCGAAAGATTCTGCGTGGGGGATGAAAATTCTGATTGTTCAGACTCCCGCAGGAATACCAATGTTAAGTTTGTGCCGACGCGAAGATTGCGCTTGAGTGCCGTGTTCGTGTGTGGCGTAACCCATATGAAAATCCAGGTTGAGGTCGAGGTCGCGAAACGGCAGCGGGAAGTCTTTGCTTAGTTTCCCACCAAATCTCTGGCCGGCTCCAAGAGGCGCTCCGCAGAGGTTCAAAAATTTCTCTGTGGACCGCTGTTGTGGACTCAAGGCCACAAACCGGGATCACGGCCGGACGGACTGGCTGAGAATACAAGGAATTACTGGAGAGATTGGCTGGGGGACCTGGATTCGAACCAGGGCTGTCCGGGTCAGAGCCGGAAGTTCTACCGCTAAACTATCCCCCAGCAGGGTTTGCTGGTTAGTCAACGCGCAGGTATTCCGCGTTGGGCGCATCATATAGTCCGGTAGATGATAGCATTTCAACCCCCTTCGTGTGCTCTTCGTTGCCTGGCGGCAATCAAAAAGGACGCCGCCGGGGGAAAGTAAGTCGCGTGTCGACCCTTGGACTGGGCGCTGCTTTGTCTATGATAGGCGCATTATGTAGGAACACAGCGCCCTGGTTCGGATCATCGAGAAGTCGGCGAGCAAGGTCTTACCTTGCGGCGCTTCCGATCAAGGTCCCACTGGGCGCGCCAGGAGGAACGAGTGAAAGGCCAGAATGCCTGGGACGACCGCGGCAAGCCGTGTCGTCAGCGGGCGCCGGGTGCCTTGGCGGATACTTTTGCCGCCATCGACCTCGGCACAAACAACTGTAGATTGCTGGTCGCACGCCCGACTCGTGATGGTTTTCGCGTGGTCGATGCCTTTTCGCGGATCGTGCGATTGGGGGAGGGGCTTTCGCGGAGCGGAACGCTATCGGAAGCCGCGATGGACCGCACGCTTGATGCGCTTAAAATCTGTGCTGAGAAGATCGCCCGCCGCGACGTATCTTTCAGCCGCTGCGTGGCGACGGAGGCGTGCCGCAGGGCTGGTAACCACGAAGCTTTCATAGACAAGGTGAGGGTGGAAACAGGCATCCGCCTGGAGATTATTTCCTGTGATGAGGAAGCGCGCTTGGCGGTACAAGGCTGCAAGCCGCTTTTTGATCGCAACCGTCGCTATGCCCTGCTGTTCGATATCGGCGGCGGGAGCACTGAAATCAGCTGGGTCGATGTAACGGGTGGCGGTGACGGCGCGGGCCGACATGCCCCGAAGATCCTAACCTGGCATTCACTCCCATTCGGTGTGGTCAATCTTGCCGAGCGTTATTGTGATGGTGCGGTAAACCGCAGCGACCACAACGCAATGGCCGCAGAGGTCGCGGAGGCATTGGTTGCATTTGAGGCGCGAGATGAGATTGCGCACCGTGTCCGCGAGGGCGAAGTTCAAATGGTCGGCACTTCGGGAACCGTAACGACGCTGGCCGGGGTTCATAAAGAACTGCCGCGATATCAGCGGGCGCTGATTGACGGCGCGTACATGGATTTCAATTGCCTGGAAAGTGCGATTGATCGAATAGCGGAGATGAACGTCAGTGAACGGGCCGCCCATCCGTGCATCGGACCGGAACGTGCGGACCTCATGCTGGCCGGTTGCGCAATCCTGCAAGGTATCTGTCGTACCTGGCCGGTTGGCCGGCTGCGGGTGGCCGATCGTGGTCTGCGCGAAGGAATTCTTCTCGGCTTGATGGATGAGGCGCGGACGCGAAGGGGATCCAGAAAACCCCGCCGCCGGTCCGGCGATGGTGAGCGGGCTTCCGCTCAAAGCAAGGTGCCGTCATGAGCAGTCGGGGACGTTCAGGTGGCGGAAAATCCAGTGGCCGCACGACGGGCCGCCAGACGACGGTGCGCGTGCGCACGGCAAAAAGTCGATCCAATTCTTCGGCCCGCTGGCTGCAGCGTCAGTTGAACGATCCCTATGTGGCCGAGGCGCAAAAGCGTGGTTATCGCTCGCGCGCGGCGTTCAAGCTTTTGCAGTTGGATGAGAAGTTTCATTTCTTCAAGAAAGGCATGCGCGTCGTAGATCTTGGCGCGGCACCCGGCGGGTGGATCCAAGTGGCGTTGGAGCGAATCGGCAAGGAGGGGCGGGTTGTTGGGATCGACCTTCTGCCTGTCGACCCGGTGCCGGGTTCACAGATCATCGTCGGTGATTTCCTGGACGCCGATGCTCCGCAACGTTTGGTCGATCTCCTAGGCGGCCCAGCCAACGCGGTACTTTCGGATATGGCGGCGTCCTCGACTGGCCATGCCAATACGGATCACCTCCGCATCATGACCTTAGCCGAAGTGGCTTTGGATTTTGCGGAGGATGTGCTGGCACCCGACGGCTTTTTCCTTTGCAAGGTATTGCAGGGAGGAAGCGAGAAAGAGTTGCTGGACCGTCTTCGCAAGTCTTTTGCCAAGGTGCGGCACGTGAAGCCGCCGGCAAGCCGATCGGATTCGGCGGAGCTTTACGTCCTGGCGACGGGGTTTCGCGGAAAGCCGACGACATCTGGGTCGGAAGGTTAGTTCTACCGCGGCCAAAAGCGGTATTTTTTCCGCCTATGCAGTGCGCTTGTGGCTGCACTGCGCCCTTTGGGCTTGCGTTTGGTGCGGATTCGGATCAAAAGAACGCGCCAACTCACATGGTGTCGAGACGCCGGAGTTCGAAGCGTCGGAGTCGTCTCCGCCGCGTCCGTCCAGAGATTGGAGAAGTTGGCCCTCATGGAAATCCGAGAAGCTCTTACTTTCGATGACGTCTTGCTGCAGCCGGCCGCCTCTGCGGTGCTGCCTGCAGACGTCGATACCTCCACGCGCCTGACGCGCAGCATAACGCTCGGTATCCCGCTGATTTCCGCGGCAATGGACACCGTGACGGAATATCAGTTGGCCATAGCCATGGCGCAGGCCGGTGGTTTGGGTGTCATCCACAAAAACATGCAGCCCAACGAACAGGCCGACGAAGTCCGCAAGGTCAAGAAGTTCGAAAGCGGTATGGTGGTCAATCCGGTTACCATCCATCCGGATGAGCCGCTGGCCAATGCGCTGGCGCTGATGGAACTGCACTCAATTTCCGGCATTCCGGTGGTCGAGCGCGGCTCGAAGAAGCTGGTCGGCATTCTGACAAACCGTGACGTGCGTTTTGCAGAGAACCCAAAACAGCCTATTGCCGAGCTTATGACCTGGGAGAATCTGATTACGGTTCGCGAAGGCGTTGGCAGAAACGACGCCCGCAAGTTGCTGCACCAGCACCGCATCGAAAAACTGCTGGTGGTGGATGAAGTATATAGCTGCGTTGGGCTCATCACAGTCAAAGACATCGAGAAAGCGCAAGCCTTTCCCCACGCCTGCAAGGATGAGAAGGGGCGGCTGAGAGTCGCCGCCGCCACCGGTGTCGGCGCACAGGGCGTCGCCCGCGCCGAAGCGCTGTTGGACGCTGAAGTCGATCTTGTGGTCGTTGATACAGCCCACGGACACTCGCAAGGCGTGATCGACACGGTTTCACAAGTAAAACGCTTGTCGAATTCGGCGCAAGTCATCGCCGGAAACATTGCAACGGTCGAAGGCGCCAAGGCATTGATCGGCGCGGGCGCGGATGCGGTGAAGGTCGGTATCGGCCCCGGCTCCATCTGCACGACCCGGATCGTTGCTGGTGTCGGCGTACCGCAATTGACGGCAATCCTGGACGTCGTCAGCGCCTGCAAGGATGCCGATGTGCCGGCAATAGCAGACGGCGGCATCAAGTTCTCGGGTGATTTGGCCAAGGCGATCGCCGCAGGTGCCAGCTGCGCCATGATCGGTTCGCTGTTGGCTGGGACCGAGGAGAGTCCGGGCGAGGTCTTCCTTTACCAAGGCCGGTCCTACAAATCCTATCGTGGTATGGGGTCGGTCGGTGCCATGGCACGCGGTTCTGCGGACCGTTATTTCCAGCAGGAAGTTGCCGATAAACTGAAACTGGTACCCGAAGGCGTCGAGGGCCGCGTTGCCTACAAGGGAGCGGTGGCCGGTGTTATCCACCAGCTCGTCGGTGGCCTTAGAGCCGCAATGGGCTATACCGGCAACAGCACGATCGAGGAGATGCGCAACGGTTGCCGGTTCGTGAAGATCACCGGCGCGGGTCTCAGGGAAAGCCACGTCCATGATGTGGCCATCACACGCGAATCGCCGAACTATCGGACGGAAAATTGATCAAGCCACAGGTGGTAGCAACTTTATGACCCCAGCCGCACGCATCCAGGCCGCCGTCGACCTGACGGAGGCGCTTTTGCCGTTGGAACGTCCAGCGGACCAGATCGTGGCGGCGTTCCTGCGTCAGCGTCGGTACATCGGCGGTGGTGACCGCCGGCGCATACTGGAGTTGTCCTACGGCGTTCTCCGCGCCCGCGCCAAACTCACTTGGTGGCTAAATTCTGTAGGGGATGAAGCATCTGCACGGGCCATGGTGACGGCTTATCTGGTACTAGCCGAGGGTTGGTCGGCGGACCAGGTGGCCGGGAGCTTTGACGGCCAGGGATTCAATCCGACCCGGCTCGAGGCAGGGGAGAGGCAAATGTTGCAGGCGCTTTCAGGTAAGAGCCTGATCGATCCTGCGCAGTCCGACGCCGTGCGGCTGGAAGTGCCTGACTGGCTGTGGACACACTTTGCGGCACTCTATGGGGACAGCGCCGAAACCGAGCTTTCCGCGCTGCTGGCCGAGGCTCCGACGGACCTCCGTGTCAATTTGATGAAGGGTGATAGGGCGGCGGCCTTGGCGGCTTTGGCCAAGGAGGAAATTCTCTGCGACGAAGGTAGCCTGTCGCCCCTGGCGCTCAAGATTCGCGACGGTAGAGCACCGATAGCGGCGACCAAGGCTTTTCGAAACGGCTTGGTCGAGGTTCAGGACGAGGGATCGCAGCTCATCGCTTTGCTGGTCGATGCCAAACCTGGCTTGCGGGTCTGTGACTTTTGCGCCGGAGCGGGCGGCAAGACTTTGGCGTTGGGAGCAGTTATGCAGAACAAGGGCCAGTTGCTGGCCCTGGATGTTATGAAGGGCCGTTTGGACCGGGCGCAAGTGCGCATTCGCCGTGCCGACCTCCACAACATCGAGCGTCATCTGCTCCGCGACCACCGGGATCCCTGGCTCAAGCGCCGGAAAGCCAAGTTCGATCGTGTGCTAGTCGACGCGCCTTGCAGCGGCAGTGGTGCGTGGCGGCGCAACCCCGATGCGCGCTGGCGTTTGGGAGAAGAGGAACTTCGTCGGCTGGTTGGACTGCAGGCCGAAATTCTTGAAAGCGCCCAACGGCTCGTGAAGCCCGGCGGAAGGCTTATCTATGCGACTTGTTCGCTGTTGGCCGAAGAGAATGGTCGTCAGGTCGAAGCCTTTCTGGCAAGTCATCCGGAGTTTGCCCCACTGCCGGCCGTGAACCTCTGGAGCGATATCTCAAGTGCGCCTTATCCGGGCGATCCGGCGGAGGCGGCGTTGACGCTGACCCCGGCGCGCCATGGGACGGATGGTTTCTTCATGGCTGTTCTCGAACGCGCTGGCGAAAGCGACGCCCACGACGACGCCAAGGATTCCGATAAGCAGGACAGGAGGGGAAAAGAGGTATGACCGACCGCGTGCTGATCTTGGATTTCGGCTCCCAGGTAACACAGCTTATAGCCCGTCGTGTCCGCGAAGCTGGAGTCTACTGTGAAATATTGCCGTACAATTGTGGTCCCGAACGGGTAGGGGCTTTCGAACCCAATGCGATCATTCTGTCTGGCAGTCCCCACTCGGTCACGGTAGACGACGGTCCGCGTGCACCGCAGATCGTGTTCGATCTTGGTGTGCCGGTTCTGGGCATCTGTTACGGTGAGCAGACGATTTGCGCGCAGCTAGGCGGTAAGGTCGAGGGCTCGGACCATCAGGAGTTCGGCCGCGCGCTCCTGTCGATAGAGGACGACTGTGCGCTCTTCGATGGCGTTTGGCGTAAAGGCGAGCAGCACCAGGTCTGGATGAGCCACGGCGACCGTGTGGTCGATCTGCCCGACGGCTTTCGCGTGGTGGGTACCTCCGATGGCGCTCCTTTTGCTGCCATCGCCGATGACACGCGCAAGATTTACGCCGTCCAGTTCCACCCTGAGGTGGTCCATACCCCGGACGGGGCCAAGCTACTGGCCAATTTCGTGCATCGGGTGGCGGGTCTCATGGGCGATTGGACGATGGCCGCGTTTCGCGACCAGGCAATCGCTCAGATACGTGCCCAGGTCGGCGAAAATGGCCGGGTTATCTGCGGTCTGTCCGGCGGCGTCGATTCAAGTGTGGCGGCCGTATTGATCCATGAGGCGATCGGCGAGCGCTTGACCTGCATCTTTGTTGACCATGGTTTGTTACGGCAGGGCGAGGCGGATCAAGTCGAGGAAATCTTCCGCAATCACTACAACATTCCACTGGTGGCACGTGACGCCAGCGATCTGTTCCTGGGCAAGCTGGCAGGAGTCAGCGACCCGGAGCAGAAGCGCAAGATCATCGGCGCGACCTTCATCGACGTCTTCGAGGAGGAGGCCGAGAAGGTCGGTGGCGCAGACTTCCTGGCGCAAGGCACGCTTTATCCGGACGTAATCGAGTCGGTCTCGTTTACCGGGGGACCGAGCGTCACCATCAAGAGCCACCACAACGTCGGCGGCTTGCCCGAACGCATGAAGATGAAATTGGTCGAGCCCTTGCGCGAACTTTTCAAGGACGAGGTTCGGGTGCTGGGCCGTGAGTTGGGGCTGCCCGCCAGCATGGTGGGCCGTCACCCCTTCCCGGGGCCAGGTCTTGCCATTCGTATTCCTGGCGAAGTGACCCGCGAATCCTGCGATATCCTGCGCAAAGCCGATGCGGTTTATCTCGACGAGATTCGAAAAGCCGGTCTCTACGACGAAATCTGGCAGGCCTTTGCCGTATTGCTGCCGGTGCGTACCGTTGGTGTTATGGGCGATGCCCGTTCCTATGACCGGGTCTGCGGCCTGCGCGCGGTCACCTCGACCGACGGCATGACCGCGGACTCCTATCCCTTCGAGCATGCTTTTCTGAGCCGCGTGGCGACCCGCATCATTAACGAGGTGCGCGGCATCAATCGCGTCGTTTATGATGTGACCTCCAAGCCTCCCGGAACCATTGAGTGGGAATAGGATCGCGGTCGAGCAATGGTCGAAATACTAAAATCGACGTGTCATTGCGGCGCCGTGGAACTAGCTTTAACGGTGCCGGACGGGCTCAAGAATCCACGGCGTTGCAATTGCTCGATTTGCAGCAGAAAAGGCGCGGTAGTCGCTTCGGTCAAGCTTGAGAATCTGGAGGTCGTGAAAGGCCGCGAGTTCTTGACCGAGTACAGCTTCAACACACACACGGCCAAGCACTACTTCTGCAAGGTCTGCGGAATCTATACCCATCATAGACGCCGTTCCGATCCCTCGGAGTATGGGGTGAATATCGCCTGTATAGATGGCGTGTTGATCGAAGACTACTTGGATGTCGAATGTTCAGATGGCAGGAACGCGCACCCAAGCGACATCTAAGGGGGCGGGTGCTATTCCAGCACGAATAAAGCCCTTTCAATTGCTGGGCCGAATATCCTCCAGAATCTTGTACATATAGGTCGTCGCTTCCCAGCGGTCCTCCATCGGGTGGCGGGCAAAGGCGGGGATACTGCCAGCGACCGTGAATCCCAAAGCGCGGTATATACGCTCGGCCGTCGCATCGGCGGTATCCAAGGTCAACAACCAGCGTTCAGCCCCGATTGCCTGGCGCTCCACTTCGCGCATCAGGGCCTGTCCGATGCCCCGGCGGCGGAAGTTTGGATGAACCAACAACTTCGAGACCTCACCGCGATGCGCCTGGTTTGGCGTCATCTCCAGGTTCAGTTGCACTGTCCCGGCCATCACACCATCGACTTCCGCGACCAGCAAGCGGCGTTTGCCATCGGCCACCGACGGGGCGACCTTCTCGCGCCAGAAAGCCTGAGCTTCGAAATCGCCGAACGGCAAGACAAAACTGACATTGGCGCCATCATGGACACAGGCCTTTAAGATTTCGGCTAACGGTTTCAGGTACGATGCAATTTCGGTGGCCTCTAGGACGTTGATTCGATAATCCGCTGCTGCCAATTCAACCTCGCCTGCCTAGCCAATTGCTTGGCCGTTCTCGATCGTCACAGACGATGATGATATAGCGGGGCATTGGTGACGCAAGACTGCTTGCCTGCCCTTGGGGATTCCTCTTGGACTGCTATGTCAGCTTGCCATGCCGGGTGACCTGACCGAGGCCTCGCCAGGCAGGGCGTGCCTCGATGTCTTGGCTGCCGCAGGCCTCACAGCGCAGTTTGCTAGAAAGGTGAGGGACCGGATAGTGAGGTCCGAAGCGGGGAATTAGCCCCGCTGTCTCCAGGATCGCGTTGTGGAAGCAGCGGTTGCACCAGCAAAAGACGTCCAAGTCCATCGCACGCAGGTCGCCAAGTGATGTCGGCGTCGGCGACGCATCTTCCGGCATGCCCAAGTTCCTTTCACGCAATGAGACTGGATTGCAGTCTAATACATAAAAGAACAAATAAGGAACACAGGTGAATGACGGAACGGTAAAGGCCTGGGAGAACCGGAGGATCGGCATGCGAAAGAGGTGGGACCGGAACCCGTTGCCTGGCAGGCAGGCGAAGGAGTCTCAGCCTATGACGACCAGCTCTTTATCGAAGATACGCAGTGCGTCCGACAGGTTGCTTGAGCGGCTCAACCGACGTTTCCCCGCGAAGACTGCGTACTCCTGCTTCTTACCGCCTTGGCTTACTGCTTTGACGATGGAAAAGCGCGGCGACTCCATCGTGTGGCGGAAAACCGAGAAAATGGCTTGGCCTTGCTGGTGGTCCAGGGCGTAATCGCGCCATTCTCCGCGCGCCACCCGCGTGGAGTAGAGCGAAAGCAACTGACTTAGTTCATGACGGTTGAAGAAGGTCGCACGTTGGGATTTCGGCCTCCCGGCCGAGGGGCTCGGATCGAAGGTCACCACGATTGCCATCGTTGCCCTTGAATCTCCCTCATTTCCCAAAATTGCAATAATAGTGTTCCTCAAAATCACCGTGACGTCTAGGAAGGAATCAAGAATCGGCACGAAGCCGACCACGACGCGCAATGCGCCTCTTTGCCCGGCATGTCATAATGGCTATAGTCGCGGCGCAATGTGACTGACGCTCAGCCACGGGAGAAGCAGCTTGAGCGATATTTTTGAAGAAGTCGAAGAAGCCGTAAGGCACGAACAGTACATGAAGCTCTGGAAGCGCTACCGCTTTGTCGTCATCGGCGCGGCGGTTGCGCTGGTGCTGGGGGTGGCTGGATACCAGGGCTGGACCTATTGGAAGCAGCAACAGAGCATCAAGAATTCCGAACGCTTCGCGGCGGCGCTTGCCATCGTCGATGAGCAGGGGACGGCGGAAGCTGTCACGGCTCTAGAGGAGGTGGCCAAGGAGAACCCCTCGGGCTATGGGGTCCTTGCGCGCTTCAGGATTGCCGGAGAGCATCAGAAGGCCGGCGACAAGGCTGCGGCGGTCGGTGCACTGGATGCGCTTTCGAACGACACTGCGGTGCCGAAGGCTCTGCGCGATCTTGCGCGCTTGCAGTCGGTGATGCTGGATTTGGATGATGCGGCTCCGGATGCCTTGGAAGGCCGCCTCGCGCCCTTGTTGAATGAAGCCAACCCCTTCTATGCCAGCGCGACGGAATTGATGGGGTATATCGCCATGAAAAAGGGCGATGACGAAAAAGCGCGTACGCTGTTTCAGACTTTGGTCGATGGCACCGAGGCGCCTGGCGGCGTTCGTAGCCGCGCGCAGCGTATGCTGACAGTCCTGGGGGCCGAGTAATGCTGGGTTTCTTAGGGGAAAAAATCTGATGAAGTTTCGATCGGCCGTTCATTCCCTGAAGCTATCTTGCTTGGTGCTTGTGGGGTTGCTCTTCCTTGGTGGCTGTAGTCTTTATGACGACTATATCGGTGATGCGGAGTCCGACCCGCCGCTGCCCGGCACCCGCGAACCGGTCTACAACCTTGATCAGGCCCTACGCGCCGACCCCAGTGTCGCTGACCTGCCCGTGACATTGCCTGCTCCACAGGCCAACGCGGAGTGGGCGCAGGCGGGCGGTAGGCCCGATCATGCCATGTACCATCTGGATCTGGGTACGGGATTGCGCTTGGCTTGGACCGCCGACGTCGGCGAGGGTTCCGGCTCGAACGTGCGTATTCTGGCGCAGCCTGTCGTAGCGGAGGGGCGGATTTTTACACTGGACGCCACCTCCAAGGTTTCCGCGTTTGATGCGAATAGCGGCCGCCGTTTCTGGCAGCGCGATATTGCGCCCGAAGACGAGGATGACGGCTTCTTTGGCGGCGGTCTCGCCTATCAGTCGGGCCGGCTTTACGTCACGACGGGTTTCGCCCAGGTTCTGGCGCTCGACAGCTCCAGCGGCGAGGTTATCTGGCGTCAACAATTTGCGACGCCTTTGCGCGCAGCGCCGACCGTTGTAGGTAATCAAGTTTATGTCGTGACCATCGATAACCAGACCTACGCTCTTTCCGCTGGTGATGGGTCGCAGGTTTGGGTTCACCGCGGCATCCAGGAGGCCGCCGGTCTTTTGGGCGCAGCAAGCCCGGCCGTGACGAATGATTTGGTCGTAACGCCTTACTCCTCGGGTGAGCTCTATGCACTGCGGCCCGACAACGGCCATGTCCTTTGGAGCGATTCCCTTTCCGGCTTCAAGCGTAGCGACCCCATCCTCGATCTCGCCGATATCAGAGGGCATCCCGTTATCGATCGAGACTTTGTGCTGGTGATGGGCAACAGCAATCGCTCCGTGGCTATTGCAGCCCTTCAGGGGCAACGCGCCTGGGATATCGAGGCTGGTGGCATCAGCACGCCCTGGACAGCGGGCGATTTCGTCTTTCTTGTGACCAACGAGCAGACGGTAATGGCGGTTGTGCGCAGCAGCGGTCGCGTTCGCTGGGTCACGCAGTTGCCGAGGTTCGAGGATCCGGAAGACCGTGATGGCCCTATTGCTTGGTACGGACCGATTGTCGCGGGCAACCAGGTGATCGTTGCGGGTTCCAATGGAGAGGTCCGAATTTTGGCCCCCTCCGACGGTGCGGAAAACGGCGTAATAAAGCTTCGCGGCAAGGTGACGATCGCGCCTTTGGTGGCGAACCGGACGCTGTATCTATTGACCGAGGACGGCGACTTGCTCGCCTACCGCTAGGCGGTAGGAGCGGAACCCCAGATGAGTTTTACCCTCGCCATCATCGGAAGGCCGAACGTCGGCAAGTCGACGCTGTTCAACCGTCTGGTCGGCAAGCGCTTGGCGTTGGTTGACGATCAACCGGGCGTGACGCGTGATCGCCGTGAAGGGGAGGGGCGTCTTTACGATCTAACCTTCAAGGTGATTGATACCGCCGGTCTTGAAGAGGCCGACGGCGGAACCCTAGAGGGCCGAATGCGGCAGCAAACCGAACGGGCGCTCGCCGAGGCGGACCTGGCTGTTTTTATTGTCGATGCAAGAGCGGGGGTGACACCCCTGGATGCGCATTTCGCAGAGGTGCTGCGGCGCAGTCCGACGCCTGTAATCCTGATTGCGAACAAGTGCGAAGGACGGGCGGCTGAAGCCGGCTTGGCCGAAGCTTGGCGGTTGGGAATGGGCGAACCGGTACCGTTTTCTGCCGAGCACGGCCTTGGAATTTCCGACCTGCACGACGCCATTCTGGAGCGATTGACCGTTTTGCGAGAAGACCAGGCGGTTTCGCAAGCGCCACGAGTCAGCAAGGGGAAGAAGGCTAAGAAGGAGCCGTCGACGCCCGAGCACGCCGAGGACGGCACGGAAGGCGAGGAGCCGCCCAGCGGGCCACTACAGCTTGCGATCGTAGGACGGCCCAACGTCGGTAAATCGACTCTCGTCAATCGCATGATTGGTGAAGACCGGTTATTGACAGGGCCGGAAGCGGGCATAACGCGTGACGCCATTTCCCTCGATTGGGAGTTTCGCGGCGTGCACTTCCGGCTTGTGGATACCGCAGGATTGCGCCGTCGCGCCAAGGTGACGGATCGGGTCGAGCGGTTGTCTGCCTATGATACCAAGCGCGCCATCGACTATGCCCAGGTCGTTGTCTTGTTGTTGGACGGTCAGGAGGGACTCCACAAGCAGGACCTTTGGATCGCACGCACGGTTATCGAGGAAGGCCGAGCGCTGGTCATTGGCCTCAATAAGTGGGACGCCCTCAAGGACTCCAAGGCTGCCATCAGCGAGGTGCAGGACCGCATGATCCGCTCGCTGCCCCAGGTCAAGGGTATCCCCTTGGTGCCGATTTCCGGCCTGACCGGGCGAGGTCTTGATCGTCTGATGGATGCAGTGCTGGAGGTTTACGAAACCTGGCAGAGCCGCATCTCCACAGCGCGCTTGAACCGCTGGCTGAGCGCGATGCTGGAGGCTCATCCGCCGCCAATGGTGTCAGGCCGTCGCCTCAAGATTCGCTATGTGACGCAGGTTAAATCACGCCCGCCCACGTTTGCGCTCTGGGTATCACGGCCCAAGGAGTTGCCGGACAGCTATGTTCGCTATCTGGAAAATGGCATGCGCGAGGATTTCGACATGCCAGCCGTGCCTATACGCTTTCTTCTTCGCAAGGGCGACAACCCCTACGCCTGATCCCAGGTTACTTCAGCGATATTATTTCGCCATGCCGCGAGCAATCCGCCATGGCCAACGGCACGAAATGCTCGGCAATGTCCTCAGGAGTCTTCAGGAGTGCCGGGTCTTCTGTCGGGTAGGCCAGGGCCCGCATAGCCGTTCTCGTGCCACCAGGATCGACCATATTGATCTTGAGGTTCGTTTTAGTGACCTCACCGGCCCAGTTACGGACCAGGGCCTCCAGACCCGCCTTGCTGACCGCATAGGGGCCCCAATAGGGCCGGACGCCCTGCGCGGCGCCAGATGTCACGAAAACCGCCCGTCCGGCCTCTGATTGCCGCAACAAGGGCTCCAAACTGCGTATCAGCCGATAGTTGGCAGTCAGATTGATATCTATTACGCGCTGCCAGACCTTCGGGTCGATATGACCCGTCGGTGAAAGGGCGCCCAAAATCCCGGCGTTGGCGATCAGCACGTCCAGTTTGCCAAAGCGCTCGAACAGGGAGGCGCCAAGTTGATCGATTGCTTCGAAGCTCTGCAGATCAAGGGGAACAAGTGTCGCCGGCGGCGCGCCGAGTGCCTGTACTTCATCGTCGATTTCCTCCAGACCGCCCACGGTGCGGGAGACGAGGACCAGTTGCGCGCCCTCTCGGGCGAAGGCCTTGGCAACGGCTGCGCCGATGCCACGCGAGGCCCCCGTGATCAGGGCAATACGGCCGCGGAGACGGCCGTTGCAGCTACCGTTGCTGGTTTCGGCTTCGGTCATGCAGGGTTCCTTACTTTCGTCGATCTCAATTGGGCTACGGCCTTCTTCGAGCCATACAAAACTCCGAGCCCTAATAGCAGTCCAAGCCCTGTATAGGCAAAGCCTTCCAGTGTGATCGGAAAAGCCGGTTGAAACCGTTCGGCGGTGCCCTGGCCGATGGCGAGCTCGAAGTTGCGGGCAAAAACCAAAGGGCGCTCCCAAAACGCCGCTTCGGAAAGCTGGCGGAAAGCTTGGGTCAGACGCGCTTCATCTTTCAGGATCTCAGTGTGGAGCCGACCGGAAAATTGGATGGCCGCGTCACTGTTTGTCAGTAGGCGCTGGAGGTAGAGCTCCAGTGGCAGATCAAGGGAATCTGCCACATCTCGTAGTCTTTCCGCCTGTAAGCGTGCCTGATCGAGACGCCCGCCGAGGCTTTGTAGGTACTGTCCGTAGAATGCCGGAAACTGAGACGTTAGCAAGGCCCCCGCGGCACCGGTTAGAAAATCTGCCAACCGGGTCCCGAGACGCTGCATATCACGCTTATCCCTATCTGCCGTCGTCGAGCAGTGAGAGTTGAGATGTACGATCAGAACTGTCCTGATCGGTCAGACGCGTTGGATAATCGCCGGTGAAACAGGCATCGCAGAACTGCGGCTTCTTCATGTCGCGCGCATCATAACCCATGGCACGATAAAGGCCGTCTATGGAAATGAAGGCAAGGCTATCCACGCCGATAAAATCAGCCATGCCTTTTTCATCGAAGCGTCCGGCGAGCAGTTCATCGCGCTCGGGCGTGTCAACTCCGTAGAAGCATGAATGACGGGTTGGAGGAGCGGCGACGCGCATATGCACTTCCGTGGCGCCGGCTGAACGGACCATCTCGACGATCTTGGTTGAGGTTGTGCCGCGAACGATGGAATCGTCCACCAAGATCACCCGGCGGCCTTCCAGATGGGCGCGGTTGGCGTTGTGCTTCAGCTTCACACCCAGATGTCGAATCTGGTCGGTCGGCTCAATGAAGGTCCGGCCCACGTAGTGATTGCGAATGATACCGAACTGGAAAGGAATTTCGGAATGCTCGGCGTAACCAAGCGCTGCGGGAACACCGGAGTCCGGCACCGGTACCACGACGTCGGCGGGGACGTGGCTCTCTCGCGCCAACTCTGCGCCGATACGTTTACGCGCATCGTAAACCGAGCGGTTTTCCATGATGGAATCGGGGCGAGCAAAATAGATGTATTCGAAGATACAGAAGCGGCGCTCCTTGACCGCGAAGGGCTTCAGGGTTTTTACCCCTTCGCTCGACAGCACGACCATCTCGCCAGCGTCCAACTCGCGTACCAGATCGGCGCCGATGATATCCAGAGCACAGGTTTCCGACGCCAGGATGTGGGCGTCGCCCAACTTGCCGAGCACCAACGGACGCACACCCAATGGATCGCGGACGCCAATCACGGCATCCTTGAAGACTGCGACCAGGGAATAAGCGCCTTCGACTTGATGGAGGGCGGCTATCAGCCGCTCGATCACCGAATCTCCGGTTGTGGTCGCCATCAGATGGATGATGGTCTCGGTATCCGATGTCGATTGGAAAAGCGAGCCGCGTTGCACCAGGGCGCGCCGTAGATTGATGGCGTTTGTCAGGTTGCCATTGTGCGCCAAGGCGAATCCGCCTGAGGCGAAATCGGCAAACAACGGCTGGACATTGCGCAGAATCGTATCGCCGGTCGTTGCGTAGCGGGTGTGACCGATAGCGGCTTGGCCGGCGATCTTTTCCATGATCGTCGGCTTGCCGAAGATGTCGCCGACGTGTCCCATATCCTTATGGCTGTGGAACTGCTTGCCGTCGTAGCTGACGATACCCGCAGCTTCCTGGCCCCTGTGCTGCAAGGCGTGCAGCCCCAGCGCGGTCAGGCTTGCCGCATCCTTGTGCCCGAAGACTCCGAAAACGCCACACTCCTCGTGCAGTTTGTCGTCATCGGTTCTATCGAAGGGGTTGGTCGTCAGCATAAATTTCGCTCCATTGGGAAAGCTCTATTGTTGGTTCTCTATCAAACCATTCAACGAGTCGCGTTGGTCTTGTGAATAGCCCTGATCGCCACTCGAGGGTTGCTCCCCCTGAGGTTCGCTCCGCGGTGCCATGACCTCGTCCATCTGCCGGTCGACTTCCTTGCGCACCTGGTCGCGAAGCGTTTCTTGCGCCTTATCCTGAGCGCTGGTTATTGCATCTGCGCCGTCCTCTTTGGCGCTTTCCGGAACAAGGTCGACCAAAAGCTCGGCGCCAAGCTTAACAACGGGGACGACCTTGGCCTGGGTAATCCATTCAGGCCTTTCATCTGGTTGCACCATCCAGGCAAAGACCAACCATGTAAGGCAAACGAGGAAAGCGCCACGCAGCAATCCGAAAATGAACCCGAGCGAGCGGTCGAGGGCGCCTAACGCGGATTCCCTCACCCGGCGCGACAGGCCGTGGGATATCAAGGATATCACAATCAAGACGGCTATGAAGACTCCCACGCCTGCAATGACCTGCGCGATCAGCTCGCTCGCTATGAACTCCATCACATAGGGTGTCAGGTAGGGGTAGCCGTAAAGTGTGGCAAACCCTGCGCCGATCCAGGCAGAAACGGAAAGAACCTCGTGCACCAGACCGCGCATGAAAGCGATCAGGCCCGAGATTATCAGGACGCCTGCAACGGCTAGGTCGACAGTGTTGATCGGCAGTGAGTCCATCTTGACTCTTTTCGCACCCTCATCGTGGGGTCAGGCAGTCTGCGTGGGTCTTTTAGGCGTTTATGACCCGCTTTGTCACGCCCCGGTTTCACTCATGTTACAATTCGCTGTCACTATCAGCCAAATTTCTAGGCCCACCCGCAACGATCGCCACCAGGTCGCGCAGGTGCTCGCAAGGCTTTCTTTGCAGTCCGGGCGCGACGTTCCGGCCGCCGCGCCGCTGTCGCTGGTCCGGTAAAATGGCCGATGCGAAACCAAGTTTCTCGGCTTCCTTGAGGCGGGCCTCGCTCTGCCCCACCACGCGAATCTCGCCGGAAAGCCCAATCTCGCCGAAAACAACGCAATCCATCGGCACGGGTCTGTCGCTTAGAGCTGAAACCAAAGCCGCTGCAACGGCCAGATCCGCGGCCGGTTCATTAACCTTTAAACCACCCGCGACGTTCAGATAAACATCCTTGCCCGCGAAGGAAAGCCCACAACGCGTCTCCAGCACCGCCAGGACCATGGAGAGGCGGTTTCCGTCCCACCCCACCACGGCACGCCGAGGCGTTCCCAGCGGTGAGTTAGAAACCAATGCCTGAAGTTCAACCAGGAGCGGCCGCGTTCCCTCCATGCCGGCAAAAACCGCGGCACCGGAAACCGCGTGCTGTCTATCCGCGAGGAACAGGGCGCTGGGGTTGGCGACCTCTTCGAGGCCCCTATCCGTCATCTCGAAGACGCCGATCTCGTCGGTGGCGCCAAAGCGGTTCTTGGTGGCGCGCAGGATTCGGAACTGATGCCCGCGCTCGCCTTCGAATGTCAAAACCGCATCGACCATGTGCTCCAGTACCTTGGGTCCCGCGATCACGCCTTCCTTGGTGACGTGGCCAACCAGCAACAGGGTGAACCCGCGTTCTTTGGCCAAGCGGATCAAAGCCTGGGCGCTCGCCCTGACCTGGGAGACCGTGCCCGGGGCGGAGTCCAGGTTCTCGACGAACATCGTCTGGATGGAATCGATCACGACGATGACCGGTGCATCGGCGCTGTCGAGGCTGTCGGCGATATCGCCGACGGACGTCGCCGAGGCAAGATCAACAGGGCTGTCAGCCAGGCCAAGGCGGCTCGCCCGCAGGCGTATCTGATCAATGGCTTCTTCGCCGGATACGTAGGCCGCCGACGTTCCCGAGCGCGCCAGGGCCGCCACCACCTGCAATAACAGCGTCGATTTTCCGATGCCGGGGTCGCCGCCGATCAACACTGCCGAGCCAGGGACGAGACCGCCGCCACAGACACGGTCGAACTCGGCGATGCCGCTAGTGCGACGGGGAAGGGGCTCGCTGCTGCCTTGCAACGGTTGAAACTGGACGCGGCGGGCGCGGTTGCCGCTGCTACGTTTCAGACCACCGGGGACGGAATCGCGCGGCGCTTCCTCCACAACGCTGTTCCACTCCTCGCAGGCATCACAGCGTCCGGTCCACTTTGAGTAGCTGGCGCCACAGGACTGACAGACGTAGCGGGTCTGGAGCTTAGCCATTCTGGCGCTCTCCTCCTGTCTTCCGCTAAGGGGCACGCACCTGCATGCGGATCGGTCCTTCGGCACGGCCGTTGATGAACTGATCCACGTGATCGTTTCCGGAGTGATCTATTTCTTCTACCGGGCCGGTCCAGATAATGCGGCCTTCAAAGAGCATGGCGACACGGTGGCCGATTTTCCGGGCACTGGCCATGTCGTGGGTGATCGAGAGCGCCGTTGCGCCCAGCTTGGTGACCGTTTCGACGATCAGCTCGTTGATGACGTCTGCCATGATCGGGTCCAGGCCGGTTGTCGGCTCATCAAAAAAGATGATCGCCGGTTCCGTGGCGATCGCGCGCGCCAGGCCGACGCGTTTTTTCATGCCGCCGGACAGCTCCGCCGGCGATAGCTCACCAACCTCGGCACTGAGGCCGACCGCCGCGAGCTTGTCGTAGGCGATATCTTTGGCTTGCTTGCTGCCCATACCTTCGCCCTGGATGAGGCCAAAGGCGACGTTCTGCCAAACGTTGAGGGAATCAAAGAGCGCTGCGTTCTGGAACAGCATGCCAATCTTGCGATTGACCGTGTCACGCGCCTGGCCACTGAGCCCGGTCACTTCCGTTCCTTCAACCTCGATCACTCCCGCATCGGGTTCCACAAGGCCTAGGATGCACTTCAACATAACGGATTTGCCGCTGCCCGACCCGCCAATGATGACCAGCGACTCGCCGCGGGCAAGGTCCAGGTCCACACCACGCAGAACCTTCTTGGGGCCGAAGGATTTAGCAACCCCTTGCATGCGGATCATGGGAACAGTGCTGGTATCCGTCATCGTGAGAAAAAGAGCTCCGTTATGACGTAGTTGAAGGACAGGATCAGGATCGAAGCGGAGACCACGGCATTGGTCGTTGCGGTCCCTACACCCTGCGCACCGCCGCGCGAATGGTAGCCGTGATAGCAGCCCATCAAACTGACCAGGAACCCGAAGACCGCAGCCTTCACCAGACCGGAAATCACATCGGTTGGCTGAAGGAAATCCACGGTGTTCTTCAGGTAGTTGCTCGGATTGAAGCCGAGTTTGTAAACCGAAACCAAATAGCCGCCGAACACGCCGATGATGTCCGCCACCAAGACCAGCAAGGGCAACATCGCGATCCCGGCTATGATGCGTGGCGCAATCAGATACTTGAAGGGATTGGTGGCGAGCGTCGTCAACGCATCGATTTGCTCTGTCACGCGCATCGTGCCGATTTCCGCTGCAAGCGCTGCGCCGACACGGCCCGCGACCATCAGGCCCGCCAGAACCGGCCCCAATTCGCGCGTAATAGAAACGACCACGACGTTGGGAATGGCGCTCTCGGCGGAAAATCGCGCAAAGCCGGTGTAGCTTTGCAAAGCGAGCACCATGCCCGTGAAAATCGCGGTCAAACCTACGACCGGCAGCGAGTAGAATCCGATATCGAGCATCTGGCGCAGAATGAGGCGCGGATAAAACGGCGGGCGCAGGCAATGAGACACTGCCAGGCCTGCAAAGAGCACGAGCCGTCCGATCTTTTCCAGGAGGCGGAGGACTAGCTGACCGATAGGCTGCAAAATCGGCATGTGGGCGGCTCTTATCCCCTAAAAATTCAGGCGTCTTCGTAGACGCGGTGATAGCGACGACCCAGGTCCGTCAGTATCTCGTATCCTATCGTTCCGGCGGTATGGCCAACCTCATCGAGGGTAACGTTCTCGCCAATTAGTTCCACCCAGTCGCCGGGCTTGAGGCTGCCTTCTGCAAGCGCGCTGATGTCAAAGGTGGTCAAATCCATTGACACCCGCCCTACCAGTGGCAAGGCGACACCTTGCGCGAATGCTCTGCCCTTATTGGAAAGGCTACGAAGATATCCGTCCGCATAGCCCACTCCTACCGTGGCGATGCGCCCCGGACCCGTAACTCGGTAGGTCGCACCATAGCCAACGCTCTGAGGAGCGTCAATTCCGCGAACCTGAAGGATTTTTCCTTCAAGCGTAACCACTTGATGCATTGGGTTGGGTTTGCCGGGCGTTGGGTTGCAGCCATAAAGTGCGATCCCCGGGCGCGCCAGGTCGAAATGAAAGCGTTGGCCCAGAAAAATGCCGGACGAATTGGCCAAACTCGCCGCTGATTTAGGCAGGCGGGAAAGCGCCCTGGAGAACAGTGTGTGTTGCTCGTCATTCAGTGAGTTGTCGGGCTCATCGGCGCTACAAAGGTGGCTCATGATCACCCGAAGATCCAAGGCCGCGAGCAACTGCGGCTGTGACAGCAGACGCTCAAGCTCCTCCGAATCGAGTCCCAACCGGTTCATGCCGCTGTCGATATGCAGTGCACAGGGCAGGGGCGTCCCGTTTCGCTCCGTCGAGAGTCTGGCCCAGTTTTCCACCTGAGCGAGATCGTTCAGGACGGGAATGACACCCTCATCCAAATAGAGCGCCGCTGTGCCGGGTACCAGGCCGGCAAGAACATAGACATCGGCGCTCGCACCCATGGCATCGAGAAGGCGGCGAACTTTTCGCCCTTCTTCGGGAAGTGCGGCGAAGAACAGGCGTGCACCGGCTTGAACTAGAACCGGAACCACTTTCTCGATTCCCAAGCCATAGGCATCGGCCTTCACAACCGCCGCACAGGCCGCGGGCGCAACCTTGGCGGCTAGAAGCCGGTAGTTTTCCGCCAGCGCCGAAAGATTGATCGTCAGACGCCCGCAGGCAATGGAAGAGACGTCCACCTTGGAACCCGGCACGTGGTCGGCCATAGCTCAGTAACGCTCCGGCAAATGATCATCGGCTGTATAGTCGGAGAAGCGCGTTGCCGAGCCCTCGAAATGAAGCGTGACCTTGCCGGTTGGACCGTGGCGTTGCTTACCTATGATCACCTCGGCCAGGCCGTATGCTTTTTCGCAGCGCTCCTTCCAGAGGTCGTGCCGTTCGTTGAAGCGGTCCTCCGCCTCGTCAGCCTTGCGCACGGGCTCTGCTTTCTCGAGATAGTACTGCTCGCGGAAGACGAACATGACCACGTCCGCATCCTGCTCGATGGAGCCGGACTCACGCAGATCGGATAGCTGCGGGCGCTTGTCCTCGCGCTGTTCGACGGCGCGCGAAAGCTGGGATAAAGCCAGGACCGGGACATTGAGTTCCTTGGCGATGGCTTTCAGGCCACGCGAAATATCCGAGATTTCCTGAACCCGGTTCTCGCTGCGCGCACCTTGCGTGGGGCGCATCAGTTGCAGGTAGTCAACGACAATCAGGCCGAGATCGTTGCGCCGCTTGAGGCGTCGGGCACGTGTGCGCAGTTGACTGACTGAAATAGCGGGTGTGTCATCGATGTAAACCGGTAGGCGCTCAAGGTCAGCCTGCACCTTCACCAGCTTGTTGAAGTCCTGTTCGGAAAGGTCGCCGCGGCGAATCTTTTCAGAGGAGATATCGCTCTGCTCGGCCATGATGCGGGTGGCTAACTGCTCCGCCGACATCTCTAAAGAGAAGAAACCGACGACAGCCCCGTCGATGACCTTTTTGTTTCCTTGGGAATCGGTCTCGTACTTCAGGCGTTTCGCCGCGTTGAAGGCGATATTGGTGGCCAACGCCGTCTTGCCCATCGCGGGCCGTCCGGCCAGGATCAGCAAGTCCGAACTGTGCAGGCCGCCCAAGAGTTGATCGAGGTCGCGCAGGCCTGTCGCCACGCCGGCAAGCTGACCGTCTCTTTTAAATGCAAGCTCTGCTTGGATGACGGCTTCTTCCACGGCCTTGGAAAAATGCCTGAGATCGGCTTCGCTCTGGCCTTCCTCGGCGAGCCGGTAGAGTTTTTCCTCTGCCAGTTCAATCTGGGTGACGGCCGGCATCTCCAGATCATAGTTGAAGGCTTCGTTGACGACATCCTCACCCAACCCAATGAGCTGGCGCCGCAAATGCAGATCATAAATCGTTTGCGCATAGTCCGATGCGTTAATGATCGAAACCACCGAGCCCGCGAGTTTGGCCAGATACTGCGCGCCGCCGACCTCGCTCAGTTCTTCGGCCTGCTCGAAGTAATTCTTCAGGGTGACCGGCGTTGCCAGTTGGCCGCGTTCGATCAACCGCTTGCAGGCCGCGAATATACGATTGTGTCCTGGGTCCGCGAAATGCTCGGGCGCCAGATAGTCGGATATTCGTTCCATGACGTCATTGTTGGACAGCAAAGCCCCCAGCAAGGCTTGCTCGGCCTCGAAGTTGACCGGGATCTCGCGAGTTACTTGCGAATCCTGGTCATGTAGGGGACGGATGATGGCGCTACCTGATTCCATTCTTGGACCCTAACGGCGCCAGAAGTTCTCACATAGGATTTAAAGCGGTAATACCGGGGATAACTTTCCCAGCACCCACATTCATCTATAAGAATGTCATGTCGACTCGAGTCGTGGTTATTTTTGAATTCAGACTCGTCGGAGGGTGGAAACCTACTCCGCTGCGGCTTGGTCTTTGCTTTGAGATTTGTGCTCGCCGTCGGCGGCACGTTCCCACTCAAACATGTAATCGCGGGTGAGGGGGACGGTGTCGATCTGTTTGGCGAGTTGTATTTGGTAAACCACCAGGTGCTGATGTCTAAAGCCCATTTCACAGCCGACGAGGTACATTTCCCACATGCGGCAGAAGCGCTCGTCATAAAGCGCTTTGATCTTCTCGCGGTTAGCCTGGAAGGCCTCGAACCAGAGCTTGAGCGTTTCGGCATAATGCAGGCGAAGAACCTCGATATCGGTTATCAAAAGTCCTGACTCTTCGATGATCGGCGTCAATTCCGATAGTGTCGGGACGTCGGCGCCTGGAAAGATGTACTTACGGATAAAGGGGTTGATGGGGCCGGGCTCGTTTAGACGCCCGATGGTATGCAGCAGAAACACGCCATCATCCGCCAGCAGGTCATGGGTCTTGCGGAAAAATTCACGATAATTGGCCTTGCCGACGTGCTCGAACATGCCTACCGACACAATACGGTCATATCGGTCTTGTTCCTCGCGATAGTCCTGGAGATCGAAACGGATCTTCGATTCAAGGCCTTCTCTTCGGATTCTCTCGTTGGAGAGCTTGTGTTGCTCAATCGATAGCGTGACGCCCTTGACCGTACAGTCGGCTGCCTTTGCCAGGCTGATCCCAAGCCCGCCCCAGCCCGAGCCGATATCCATGATCTTCAGCCCCGGCCTGTCGAGCAGAAGCTTTGCGGCTATGTGCCGTTTTTTCTGCGTCTGCGCGGTTTCGATGTCATCGCGCGGGTCCAAGAAGTAAGCGCAGGAATACTGGCGGTCACTGTCAAGGAACAGGTCATAGAGCTCGCTTGAAAGATCGTAATGGTGGGCCACGTTCTTGCGCGCTCTAGTCTTGGGATTGAACTGCTTCAAACGGCGACCTCTGCGAAGCAGCGCGTCGGCCAGTTTGGTTAGGGGATGGGTCTCCAAATAGTGATAGTTCCGCGCCGCTAGATCGAGAAAGGTGCGCACATCGCCATCCTCAATCATCCAGTCGCCGTCCATGTAACCTTCGGTGATCCCAAGGACCGGGCTCTTAAGCAGTCTTGCCATGCGCTGCGGCCGAACGAGTCTAAGCGTGCAACAAGGTGGAGTGCCGTCGCCGATTACCTCGACCTGTCCGTTGTGGTCTATGAGGCGAAGAGCTCCTTCGCGGATAGTATAGTGGAGCAGTTTTTTAAACAGCATGGCTCGCTCTCCCTTGCCCCCAGTTGTCCTGAGTTGCATGTGGTAAGCAGGTGACCCACTGATATCCAAAGCTTTTGGATTGTGCCTCTCCGGATTTGACGATTCAACCCCTCCTGGTCAACCCCTCCTGGTCAACCCCTCCTGGTCAACCCCCCCTGGTCAACCCCCGCCAGCCATGTTCGTCAGGATGGAACTTCTTTCTCCCAGATACGAAGAACGCGCCTCCCAGGAAAAGGAGGCGCGTTGCAACGCAGAGACGATTTGTCTGCTTGAATGGTCAGCCGGGTGACATGCCCCGCAGGCGCTCCGACCGTCGACGTAGGAGTTCCAGCGTCGTCAAAAGCATGATCGACAAGAGAACCAGTAACGTGGCGACGGCAAGGATCGTCGGGCTGATCTGTTCGCGAATTCCGGAGAACATCGCCCAGGGGATCGTACGCTGTTCGACCGAACCGACGAACAGGACCACCACGACCTCGTCGAATGACGTGATGAATGCGAAGAGCCCACCAGAAATGACGCCAGGCAGAATCAGCGGAACGATCACCTTGAAAAAGGTCCTGGCCGGGGTCGCGCCGAGATTGTTCGCGGCGCGTATCAGCGATCGGTCAAAGCCGACAAGCGTGGCGGTAACGGTGATTACCACAAAAGGCGTTCCCAATGCTGCGTGGGCGAGGATGACGCCAATATGAGTGGAGGCTAGGCCGATGCGTGAATAGAAGAAGTACATGCCCGCAGCGGAGATGATCAGCGGCACGATCATTGGCGATATCAGCAGCGCCATGAAGGCCGACTTGTAGGGCATCGTCGACTGGCTGAGTCCCAACGCTGCCAGCGTTCCCAGGGACGTTGAAATTAGCGTCGCGAAAATACCAATTATGACGCTGTTTCTAATTGCAAGCTGCCAGTTGATGTCGGTCCAGAAATCCTCGTACCAGCGCAGACTGTACCCCGCCGGATCGAAGGACAGCATCTCCGGCGTGAAGGTAAAGTAAGGCGCCGCATTGAAGCTTAGCGGCACGATGATGAAGATCGGGCCGATCAAGAACACGAAGATTGCCGCGCAAATGGTGCGATAGGTGTAGTACCAGATGCGCTCTCCGGTGCCGGCGTGGGCTGGAAGTGCCATGTGTCGCTTCTCCTTAACCGAGCTTCATGTTGTCGATGCCGACGATCCGGTCGTAAATCACGTACAGCAGCATCACCAACCCTAACAGGATGACCCCCAAGGCGGCCGCAAGGCCCCAATTCAGCGTCACGCTGATGTGGTCGGCGATGAAATTGGAAATCAGGGTTCCAGATTGGCCGCCAACCAGGGCAGGGGTGATGTAATAACCAATAGCCAGAATGAAGCAGAGGATGCTTCCCGCGCCGACGCCGGCCACGGTGTTGGGCATGTAGACCCGCACAAAGGCCGTAAAGGGATTAGCGCCCATGGAGCGGGCAGCACGCATGTAGGACGGCGGTATGGTCTTCATCACCGAATAAAGCGGCAGGATCATGAAGGGCAAAAGAATATGAGTCATTGCCACGATCGTGCCTGTCTGGTTGTAGATCATGCGGATGCGGCCATCGTCGCTGAGCACGCCAACCGCGACCAAAAGGTCGTTGAGCACGCCCTGGGTTTGCAGCAGCGCGATCCAAGCGGTCGTGCGGACCAGCAATGAGGTCCAGAACGGCAATAAGACCAAGATCATCAAGAGGTTGCTGGTACGTAAGGGCAGGGTGGCCATCAGATAGGCGACCGGATAGCCAAGCAGGATACATAGCCCAGTGATGATGGCGCTCATAACCAGCGTGCGCCAGAACAGCTTCAGGTAAATCTGTTGATAGTCGGGCTGCATGGCGATGTCGCCCTGCTCATCGTACCGCATGTCAACGGCGGACAGAAAATAGGAGGCCGTCAAGGAATCGCTTTCGCGCTTAATAAGGTTCCAAATCGCGGGATCGCCCCAATCCTCGTCGACTTCGATCAGCTGTTCTTTGTAGGGTGCCCCTTCGATTTTCGACGCGCGTCGCCCTGATTTGCGGAACAGGCTTGCCGAGCCGGTCAAGTCATAGTTTAGGCGGCGGGCAAGCGAACCCAGGGTTTTTTCCTCGAAGCCGATCTGAATGTCCTTGACCATGGCCTCGTAGACGGCTTCGCTCGGCAGTTCCGAGGCTTTGGGATCCCAGTCTTCAATCGCTTTCACGACACTCGGAAGATTCTGCGGGACAATGGTATTGTCGACCGAACGGAACAGCATGTCGAAAATGGGTAAGACGAAGCTGATTGTCAGGAACGCCAGCAATGGAAGAACCAAAAAGAAGGCGCGACGTCGGCTGCGACGCAGGGCCCGCTGAAGGCTTACCTTGAGCGGTATGCCATCGGATGTGGTCATTACAGCCGCTGAGCTTCCTGTATCAGCCATCGCTTGTTCCCCGTTCTTCGGTCAAGGCGCTTGAAAATTGACTAACTGAATATGCGGGAGGCGCGGTGCGGCCAAGAAAATGACCGCACCGCATATCCCTATGCCCTTACTGGGCGAGCCAAGCGTTGAAGCGCTCGTCCATGTCGGCGCGGTTATCCGCCCACCAGACATAGTCGAACTGCAACACGTTCTTGGCGTTTGCCGGGTCGGTCGGCATGTGCGGCTTCATGTCGATGCCGAGATCAGCATGTTTGCCCACCAACGGCGCCGAAGATTTGCGGGCCGGTCCATAGGAGATGAACTTGGCCTGGTCAGCCAGACGCTGCGTGTCAGTGGCGTAGTACAGGTAATCCGTCACCGCGTTGAGGTTCTTGGCACCAGCCGGAATAACCCAGCCGTCGAGGTCGAACGCCTGCCAATCCCACATCATGGCGATGGGCTGACTCTCAACCGCAATCGCATTGAAGAGACGGCCGTTGTAAGCTGAAGCGATCACGACCTCACCGTCGGCCAAAAGCTGCGGCGGTACGGCGCCTTTGCTCCACCAGATGACCTGGTCCTTGATGGTGTCGAGCTTGGCGAAGGCGCGTTCCACACCCTCGGGCGTGTCGAGCACTTCATAGACCTTGTCGCCTGGAACGCCGTCGGCGATCAGAGCCCATTCGAGATTATTGATGGGCTTCTTTTCCAGGGCGCGCTTGCCCGGGAACTTCTCCAGGTCGAACACATCGGCGATCGTCGTCGGGGCGTTGCTGCCCACCTTGTCGGTACGATAACCGAAGGTAGTGGAGTAGACGATCTGCGGAATGAAGCAGTTGGTGCCGCCGACCGTCAAGGTGCCGTCAAAGAAGTCCTGGGATGCCGGCGTACCATCCGGAGCCGGAGCCAGAACCTTATCGGCATCAATCTCCATGGCCAGGCCTTCGTCGCACGCTGTGATGGCGTCGGAGGCAACCATGTCCACCAGATCCCAGGTAACATTGCCCGCTTCAACCTGAGCACGAAGCTTGGCAAGGCCTTCGGCGGCGGAATCATCATTGATGATGGTAACGCCCGGGTTTGCTGCCATATAGGGCTCGTGATAGGCCTTCTGTTGGCT
Source organism: Limibacillus halophilus (assembly GCF_014191775.1). Taxonomy (NCBI): domain Bacteria; kingdom Pseudomonadati; phylum Pseudomonadota; class Alphaproteobacteria; order Rhodospirillales; family Rhodovibrionaceae; genus Limibacillus; species Limibacillus halophilus. The sequence goes on along the minus strand of NZ_JACHXA010000002.1, from coordinate 270,116 downwards.
GGCGGTGTAAGCACCGCCCCATGAAACGATGGTCAGGTCGACGGCGTTAGCCGCGCCGGTGGTCAGAAGGGCTGCACCAGCCGCTAATGACACACTATGAAAAAGTCTTCTCATACTTGAATCTCCTAGTTCTCATTTGTTAGTTGCGCAGAAACCCTGCCTCGCACGGGCAGCGGTTTCATTCTCACGCTGGATCACCGCCTCCAGCGGGGGCGTCGAGTGCGCGGCAGTCTTCAGCCGCCCAGCCCAGTTTCACGGTATCGCCGACATGCAATATGGGATGACCGTGAGCGTTCGGAATCTTGACAATAAATTGGTCGTTGCCCGCGACCGTCATGCGGGTCCTGACGTGATCGCCGAGGTAAATCAGCTCCTCGACCTTGCCTTGCATCACGTTGTCGGCTGAATCACTTTCAGAAAGAATCTTCACACGTTCAGGCCGCAAGGAAAGCGTGGTGCGGCTACCGGTTCCATCGATGTTGACCGCCAAGGCCTTGATATCGCCGCCCGCGTTGTCCAGTTCGACACGGCACATCTTGGAGTCTTCATCCTTCACAGTGCCGTAGAGTCGATTGTTCTCGCCGATGAAGTAGGCGACGAACGCATTGACCGGCTCTTCGTAGAGGACATCGGGCGCCGCAAGTTGCTGGATGACACCGTCATCAAACACCGCAACGCGATTTGACATGGTTAAGGCCTCGGACTGGTCGTGTGTTACATAGACCACACTCACGCCGAGTTGGTCGTGGATGTGTTTGATCTCGTACTGCATTTCTTCACGCAGATTCTTATCGAGTGCGCCGAGCGGTTCATCCATCAACACCAGATCAGGCTCGAAAACCAGCGCGCGGGCAACAGCAACACGTTGTTGCTGGCCACCGGACAACTGCGCCGGACGCCGACCGCCGAATTGGTCCAGACGGACCATTTCCAAGGCACGGGTTACCTTCTGCTCGATCGTCGCCTTGTCTAACTTGCGAACTTCGAGAGGGAAGGCGAGGTTCTCCGCAACTGTCATATGCGGAAAGAGTGCATAATTCTGGAAAACCATCCCGATACCGCGTTTGTGTGGCGGTACATTGTTGATGGGCTGCTCGTTCAGATAGATCTCGCCGTGCGTGGCGGGTTCGAAACCGGCCAGCATCATAAGACAGGTGGTCTTACCCGAGCCGGAAGGCCCAAGCATTGTGAGGAATTCACCTCGTTCGATGTCAAGATTGAGGTCCTTCACCACGAGGATTTCTCCGTCGTAGCTCTTTTGAACCCCGTCGAATTTCACGATGATGTCTTTGTTTTCCCCCATGTCTCCCCTGCCGTATCCAACAGACCTCCAATCACAGGGCGCGGTATGCGCACGTGACCGAGATCAGGGTTTTTTGGAAAATCCCACCCACTTCGGCAAAGCAAACTCAATTGCCCTGCCTCAAGGTGCCTGTTACGCCCTATCCCTGTTCAACGTTTTTTATCTTTTTAACAAGGGAAGCATAGAGGTTCATTGACCGGCGGGTCAAGGAAAGCAAAGAAAAGTTATGTTAACCGTCTGAAATATATAAATAATTAAGCGAGAATCTTTGGCTTAAGCAACCAACTCTAAGCCAACGCGGTGCCATGATTCCTGCAATGCTTCCACCAGAGCGGCCATGGCGGCGTCATCATGAAGCGGTGAAGGCGTGAGCCTCAAACGCTCGGTTCCGCGAGGAACAGTCGGGTAGTTGATGGGCTGCACATAAAGCCTGTAGTCCTGAAGCAGAATGTCCGACAACGCCTTGCAAAGCTTGGCTTCTCCGACCAGCACCGGAACGATGTGGCTTTCCGAAGGCAGCACAGGCAAACCTGCGTCGTTTAACAGTGTCTTCAAGGTCGCCGCACGCTCTTGATGACGGGCACGGATCTCGGGGTGTGTCCTGAGAAATCGCACACTGGCCGTCGCACCCGCTGCTATCGCCGGCGGCAGGGCCGTGGTGAAAATAAAGCCGGAACCGTAGGAGCGCACAAAATCAACAAGTGCCGACGAGCCGGCGATGTACCCGCCAATGCATCCAACAGCTTTGCCCAGCGTGCCCTGGATCAAATCCACCTTTGAAATCACGCCTTGCTCTTCCGCGACACCGCTCCCGGCAATTCCGTAGAGTCCGACGGCGTGCACCTCGTCGAGATAGGTCAAGGCACCATAGGCGTGTGCGATATCGCACAGCGGTCCGATAGGGGCTTTATCGCCATCCATCGAATAAACGGACTCGAAGGCGACGATCTTAGCTGAATCGGCAGGGGCCGCTGCTAGCGTGCGTTTCAGATCTTCCGGATCGTTGTGCTTGAAAATACGCTTCTCCGCCCGCGAATGACGAATGCCTTCGATCATCGAGGCATGATTGAGCGAATCGGAAAAGACAATACAATTGGGTAGGCGCGCGGCAAGTGTGGACAGGGCGGTCCAATTGGCGACGTATCCCGAAGTAAAGAGTAGAGCCGCTTCTTTCTCATGCCAGGATGAAAGCTCTTGCTCCAGAACCACGTGATAGTGATTGGTGCCGGAGATGTTACGGGTCCCACCGGCCCCCGCGCCGCAACGTTCTAGCGCTTGATGCATGGCAGCAAGTACCTCTGGGTGCTGACCCATGCCGAGATAGTCATTCGAACACCAAACGACTACGTCACGTTCTCCAGACGCATCGTGTTGAACCGCTGTCGGGAATTGACCTGCACGCCGCTCCAGATCGGCGAAGGTTCGATATCGCCCTTCAGTCTTCAAAGAATTAATATGTTGTCTGAAAAAACCGTTATAATCCATTGATTTTCTTCTTCAAACACAGAAATCACAACTAGGACACCATCGGGTGAACTAATTATGACGAGCAACGACAGTGGCATTCTAGGGGAAAGCGGCTAAGTCTCGTCAAGTGCGGCGGACTGTCTCGCATAGAAGTGATCGACCTGCGCCGGCGACGTCACGTGCCGTGGGCGCAGGTCGATCATCATAAATTCAGGAATCCGGCGTCACGACCTCAAACAGCGAGGCCTTCTGCCTTGATCCATGCTTCCGTTTCGTCAAGCGCTTTGCCAAAGCGATCAAAGAGTTCCTTGATCTGCTTATCCGTGATGATGAGCGGTGGGCAAAAGGCAAGGGAGTCGACGATATTACGCAGGATAACGCCGTTGGCTATCGCGCGCTTATCCAATTGGACACCGACCGGTCCGGCCGGATCGAAGCTAGCCTTCGTGGTTTTGTCGGCCACCAGTTCGACTGCGCCGACCAAGCCGACGCCGCGCACTTCACCGACGTGGGGGTGATCCGCAAACTTTCGAAGCCCTTCCTGGAACAGCGGTGCAACGGCCTTCACATGGGAAAGAATGTCCCGCTCTTCGTATATCTTCAGCGTTTCGACAGCGACCGCGGCAGCCACCGGATGACCGCTATAGGTGTATCCATGTCCGAATGTGCCGATCTTCGCGCTGTTGTCCGCCAACGCATCATAGACCTTGTCGCTGATGATCACGGCGGAAATAGGCAGGTAGGCAGACGAGAGTTGCTTGGCCACAACCATGATATCGGGTTGGATTTCGAAAGTTTGGCTGCCGAACATCTCGCCGGTTCGGCCAAAGCCGCAAATGACTTCGTCGGCAATGACGAGAATGTCGTACTTGCGGCAAACCGCCTGTATTTTTTTCCAGTAGGTTCTAGGTGGCACGATGACGCCGCCAGCGCCCATGACTGGCTCGCCAATGAAGGCCGCGACCGTTTCCGGACCCTCTTCAAGGATCTTGGCTTCCAACGCGTCGGCCATGCGCGTCGCGAAAGCGTCCTCGGTCTCGCCTTCCTGGCCGAATCGATAGTAGTGCGGGCATTCGGTGTGCAGGATGTTGGCAATTGGCAGGTCGAAGTCGCGGTGATTGTTCGGCAATCCGGTCATGCTGGCCGAAGCGACCGTAACCCCGTGATAGCCCTTGATCCGGCTGATGATCTTCTTCTTTTCCGGGCGACCGAGGGCGTTATTGAAATACCAGACGAACTTCACCACCGTGTCGTTTGCCTCGGAGCCCGAGTTTGCGAAAAACACATGATTCAGGTCTCCGGGCGTCATATCCGCTAGGCGCTCGGCAAGATCAATGCCGGGATTGTGGCTCTTATGCGCGAACGCATGATAGTAGGGCAGCTTGCGCATCTGCTCGGCGGCGGCCTGAACCAGTCGCTCTTCGCCAAACCCGAGCGAGGTACACCAGAGGCCGGCCATGCCTTCGATGTACTCCTTGCCCTGATCGTCCTGAACATAAATACCCTTACCGCTGTTTATGATCAGCGGACCATCGGCTTCGTGCCTGCGCCAATTGGTGTAGGGGTGAAGATGATGGGCGATATCGCGCGCCGCTGGAGAGTTAGGCCTGACGTTCATGGGGTGATTCCTCCGCACCGCCTGAGGTTTGAAAGCGCACAGAAAACTGGCGCATTGCTGCAAATCCGTCGCCCACATCTGGGCTATCGTCTCTATACTCTTGCTGCCAGATTGGGGAAAGCCCTCTTGAGCGCGTGGCGCCAGTTGCCGACCCCCGACGGGGAAGCAACTGCGCAAGGGGCTTCTAACGACAATGAAAGCGTTGACAGCAGCATTATCGAGCTTAGGCTCGGCAACTCGGTTGGATCTGTTGAGCATTGTTGATCCAGCCGTTGGAATAAATAGAAATGGCTTTGTAATGAACAGGGAGCCTCGACAATGCGAATCAAACAAGTAGCAATGGCCGCTGCGATAGCCTTAACGATAGGGGTGGCTGGCGCCGGTACGCCGACCAAGGCGGAAACGCTCAAATGGGCGTTCCAGGGGGACGCGCAATCGCTCGATCCCTATTCTTTGAATGAGACCTTCACCTTGGGCTTCCTTGGTAATGTGTACGAGGGATTGATTCAACGTGGCCCGAATCTCGAAATTTCACCGGGCTTGGCTGAAAGCTGGGAATTGCTTTCACCGACGCACTGGCGGTTTCACTTGCGCAAGGGTGTAAAGTTCCACAACGGCAACGACTTCAACGCGGATGACGTGGTCTTCAGCGCCGAACGTGTTCGCAAGGATGGGTCTGACATGAAGACCCGCCTGACGCCGGACACCAAAGTCGTCAAAGTGGATGACTACACGGTTGATTTCGTGACGGAGCAGCCGAACCCCATCATCTATTACGAATGGTCGACCTGGTACATCATGGACAAGGAGTGGTCCGAGGCGAACAACGCGACGGAGCCCACCTCGGTGACCGAAGGCAAGGAAAATTATGCCGCCTTCAACACGAACGGCACCGGTGCGTTCAAAATCACGAGCCGCGAAACCGATGTGAAGACCATTTTCGTGCCGAACGAGGATTGGTGGGACGAGCGTCGGCATAATCTGACTGAGGTTATCTTCACGCCGATCTCCTCCGATGCGACACGCGTTGCGGCGCTTTTGTCGGGCGAAGTCGACATGATGTATCCGGTTCCGGTTCAGGATATGGACCGTATCAACAGCAATGCCGGAACTTCGGTGCTGGCAGGCCCCGAGCTGCGCACAATCTTCCTGGGTATGGACCAGTTTCGCGACGAACTGCTCTACTCGAACGTGAAGGGCAAAAACCCCTTTAAGGATGTGCGTGTGCGTGAGGCGTTCTTCCGCGCCATCGATATTGAGGCCATCAAGCAGAAGGTGATGCGCAACCTTGCCACACCGTCCGCGATCATGGTCTCGCCGTTCCTTTTCTCACGGTCGGATGAATTCGAGCGCCCGGCCCATGATCCGGCACGCGCCAAGGCACTGCTGGCAGAGGCAGGATATCCGGATGGCTTCGAGGTCACGATGGACTGCCCGAACAACCGCTACGTCAACGACGAGCGTATCTGTCAGGCGGTCGTTTCGATGCTCGCCAAGGTCGGTGTGAAGGTGGATTTGCTGGCGCAACCGAAGGCGCAGTATTTCGCCAAGACGCTGGGTCCGAAGTACGATACCTCGTTCTATCTCTTGGGATGGACGCCGGGCAGCTTCGACAGCTGGAACGTGCTCTACAACCTGATCATCTGCCGCGACGAGACCGGCAGTGACGGTCGGGGTAAGTTCAACAACGGCGGTTACTGCAACGCGCGGGTCGATGAGCTAACGGACATGATCCTGAGCGAGACCGATCCGACCAAACGCGATGCCATGATCCATGAGGCCTACAAGATCGTGCAGGACGAGTGGGGCATGATCCCGCTGCATCAGCAGGGTCTGGCTTGGGGTAAGGCGGACAACATCGATCTTGCCCAGCGTGCGGACAATCAGTTCATGCTCTATTACGTGACGAAGAACTGATCGCGGCTTGGAAAGGCCGTATCTGCAAGAGTACGGGCTGCGCGCAGCAGAAAGCTGCGCGTAGTCCGGTACTCTCCCTCTCCAGCGTTTCGTCCGTTCCCACTATCCAGGCCATGTGAGCTAGATGTTCGCTTTTATCGTCCGAAGGTTGCTTCAGTCCCTCATCGTCATGATGGCGGTAGCCCTGCTGTCCTTCACAATGTTCCGCTATGTCGGCGATCCGGTGAACCAGATGGTCGGCATCGAAACGACATTGGCCGAACGCGCCGCCTTGCGCGAGCGCCTAGGGCTCGATGACCCTGCCTATCTTCAGTTTGGCCGCTTCCTCTTCAATGCCGCGCAGTTCGAGTTCGGTATCAGCTATCAGCATAAAAAGGATGTTTCCAAGCTGATCCTCGAACGCGCGCCGGCCACGCTGGAGTTGTCCTTCATTTCCGCGCTTTTTGCGCTGCTGGTCGGGATTCCGATGGGGGTCTACACCGGCTTGCACCGGGAATCGCCGATCTCGAAATTCCTGCTGACGATCTCGTTGATTGGCATTTCCTTGCCAACCTTCCTGATAGGCATCCTGCTGATCTTCATCTTCTCGGTTAACCTTCATCTGTTGCCGTCCTTCGGGCGGGGGGAGGTGATCCGACTGGGCTTCTGGACGACCGGACTTTTGACCCCCAGCGGACTGGCGGCCATCATCATGCCGGGAATCACCCTGGGTCTTTTCCAGATGACCCTGATCATGCGCCTCGTTCGCGCGGAGATGCTGGAGGTGATGCGCACCGACTACATCAAGTTCGCACGCGCCAGAGGTCTTACGGACCGGGCGATCAACTACGGTCATGCCTTGAAAAACACGTTGGTGCCGGTCATCACCATTACAGGACTGCAGGTGGGCTCCATCATTGCTTTTGCCATCATCACGGAAACGGTTTTCCAGTGGCCCGGCATGGGACTGATGTTCCTGCAGGCGGTGCAGAACGTCGATATTCCCATCATGGCGGCCTACCTGATGCTGATCGCGTTCCTTTTCGTCACGATCAACCTGATTGTTGACATGCTCTACTACGTGGTCGATCCGCGGTTGCGGGTTGATCGTGCGACGACGGGGGGGCACTAGGTCATGACGGCTGATCGCACCACAGACTACGCACTTGTCAGGCGTGGGTTGATGGCCCGTTTCGCCGATAGCGCCAGGCGGGCCGCCAAAAGCGATATCGCGCACTCATTCTTTCGTTCCAAGGTAACGGTCCTGGCGGCGCTGGTCACCGCAGTCATAATGCTTTCCGCGTTGTTTGCGCCTTGGATCGCGCCGCATAATCCCTTCGACCCAGCCACCCTTGATCTTTTGAACTCGGAGCTTCCCGGTTTCTGGTCGACCGAGGGAGATCCGCAGTTCCTGCTCGGCACCGATGACCAGGGCCGCGATGTTCTCTCGACGATCCTTTATGGGTCACGCATATCGCTGAGCGTCGGTTTTGCCAGCGTGATCTTCGCGGCGGTCCTGGGAATTTCCCTGGGGCTATTGAGCGGATACCTGGGCGGCACGGTTGATGCGGTCATCATGCGCATTGCGGAAGTGCAATTGACCTTCCCTGCGATCCTGATTGCCCTGTTGATCGATGGTGTGTTTCGCGGCCTTCTGGGCGGCGCCAAGCACGACGAGTTGGCGTTTTACGTCCTTGTGCTGTCCATCGGGCTTTCGTTTTGGGTTCAGTACGCCCGTACGGTGCGCGGATCGACCCTGGTGGAGAAGAACAAGGAGTATGTTCAGGCGGCCCGCGTCATCGGCATTCCACCGCTTTTGATCATGATCCGCCATGTCCTGCCGAATGTGATGGGGCCGGTTCTTGTGATCGCGACGATCAATCTCGCGCTGGCGGTGATCTTGGAGGCGACCCTATCGTTCCTGGGTGTAGGCGTGCCGACAACCCAGCCGTCGTTGGGTACCCTGATCCGGATCGGTAACGATTTCCTTTTCTCCGGGCTCTGGTGGATCACCATCTTCCCGGGCGCGATGCTCGCGATTCTCGTGCTTGCGGTGAACTTACTCGGGGATTGGCTGCGCGATGCGCTCAATCCCAAGCTGAGGTGACGTGATGAGCGATACGTCAGCAGTGATGGAAGCCGCCCGCGAAGACCGCGTTGGAAGCGACGCCTTATTGGAGGTGCGCAATCTACGGATCGAATTTCCGACCCGCAACGGCACGCTTGTCGCCGTTGACGATGTCTCTTTCGACATCAAGCCGGGAGAGGTTCTGGGCGTCGTCGGCGAGTCTGGAGCCGGTAAGTCGCTTACCGGCTCTGCAATCATCGGTTTGTTGGAGCCGCCCGGGCGTATTGCCGACGGACAGGTACTGTTCCAGGGCAAGCGCATCGATAACCTGCCCTACGAGAAGTTGCGCCGCCTGCGCGGCGCGGAAATCGGGATGGTTTTTCAGGATCCGCTCACCAGCCTCAATCCGCTCTACAGAGTCGGAGAGCAGTTGATTGAGACAATCCGCACCCATACGGACATGAGCGAGCGGGCGGCCCGCAAGCGTGCCATTGAACTTTTGGCTGAGGTCGGCATCCCGTCGCCGGAGCGGCGCGTCGATCAATATCCTCATCAGTTTTCCGGCGGCATGCGCCAACGGGTGGTGATAGCGTTGGCGCTTTGCGTCAATCCCAAGCTGGTTATTGCCGACGAGCCGACGACAGCGTTGGACGTGTCAATTCAGGCGCAGATCATCTCACTTCTCAAGCGTCTCTGCCGCGACCATGGGGCCGCCGTGATGCTGGTGACACACGACATGGGAGTTATCGCCGAAACCGCTGACCGGGTGGCCGTGATGTATGCCGGAAGAATTGCGGAGATCGGCCCTGTGCAGGAAGTCATCAAGCGCCCCAGCCATCCCTATACGGTCGGTTTGATGGGGTCTATTCCCCTCGTCGGCCAAGACCGTGAAGAGTTGATGCAGATCGAAGGTTCCATGCCGCGCCTGAACAAAATTCCTCGCGGCTGCGCATTTAACCCGCGTTGCCCACAGGCTTTTGACCGCTGCCGGCAGGACCGTCCCAGTCTGATGCCCGCAGGTAAGACACTGGCGTCTTGCTGGTTGATCGAAGAGGAGGGCGGCGCATGAGCGATACCTTGGCGCCGAAACCGGATACGAGTGCCACCGCCGGCCCGACCTTGCGGATCAAGGGGTTGCGCAAGACCTTCGATGTCTCGCCGCCGTTCCTTAACCGGGTCCTGCAGGGCCAGCCGAAAGTTCACCTGACTGCGGTCGACGACCTATCGCTGGAAATTCCCAAGGGAAAGACGTTCTCATTGGTTGGCGAGTCGGGTTGCGGTAAGTCGACCGTAGCGCGTTTGGTGGTTGGATTGTATCGACCCTCGGCGGGTTCGGTGGAGATCGAAGGCCTGGATCTGGCAACCCTCAATTCGCGCAAGGCAATGGCGCCGGTACGCCGCCGCCTGCAGATGATTTTCCAGGACCCTTTCGCCAGCCTCAATCCACGTTGGCGGGTCGGCAACATCATCGCCGAACCTATTCGCTTCCACAGGCTCGTCAGCGGCGAAAAGGCTATCTTGGAGCGCGTCGCCGACCTTCTGACGCTGGTCGGCCTGTCGCCGGAAGATAGCATCAAGTTCCCGCATGAATTCTCGGGCGGTCAGCGCCAACGCATCTCGATCGCCCGCGCATTGGCCAGCGAACCGGAGTTCCTGATCTGCGATGAGCCAACCTCGGCCCTGGATGTATCGGTACAGGCGCAGATTTTGAATCTGATGAAGAAACTGCAGCGAGAGTTCAATCTCACGTATCTCTTCATCAGCCACGATCTGGCGGTGGTCTATCATATCTCCGACGATATCGGGGTGATGTATCTCGGCCGCCTTGTCGAATGGGGCCCCGCCCGCGAAGTCTTTGCCCAGCCGCGCCATCCCTATACGCGGATGTTGCTCGATGCGATCCCGGACCTGGAGATGTCCGGGCGGGCCAGGACCCCGATCGCAGGCGAAGTGCCGTCACCGATCACACCTCCGGGCGGTTGCCATTTCCATCCCCGTTGCCCCTTTGCCAACGATCGCTGCCGCAGTGAGGCCCCCAAACCCTTGCGTGTCGGTACGGGGGAGGTGCGTTGCCACGGCGTCGAGGAGGGACGTTTGCCCGCGTCGCTGCGACCCGAGGGCGGCCGCTAGAAGCAATCGGCGTCGTCGATTGATTCAGGTCAATGAGGCTTTATTCAAAGACTGCTCTGCTTATCTGTAAGAGGTGGTTCACCTCTTCATAAGGAGAGAGAGTCATGGCCTTTAGAAATCTTTTGGTACAGGTCGATGGCGGCAAGGCCGCCAAGAATCGCGTGCAAGCGGCCGTCGATCTGGCGAATAGCTCGGGCGCGCACCTAACGGGACTGGTCGCGCTGGGCGAGCCGGCTATGCCAACCTATCTGCGCAGCCAAATACCGAAATCCGCACTGCAGGCGCAAGCCGCCTATCTAACCGAGGTCGAAGGACGGGCGGTCGAGCTGTTTAAAGCTGCGGCCGACGCGGGCGGTGTTAGCTACGAAATTCGGCGTCTGCGCAAGGCCGAAGCAGAGTTGGCGTCGGGAATTTCGTTGCACGCTCGCTACAGTGATCTTGTCATACTGGGGCAGCAAGACGATGACGACGCGGCGTCGCTCGACAACAGTGTCGCAGAGGAGGTGCTTGTCACCTGCGGAAGGCCCGTGCTGATGATTCCCTACATTGGCGCGCCCGCGGGTTTCGGGAAGCGTGTAATGATCGCCTGGAACGGCGGGCGCGAGGCCACTCGCGCCGTCAACGACGCCCTGCCAATGCTGAAGATGGCCGAGCAGGTCGTCGTTGTGGCGGTCAACCCTGGCCGCGGTGTGCATGGTGATGAACCGGGCGCGGATATCGGGCTCCACCTTGCTCGCCATGGCGTGAAGGTCGAGGTCCAGCATTTGGAGGCCGCGGAGCTTGGGGTTTCTTCCGCCATCCTCTCGCGCTTGAGCGATCGCGGCAGCGATCTGCTTGTCATGGGCGGCTATGGCCATTCGCGGTTGCGCGAACTGGTGCTGGGCGGCGTCACTCGCGAAGTTCTTAAGCACATGACGGTGCCGGTGCTGATGTCGCACTGAGCGTTGCATCAAGGCTTGCGCGCAGGTTGCAGATCCGGTTGCGGTGGGGCTAGGCTTTGGTCCACTCCCTATCAGCCGAACCGGAAAGAGACAGCACCATGCCCATCAAGCCAGAGATTGCCGCGCTGAAAGACGATATGAGGACTTGGCGGCGCGACCTGCACCGCCACCCGGAGACCGCGTTCGAGGAATTCCGCACTGCGGATATCGTCGCGGAGAAGCTGGAATCCTGGGGCATTGAAGTGGATCGGGGTATGGCGACGACCGGCGTTGTCGGAACCCTGAGGGGCAAGGGCGGCGGCAATCGGGCCATCGGCTTGCGCGCTGATATGGATGCGCTGGACATGACCGAGAAGAACGACTTCGATCATCGCTCCACCATTCCCGGCAAGATGCACGGCTGCGGTCACGACGGCCATACGGCGATGTTGCTGGGCGCTGCCAGTTATCTATCGAAATCCCGTGAATTCGATGGCCTCGTTCATTTCATCTTCCAGCCAGCCGAAGAGAACGAGGGTGGCGGTCGCGTCATGGTGGAGGAGGGACTGTTCCATAAATTCCCGGTCGAGGGGGTCTATGGGCTGCACAACACGCCGGGCATTCCTGTCGGGCAGGTGGGATTGCGCAGCGGCCCGGCCATGGCCGCATTCGATGTATTCGAGATCACCATCAATGCCAAGGGCGCACACGGCGCCATGCCGCACACGGGCAACGACGCCATCGTGATCGCCAGTCAGATTGTGACGGCTTTGCAAAGCATCGTCAGCCGCCGCACCAACCCGCTCGATTCCGCCGTGGTCAGCGTGACTCAAATCCATGCGGGCGATACCTGGAACGTGCTGCCGGAGAACGCGGTCATCCGGGGCACGGCGCGCTCCTTCAGGCCAGAGGTCCACGACATGCTGGAACGCGAGATCGAGACCATCGGGCGCGGCATCTGCACGGCATTCGGCGCGACGCTGGATTTCCGCTATGAACGCCGTTACCCGGCGCTCGTCAACAGCGAGCAGGAAAGCCTGCTGGCCGCAGCCGTGGCCGCCAAGGTGGTGGGCAAGGAAAACGTCAATGCGAATGCTGCACCCAAGATGGGCTCCGAGGATTTTGCCTACATGCTTCAGGAAAGCCCGGGCTGTTATATCTGGCTCGGTAACGGCTCGGAAGGCGAGCTTGGCGGCTGTGCCATCCACAACCCCTATTACGATTTCAACGACGAGATCGCCGTCCTTGGCGCCAGCTATTGGGCCGAACTGGTCGAAACCGCCCTACCGATGAAGGGGTGAGGCTCGACTATTTCTTGAGCGCTCGCGGGTCCAGGGCGTCCTGGAGACCGTCGCCCAGGAAGTTGAAGGCAATCACGGTGACGAAGATCAGGAGTCCGGGCCAGATCGCCAGCCAGGGCGCGCTGTAGATCAGGTCCTGTGCATTGGTCAGCATGTTGCCCCACGAGGGAGTTGGCGGCTGGATGCCCAGCCCCAGGAAGCTGAGGACGCTTTCGAGCAGAATGATATTTCCGACCGACAGGGTGGTGGCGACCAGGATCGGCGAAAAACTGTTCGGCAGAATGTGACGCAGCATGATGCGCGGACCGCTCGCTCCCAGGGCGCTGGCGGCCAGGACGAACTCGCGGGTGCGCAGCGACAGCGTGGCGCCGCGCACCAATCTCGCAACCGTGGTCCAGCCTACCAGCACGATCAGGATTACAATGCGGTAGAAGCTGGCCGACTCGCTGTTCAACCAGGCGTCGGGCAGCCCTAGTTTCGAGGGGTCGAGAGCGGCCAGGACGATCAGTAGCGGCAGGATCGGCAAGGCAATCACGCCGTCGGTGAAGCGCATCAGAACGCCGTCGACCCAGCCGCCGTAAAAGCCTGCCAGGAGGCCGATGAGGCTTCCCAGGATCATCGCACCCAGGGCTGCGGCCACGCCGACGCCGAGCGATACCCGGCCGCCATAGAGCAAGCGCAGCAGCAGGTCGCGACCCAGTTCATCCGTGCCCAGCGGATGGGCGGCGGAAGGCCCGGCGCTGCGGTTGAAGAGGTCGACATCCTCCGCGGTGATACCCATCCAGGTTTCCACGAGTGGTGCGGCAAGGGCAGCCGACGCCAGACCGATCAAAAGGAAAAGGCTGACCACCGCCATTCGGTGCGCCAGGAAGCGCCGCAACAAGAGGTTGCCTTGGGACAGCCCTTGCGCTGCGCCGCGTGCTTCTGCTGCAAGGAGCGGGGCGCTCATCGGTAGGTGATCCTTGGGTCGAGCCAGGCATAGGCGAGATCGGCCAGCAGGTTCGCCAACAAGGTCACGGCGGTCGCGAAAAGAAGGCCGACCAGCGCCAGGTTGTAATCGTTGCCCATGATGGAATCGAAGATCGTTTTCCCCATGCCGAGCCAGCCGAAAATAGTCTCGGTTATCAACGCTCCTGAGAAGAGAGAGCCAAAGGAGAGTGCCACGACCGTGGCGACAGGGATCATGGCATTGCGCAACGCGTGCCCCGCCAGCAGTTGCCATTCGGATAGTCCCTTGGCGCGGGCGGTGCGGATATAGTCCTGGCGCAGCGCCTCGATCATGGCTGCCCGCGTGAAGCGCAGGAATGTACCGACACTGGCCAGGGTGAGTGCCAGTGTCGGAAGGATCAAATAGCGGGCGCGCTGCCACCAGGGGTCCCCGGTCTCGCCCATGCCGCTGGCGGGCAACCAGTCCAGGGTCACCGCAAAGAGCAGCATCAGAAGGATGGCAAGCCAGAAGGGTGGTACCGAAATGCCGGCAAAGGCCAAAAGGTTGACTCCCTGATCGAAAAGGCTGTGCGGGCGCGCCGCCGCCAGCATGCCGAGGGGAATGGCGATGGCCAGTGTCAGAACGAAGGAAAGCCCCATCAGCAGGACCGTGTTGCCAAGACGCGGCAGGAGGACCTCAAGCGCCGGCGCTGCGAAGAGGCGTGAGAAACCAAAATCGCCCTGGACCGCATTCCCCAGCCAAGCCAGATAGCGGCTGGCAAGGGGCTGATCGAGGCCATAGAGATTGCGCAGACGGGCCGCGTCCGCTGAGGTCAGGTTGGGATCGGCGCTGATCATCAGATCGATGGGGTCGCCGGGCATCAGGCCGATCAGGCTGTAGATGACGAAGGACATGATCAGCAGCACGACCAGGATCTCGCCCATACGTCTGATCAGAAAGGTGGTCATACCCAGGCGTTTCCTGTCGGTTTGTCGTAACTTCGGGCCTTGTGAATTCAGTAGGCGATATCCATCAGCCTAACGGATTAACCCGACCTCTTGCCAGCCTGGGGCGCGTCGTTGCGGTTTTGATCTCTTGACCTCCTGCCGGTCCGGTGCACCATGACGGCCATGCTGACCGTGATGCTTGCCGCCCTGCCAGTTTTCCTGCTGATCTTTTTTGGTCTGTTCCTGCGTCGGAGCGGGCTGTTCAGCGCTGATTTTTGGGCAACGGCGGAAAAGCTGATCTACTACGTTTTCTTCCCTTGCTTACTGGTGGCAACCCTGGCCAGGGCCGATCTGGAACTTGGCAAGGTGCTGCCGCTGATCCTCTCAATCGATGGCGCTATTCTAACGATGGTGCTGCTGTGCTTTGGTCTGCGGACAGCGTTAGCCTTGCCTGGTCCTCGTTTCGCGGCATTCGTTCAGGCAGCGGTGCGATACAATACCTATCTCGCGTTGGCCCTGGCTTTCGGGCTTTATGGTGAGGAGGGGCTGGAACTGGCGGCCGTGGGTGTGATCGCCATCGTTCCGCTGGCAAACCTCATCTCCGTCGCCGTCTTGGTCCGCTTTGGTGAGCGCGATACAGGGATTGAGCCGTCCTTTATCAAGACGCTGGCCAGTAATCCGCTGATCGTTGCCTGTGTCCTTGGGCTTCTGCTCAATGTCAGCGGTATTGGGTTGCCGCCGGTGATTGGTCCGATGTTGGACATTCTGGGCCGCGCAGCTTTGGCGTTGGGTTTGCTTTCGGTCGGCGCGACGCTGGACTTCTCCACCTTGAGGGTGAGCGGTCCGCAGATTGCGCTGACGTCCGGTTTAAAGCTGTTGCTGCTACCGGGGTTTACGGCGGCAGGGTGCTGGTTTCTGGGCGTCGAAGGGACGGCCTTGGCGGTGGCGGTCCTATTCAACGCACAGCCGACGGCGATCTCCTCCTATATCATGACCCGGCATTTGGGCGGCGATCATAACTTTATGGCGACGAGTATCACGGCGCAGACCGCCCTTTCGATAGCTACCATACCCCTGGTCCTGGCGGTTTTACTGTGAAGGAATAGAAAATCGGACCGTAGACCTCCATAGGGGCGATATCTTGAAGGCAGATCGGAAAGCGACGGAGAGACAACGATGACGGCACCCCTCGACGGGCTAAAAATCCTCGACTTGACCCGTATTCTTGCGGGGCCCACGGCAACCCAGCTGCTGGGCGATCTGGGCGGCGAGGTAATCAAGATCGAACGCCCGGGTGAAGGCGACGATACAAGACGGTGGGGGCCGCCCTTCGTGGAAACCAAGGACGGTGTGAAGACTGCCGCTTACTTTCATTCGGCCAATCGCAACAAGCGCTCTGTGACGGTCGACATCAGCACCGCCGAAGGGCAGCAGCTGCTCCGCGACCTGGCTTCGCATTGCGATATTCTGGTCGAGAACTTCAAGGTCGGAGGACTGGCTAAGTACGGGCTCGATTATCCGTCGCTGCGCGCGCTGAACGAGGGATTGATCTACTGCTCCATCACGGGATTTGGGCAGACCGGCCCCTATGCGCCCAGAGCGGGATATGATTATCTGGCGCAGGGTATGGGCGGGATCATGAGCCTGACGGGCGAACCCGACGGCGATCCCATGAAGGTTGGGATCGGCATCGCCGATATCATGTGCGGCATGTATGCTGTCAGCGCGGTTCTGGCGGCGCTCTTTCACCGTACCCGCACGGGTCGGGGGCAATACATCGATCTGGCGCTTCTGGACACGCAAGTTGCCTGGCTGACCTATGAAGGTCTGAACTATCTGACCTCGGGCAGGGAGCCGGTGCGGCAAGGTAGCGAACATCCCAACATCGTACCCTACCGGGTTATGCCCAGCAGTGACGGGCACTTTATCCTGGCGGTCGGAAATGACGGCCAGTTCCGCAAATTCTGCGAGTACGCGGGCTGCCCTGAACTGCCTGATGATCCTCGCTATCTCACCAATAGCGATCGTGTGCTCAATCGCCGGAGCCTCTACGACCGCCTTTTCGAGATTACCGTCACCAAGCCCCTGGATCACTGGGTCCAGGGTCTGGCGGCACTCGGCGTGCCTTGCGGTCCGGTCAACACACTGGACCGTGTGTTCGCCGATCCTCAGGTGCTGGAGCGCGGCATGCGCCTTTCGATGCCCTATGAAGCAGCCGCGAAGGGAAGCATTGAGATGATCGGCAACCCGATCAAGTTCTCGGAAACCGAAGTTACTTACCGGAATGCCGCACCGTCCGTGGGCGCGGATACGGATAAAGTCCTGACCGATATCCTCGGCCTTGACGAAACGGCGATCGCTGCGTTGCGGGAAAAGGGTGCGATCTAACGGCGCTATCCAGAGTGTGATTGGCCTTATGCTGGAAATCGGGTCACCATACCGCCAAGTCATTCTGTGGGAGCTTTTGCAACTGGGAGGTAATGATGATCAGGAGGCGATCGTTACTGGCCGTTCTGGCGGCCTTGGGCGTGGGTTTAACCATTGGCGTTGCAAAGCCGGTGGCGGCTGCGGGAAGCGCCGCTCATGCGCACATGGGCCATGTTATGGAAGCCTGGAAGGATACACCTGAGGGTAAAGGACTATTGCCAACTGCCTTTGGCGAGGCGGACGTGGCGCAAAAGCATGTCGGCCTTGCATTGAAAACACCGGACGATCTGGCGTCATTGCAAGTGCATCTGCGCCATGTCCTCCATGCCTTGGATCCGGCGATGGAGAAGTCCGGTCCAGGACTGGGCTATGGCCTCATCAATGCGGCTGAGGGCGCCAGTAAACATACGGGCTTTGCCGGGGGAAGCGGAGATGCTTCCGATAACGTGAAGGTCCATTCGGAACATGTAACCACGGCTCTGAATAACGCCGTTGCGGCAGCCAAGGCCGCCGAGGCTGAAGTGGAGAAGGGTCTTGCAGCTAGCAGCGCTGCGGATGCGAAGGCCGCAGCGGAGGCCGTGCAGGCGCTTCTGGTTCAAGCTGTTGACGGCAAGGATGCCAACGGCGATGGGTCAGTCAGCTGGCAGGAGGGTGGTCTGCAGCAGGCGCGCCAGCACATGGGCTTCATGTACAAGGGCGAAGGGATGGAAATGCCCGCCGAGTAGCCGAGGTTAAGGTTTTGTGCGGCGGCGTGTTTTGGAGAACCCAATCGCGCCGCCGTTAACGCGGCTCTGTGTAATCCATTGCAAGCGGTGCACACACGAACCGGGCGAAATTGTTGCTTGAGTCGCTTGCACGACTCGCCCGGGGGTGAGATAACCACCCCTCAGTATGAGCGAAGAAGCCAACTCTCTCGATTTCTCGCGCTATCCGCAGCGTCACCTCCTCGGTATTGCCGAGCGGACCTCGGATGAAATCTCGTTTCTTTTGGATCTGGCGGACCGTTACGTCGTGCAGAATCGCCTGCCGGGCAAGAAGCTCGACTTGCTATCCGGCCGTACCGTAATCAATCTTTTTTTTGAATCTTCCACCAGAACCCGAACGTCCTTCGAACTGGCGGCAAAACGCTTGGGCGCGGATGTCATCAACATGTCGGTCTCAACCTCTTCGATCAAGAAGGGGGAAACGCTGATCGACACGGCCATGACGCTCAATGCCATGCGCCCTGATGTGCTGGTGGTGCGCCATCCCGATTCGGGGGCGGTTCAACTGCTCTCGGAGAAAGTGAACTGCGCGGTCATCAACGGCGGTGATGGCTCCCATGAGCATCCAACCCAGGCCTTGCTTGACGCTCTGACGATCCGTCGCCGGGTAGGGCGCTTGGAAGGTCTCACAGTCGCGATTTGCGGCGACATTCTGCACAGCAGGGTGGCGCGCTCGAACATACATCTCCTGACCGTGATGGGAGCCCACGTGCGCCTTATCGCGCCGCCGACACTGATGCCGTCCTCGGTTGAACGTCTGGGGGTCGAGGCATTCACGGACATGCGGGCGGGCCTGCAAGGTGTGGATATCGTCATGATGCTGCGGCTGCAGACAGAACGCATGCAGGGCAACTATGTCCCGTCGATCCGTGAGTATTTTCGCTTCTACGGACTGGACCAGGAGAAACTAAGCCTCGCTAAACCCGACGCTCTGGTGATGCACCCGGGACCCATGAACCGCGGTGTGGAGATCGATAGCGAACTGGCCGACGATCTCGACCGCTCATTGATCCGGGATCAGGTTGAGATGGGTGTCGCCGTTCGCATGGCCTGTCTGGATGTTTTGACCCGCGTGCTGCGCCGCGATGCGGAGACGGAAGCGGGGGTTGGAACATGACCGGCGCGCGGGATAATGGCCGCAAGGCCTTGATCAATGCGCGCTTGCTCGACCCCGCCAGCGGTCTTGATCAAACGGGTGCGATCTTGATTGATCAGGGTGTCATTCAGGATTTTGGACCACAGTTGTTCAATGACGGGCTGCCCGAGGGAATTGAGGTTTTCGACTGCAAGGGACATTGCTTGGCGCCGGGTTTGGTCGACATGCGTGTGCAGTTGGGCGAACCGGGAGAGGAACACAAGGAAACAATCCATACGGCCGGTTTGGCGGCGGCGGCGGGTGGCGTGACGTCGTTGGTCGTGCTACCGAACACCGAGCCAGTAATGGACGATGTATCGGGGATTGAGTTCGTTGCACGGCGCGCCCGCGAGGAAAAGCTGGTCAAGGTCTTTACTTATGCGGCGCTGACGCGCCGCCTGGAGGGCCGAGAGATCACCGAGATCGGTCTTTTGGACGAGTATGGCGCCAGGGGTTTTACCGATGGCACGAAGGCCGTGGCCGATGCCCAGGTGATGCGGCGCGCCTTGGCCTATGCGAAAGCGTTTGATCAGTTGATCATCCAGCACCCGGCCGAGCCGTCACTGTCAGCCAGCGGTCAAATGAACAGCGGAGAACTGGCGACGCGTTTGGGCCTTTCCGGGCAGCATCCACTGGCCGAAGTCATGATGATCGAGCGTGATCTGCGTCTGGTTGAGATGACCGGTAGCCGCTATCACGTGGCGCATGTTTCGACTGCGGAATCCGTTGCGGTTATCCGTCGGGCCAAAGCGCGCGGTCTGCCGGTGACCTGTGATACGGCCCCGCATTACTTCACACTCAACGAGCATGGGGTGGGTGACTACAGAACCTTTGCGAAGGTCTCTCCACCCTTGCGCGCCGAGAGTGATCGGGCCGCCATCGCCGAGGCCGTAGCCGACGGCACGATCGACGCTATCGCCAGCGACCATTGTCCACAGGATCAGGATTCCAAACGGCTGCCCTTTGCCGCCGCGGAGGCGGGGATTGTGGGGCTGGAGACCTTGTTGGCTTTGTCGTTGGCACCGGTCCATCGCGGCGATGCCACGCTGTTGGGTGTCCTGGCGCAGTTGACTCATCGTCCGGCCGACATACTGCGTTTGCCGGTGGGGCGTCTGAAAGCGGGGTTGCCGGCTGATTTGTTGCTCTTCGATCTGGAAGAGTCCTGGCGGATCGACTCGAGCCGCTTCCGCAGCAAGTCAAAGAACACACCCTTCGACAACCACCCGGTCCAGGGGCGCGTGCTGCGCACCATCGTCGATGGCCGGGTCATTTTTCAGGCCGAATAGATGCCCGATCCAATTTCATGGGAGTTCGCCTGGCCGTACCTCTTTTCCGCGGCCCTGGGCGGTTATCTGCTGGGTTCCATTCCCTTCGGTGTGTTGCTTACAAGGCTGTTTGGGGCGGGTGATCTGCGTAAGATCGGTTCAGGAAACATCGGGGCTACCAATGTCTTGCGGACGGGCCGAAAGGATTTAGCCTTTCTTACGCTGCTGCTGGATGGCGGCAAGGGGGGTGTGGCTGCTTTGATTGCCGCCGGTTGGGGTCCCGATACAATGCTGGTGGCCGGATTCTTTGCCGTTCTGGGGCACAACTTTCCCGTTTGGCTGCGGTTCAAGGGGGGCAAAGGGGTTGCCACGACCCTGGGAACGCTGTTTGTCGTTTCCTGGCCAGTAGGTCTGATTTTCGCAGCCGTGTGGTTGGCCACCGCAGCGCTTTTCCGGATTTCCTCGCTGTCCGCACTGCTTGGAATGGCAGCCAGCCCTATCGCGATGTGGTTTGTAACTGGTGATTTGCAGCGTATGGAGTTTGCCGCCGCACTGGCGGTTCTCGCATTTTTGCGTCATCACGAGAACATTCGAAGGCTGTTGCGTGGTGAAGAGCCGCGTATCGGCTCAAAGAAGTAAAGAAGCCTTATCAATACTCTTAAAGGTTGACTGTATTTTCTTGCCGGGCAAAGCTTCTGGTCATGACAGGACGCCGCAGCCTGAGCCAGCAAGAACGCCTCGAATGGTTGCGTTTGATTCGCAGCGAGAATGTCGGACCGGTCACCTTTAAGCAACTCTTGCAGAAATTCGGCAGTGCAAACCGTGCGTTGGAGCGCTTGCCTGAACTGGCGCGCAGGGGCGGTCGTCGCAAGCCGATTCGAGTTCCGACCGGCGGTGAGATCGCGAAAGAGGCCGACAGGCTGGATAAACTCGGAGGGTGCCTACTGTGTAGTTGCGAGCCGGACTACCCGGCACCCTTGGTTGCCATAGATGATGCGCCGCCTGTTCTTTCCCTTCTTGGGCATCAACATTTGCTTGCCCGTCCAGCGGTTGCTGTCGTCGGCGCCCGCAACGCCTCCATCAATGGCCGCAGGCTTGCCCGCGACGTGAGCGCGGGCTTGGCGGAAGCCGGCTACCTGGTTGTTTCGGGAATGGCGCGTGGAATAGATACCGCGGCCCATGAAGCGGCTTTGCCCATTGGGACCGCTGCCGTCGTTGCTGGCGGGGTCGATATCGTCTACCCGGAAGAGAACAGACCACTTTATGAAAATATTTGTCAGAGCGGCGTTGTCCTGGCCGAGCAGCCTTTAGGCACCGAACCTCAGGCGCGGCACTTTCCGCGTCGAAACCGTATAGTTTCCGGACTTTCTCTTGGCGTTATAATCGTCGAGGCGGCGCCCCGTTCGGGTTCACTGATTACCGCCCGTTTTGCTCTTGAGCAAGGGCGCGAAGTTTTCGCAGTGCCAGGGTCTCCGCTGGATCCGAGGGCCAGAGGGGCTAACGCTCTACTGAAGCAAGGAGCCGTTGTCACCGAGAACGCCGAGGATATTCTGGTGGTGCTTTCGAAGATTTCCGACGTACCCTTGGCCGAGCCGACCGGCGGCGATTTCCAGCCGGGTATACCGTCAGAACCCGACGAGCCTTTGCTCAAAAATGCCCGCTCCGAGCTCCTTCTCCTGCTTTCACCTACTCCGGTGGCGGTTGACGAACTGCTCCGCGAATGCCAATTCTCTCCGTCGGTTGTTGCCACGGTGCTACTGGAGCTGGAATTGGCGGGACGTCTGGAACGACATCCCGGCAATCGCATCAGCCTGATTGCCTAGCGCCGGATAACACCGAATGGCGGCTATTTTGTCGCTGTCGAAATTCGGGGATCCCAGGACGTAAGAAATTTAATGACTGCTTCTAAACACGTCGTTGTTGTCGAATCGCCGGCCAAAGCCAAAACCATCAACCGTTATCTCGGTAGCGATTTCGATGTTGTGGCCAGCTATGGGCATGTGCGCGATCTTCCGGCCAAGGATGGATCGGTCGATCCCGCCCAGGATTTTTCGATGGTTTGGCAGGTCGATGGGCGTGGCGAGAAGCGTCTCAAAGACATTGCGGCCCGTGTTCGTGGCGCCGATACGTTGTATCTGGCAACCGACCCGGACAGGGAAGGGGAGGCTATTTCCTGGCACATCGCCGAGGAGTTAAAACGTCGACGGGTGCTCAAGGACGTGAAGATTCAGCGCGTCGTGTTCAACGAGATCACGAAGAAAGCAGTGCAGGCTGCCTTTGAGAATCCTCGTGATCTCGATCACCACCTCGTCGATGCCTATCTTGCCCGGCGCGCTCTGGATTACCTGGTTGGCTTCACGCTTTCGCCGGTCCTGTGGCGCAAGTTGCCCGGCAGTCGATCGGCAGGCCGGGTGCAATCCGTCGCTCTGCGGCTCATCTCTGAGCGAGAAGCGGAGATTGAGGTTTTCCGGGCCCAGGAATACTGGAGCCTAGCTGCATCGTTGAAGAGCGCCGAGGGCGAAACCTTCAAGGCGCGCTTGACTCACCTCGACGGACAAAAGCTCGATCGCCTGGACATTGCCAACAAGGTTGCAGCAGACGCCGCGCTGGCGGTTCTGCGTGCCGCACCTACGGTCGAGGTCACCACCCTCGAGCAAAAGCAGGTGCGCCGCCACCCACAGCCGCCCTTCACGACATCGACGCTTCAGCAGGAAGCGTCCCGTAAACTGGGTCTTAGCGCATCCAATACCATGCGCATTGCTCAGAAGCTCTACGAAGGCATAACGCTGGACGGTGAGACCGTGGGTTTGATTACCTACATGAGAACCGACGGTGTGCAGCTTTCCGGAGACGCTATCGCCGCAGCGCGCTCGGTGGTCGCTGCGGATTTTGGCGATGCTTACCTGCCTTCCAGCCCCAGGGTCTACAAGACAAAAGCGAAGAACGCCCAGGAAGCGCACGAAGCGATCCGTCCGACCGATCTGCGCCGTAATTCCAAGTTCCTGTCCCGCTACCTGGATCGCGATGAATTACGCCTGTATGACCTAATCTGGAAGCGCACCCTAGCGAGCCAGATGGAGAGCGCCCGATTGAATCAGACGGCTGTCGATCTGGCTGTACCCGGTGGGCGCGCACTTTTGCGCGCCAACGGCACCGTGGTTCAGTTCGATGGATTCTTGAAGCTGTACGAAGAGGGCCGGGACGACGCGCAGGATGACGAGGGATCGGCGCGCTTGCCCGCATTGGCGCAAGGCGAAACCTGCCAAATGGTCGAAGCCGAGGCCGAGCAGCATTTCACACAGCCGCCGCCACGCTATTCGGAAGCCAGTTTGATCAAGAAGCTTGAGGAGTTGGGGATCGGTCGTCCTTCCACCTACACTTCGATCCTGCAGGTGCTTCAGGACCGCAACTATGTCCGCCTGGAGAAACGACGTTTCCTGCCGGAAGACCGGGGTCGCTTGGTAACCGCCTTTTTAAGTAGCTTCTTCAAACGCTATGTCGAGTACGACTTTACCGCGAACCTTGAAAACCAGCTTGATGATATTTCTGGCGGACGGATCGACTGGAAAGCGGTTTTGCGGGAGTTTTGGGAGGCTTTCGATACCGCAATCGGCGGAACGAAGGATCTAAAAATTTCCGACGTGATCAATGCTTTGGACGAAGATCTAGGGCCGCACTTCTTTCCAATTGATGCGGAAAGTCCGGACCGCGATCCGCGCCTCTGCCCGTCGTGCAACGAGGGCCGATTGGGGCTCAGGCTCGGCAAGACCGGCGGCTTCATAGGTTGTTCAAAGTACCCGGATTGCCGTTACACCCGCCCCCTGGCCGTACCGGGGAGCGAATCCGAGAATGGCAACGGCGATGTGACAGGTCAGCCGCGCACATTGGGCGAGGACCCGAATAGTGGGTTGCCCGTAAGCCTGCGCCAGGGGCCGTTTGGGCTCTACGTCCAGCTTGGCGAAGGCGGGAAGGGCGAGAAGCCCAAGCGCTCGTCTCTACCAAAGGGCATGGACGTCAATGCGCTTGATCTCGAAAAAGCGCTGGCGCTTTTGTCGCTGCCCAGGGAGATCGGCAAACACCCTGAGGATGGGGAGATGGTGACGGCAGGACTCGGACGCTTCGGACCTTACATCAAGCACGGTCCCCGCTTCGTGTCGCTGCCGGTTGGCGATGATGTTCTGAGTGTGGGTTTGAATCGCGCCGTTACGATCCTGGCGGAGGCTCCGCAGAAGGGAAAATCGGCTGCCGGTCCCTTGAAGACTTTGGGCACGCACCCTGATGGCGGCGAAGTAACCTTGCATAGCGGGCGTTACGGGCCTTATGTCAAGCACGGCAAGGTGAACGCCACTTTGCCGCGTGGTGAAGACAAGGATACCGTAACACTCGACCGCGCAATTGAACTCGTAGCGAAGCAAGCCGCGAAAAAGCCGTCGAAAAGCGCTCCCGCGAAGTCCAAGGCCGCTAAGGCCAAGACCACCAAAGCAAAATCCACAAAAGCCAGGCCCAAAAAGGGCTGATTGTACGGGACTTGGTCGGTCGGCTAGGGTGTGAGGGAAACCGGAGTTGCGCCCGGCCGGAGTTGCGCCCGGCCGGAGTTGCGCCCGGAATGTGCGTTTGTTCAAGTGCCGGCGGTTGGAAAGACGATCTTTTGACGAAAAAACAGAAAGTGCAGCCCCCTTTTCCGACGAAGGACGAGTTGCGGCGCTACATCGTTGAGAGCCCGCGACCCATTGGGAAGCGGGAGATCGCACGCGCTTTCCATATCAAGGGCGAGGATCGGCCCCGTCTCAAGGCATTGCTGCGCGAGTTGGAGGCCGACGGCGTCGTTGAAAAGGGCGACGGGCGACGCCTCACCCGTCCGGAAGGGCTTCCGGAGATTACCGTCATTGAGATTATCGGAACCGACAGCGATGGAGAGCTGTTGGCTGAGCCGCACCGCTGGCGTGGTGACGGCCCGGTGCCGAAAATTTATGTGGTGCCGGAAAAGCGCAGCCGTGCTGCGCTGGGTCGAGGGGATCGGGCGCTCGCCCGCCTCAAGCTTGTTGAGCCGAATACCTACGAAGCCCGAATCATGCGGGTCGTTGGGACCGGCAAGCAGGATCAGATACTGGGCATCTACGACCCCACCGGTCGCGAAGGAAAGCTCAATCCAACCAGCAAACGCGCCAAAGGCGATTACCGGTTGAAGCCGGAAGATGCGGCTGGTGCAGTGGCGGGTGAGCTTGTCTTGGCTGAAATCAAGCCAAGGCGCCGGCCGATGGGCGCGCAGGAAGTGCGCGTGATCGAACGGCTGGGCGATGTGACCGGACCGCAGGCGGTCAGCCTGATCTCGATTCACGAGCACGAGATTCCCGTCGCGTTTCCCGATGAGGCCATCGCAGATGCCGAAGCCGCTGGGCCTGTGACCGTGAAAGGCCGCACGGATTTGCGATCTGTACCCCTGGTTACCATCGACGGTGCCGATGCACGTGATTTCGACGACGCAGTCTGGGCGGAAGCTGACGCGGACCCGAAAAACCCCGGCGGCTGGCATATCCTCGTCGCTATCGCCGACGTCGCCCACTACGTCCGTGCCGGAAAGGCGTTGGACCGTACTGCTGAGGAGCGGGGGAACTCGGTTTATTTTCCCGACCGTGTGGTGCCGATGCTGCCGGAGGCGCTCTCCAATGGCTGGTGTTCGTTGCGCCCGGATGAGGAACGGGGCTGCTTGGTCTGCGAGATGTGGCTCGACAAGGACGGCAGGCGACTTCGCCATCGCTTCTTGCGGGGCATCATGCGTTCGGCCGCACGCCTAACCTATGAGCAGGTGCAAGCGGCGGTTGATGGTGCGCCTGACGAGGTCACGGCCCCTTTGCTGGAGCCGGTCATAAAGCCGCTATACGGCGCCTTTTCCTCTTTGCTGGCTGAACGTGAAAGCAGAGGAACCCTTGATCTCGACCTTCCAGAGCGCCGCGTCCTGCTGGACGAGGCCGGCAAGGTTAAAGCCATTGAGCCGCGCGCTCGATTGGACAGTCATCGTTTGATCGAAGAGTTCATGATTTCGGCCAATGTTGCCGCCGCGATTACGCTCGAAGAGAAGCGGCAACCTTGTATGTATCGGGTTCACGAAGGGCCCGATCCCGCCAAGGTAGAGGCCTTGCGGGAGTTTCTCGACAGTATTGGCTTGCGCCTTGCCAAGGGGCAGGTGATACGCCCGGGCACTTTCAACCGCCTGCTCGGTGACGTTCAAGGAACGGCCTATGACCAGATGGTCAACGAGTTGGTACTGCGTTGCCAAAGCCAAGCTTACTACGGGGCGACGAATTTGGGCCACTTTGGGCTCTCACTGACCCGCTACGCCCATTTCACCTCGCCGATCCGACGCTATTCCGATCTATTGGTTCACCGCGCCCTGATACGCGGATTGAAGCTTGGGGAGGATGGATTGGATCAGGATCAAGAGGCGCGCTTCGATGACATCGCCGATCATATTTCCCGTACTGAACGCCGCGCCGCAGCAGCAGAGCGCGAAGCGATCGATAGGTTTACGGCGGCCTTCCTGTCGGAGCGGGTTGGCGAAATCTTCGAGGGTCGTATCAATGGCGTGACGCGGTTTGGACTGTTCGTGACACTGCGGGACAGTGGTGCGGACGGACTGGTTCCGATTTCCAGTCTACCGCAGGACTATTATGACCATGTCGAGACGGCGCATGCGTTGATCGGCCGGCGCTGGGGCAGGGAGTTCCGGCTCGGCGAAACAGTGTCCGTCAGGCTGGTCGAGGTCAATCCTATTACCGGCGGGATCGTCATGCAGATGATCGAGGGCGAGGAGCCAAAGGAATCGGATTTTCGCCCACTGCCGGACCGAAACGTACGCCAGCAGCGCCCCACGCGCCCTTCCTCTAAAGGTGGGCGCTCTGCATCTGAAAAGAAACGCAGTGGGACAAGGAAAAAGAGCCGCGATGCCAAAATGACGGGCAAAAGGCGAACTTGAAGGTCGCGTTTCAAGTTGTAATAGTAGAATTGGGCTGGAAGCCCTTGGCTGGAGCCACTAAAGTTGACGATCTCCAGTAAGGACCGGATCATCCTGTCCGGAAGGGGTCAGAATCGAATGATAGGTGCAGGGATCGTGAGGCAGGTAACGGCCACGCCGCGTAAATCGGGGCTCCGGTCTTTCCTGTTGATGCCTGCGGCAATCTTCCTCATGGCCTGCGCCGGTGCGGTGCCCAGCGCCTATGACACCTATGAAGAAGGCTCCGCCACACAGTTGTTTCGAACGGGTCTCCAAGACATTCACGACATTTATATCGAACCCAAGG
The DNA here is from genome assembly GCF_014191775.1 of Limibacillus halophilus. Taxonomy (NCBI): domain Bacteria; kingdom Pseudomonadati; phylum Pseudomonadota; class Alphaproteobacteria; order Rhodospirillales; family Rhodovibrionaceae; genus Limibacillus; species Limibacillus halophilus. The sequence goes on along the minus strand of NZ_JACHXA010000002.1, from coordinate 242,649 downwards.
ACGCCCAGGGCCTGACGATGGCGGGCCTTGAGAATCTCGAAAAGATTGATGCAGCTGTGCGCGTGGAACTGCGCGAACACCAGGTCGCATTGCTATTGGGCAGCAGTGATGCCGCTCTTTTCGATAGACCACCCCAGGATGATGTCGACGGTTGGGCGGCTTTGACGGCTTTGGCGCTGGCCGATGGGCGCAGGCGTTCGCCCAAACTTCAAGAAGCGACAGCAGAGCAGCTTTACGAAGCGGTGTTCGATGGCATGGCCGGACAACTCGATCGTTTCTCGCGTTATTCCAGTCGCGATGAGGCCCGCGACAATCAAGCCTCGCGCGACGGTTTCGGCGGTATTGGAGTTCGTATCCGCATGATCGAAACGGGCGTTGAGATCTTGCAGGTCATGGAACAAACACCCGCAGAGCGCGCGGGGTTGCTGGATAACGATATCATTACGCATATCGGCAGCGTGCCGGCCAGCACTCTGGATCAGCAAGAGGTCGTCGAGCGCCTGCGCGGGCCAATTGGCAGCGAAGTGGTTATCACTATCGACCGCAAGGGTTTCCGGCCGTTTCCAATAAAGGTAATCCGTGCCCATGTCGTGCCGCAGACCGTTACAGCCCATACCGAGGACGGTATCGCGATTGTGCGTGTGACCGGCTTCAATCAGAGCACGACCCGTAGCCTGGAGACCAAAGTGGAGGATACCTTGGCGCGGGCTGAGGGATCGGTTCGGGGGTTGGTCCTCGATCTGCGCGGAAATCCCGGAGGTCTGTTGGATCAGGCAGTCAACGTTAGCGACCTGTTCGTTGGCGAGGGACGCATTGTCTCGACACACGGCCGGCATCCCGACAGCCACCAACTCTTCCAGGGTTATGAAGACGACGTGGCGGAAGGCTTGCCGATTGTTGTTTTGATTAATGGCGGCTCGGCTTCGGCCTCGGAGATCGTTGCCGCTGCTCTGCAGGACAGTGGCCGTGCCGTTGTCGTTGGCAGCAGCTCTTACGGAAAGGGGTCTGTGCAGACCGTCTTGCGCCTGCCAAACGGTGGGGAAATCACCCTGACTTGGGCGCGGTTCCATGCACCCTCTGGATACGCCCTGCACCTACGTGGCGTCCAGCCGGACGTCTGTACCAGTTTGCCGGAAGTGTCGCTTGATGAGCTACGCAAAAGCCAAGCGGTTACCTTGCCCAGGGTCATTCCTTCGATCGCCGAGGTGATTGACCAACCGCCGGTTACCGAAGCCGAAGCGGAACGCTTGCAAAGCCGTTGCCCAAAATCTGAAGCCGAACTGGACCGGGATGTCGAACTGGCCCAAGAACTGTTACGCAATCCCGACCTCTATACCCGTGCGTTGGGCCGCAATGTGAACACGCTGGCAAGGTTTGAGGAATCTCGGACCCTCTCGGCTCATACTCAGACACAGTGATTACCGAAATGGCGCCTACCCCATCCATCCCGCAACACGCAGCCGGGTTGATCCTGCTGCGCGCGACTATCGAAGGGCCGGAGGTGCTTCTTGGCAGGCGGCATCGTCGGATGGTCTTCATGCCCGGGGTCTATGTCTTTCCCGGAGGGCGTCTGGAGGACGAGGACCACTTGGACGACAGTCTAGCGTCCGTTGTCCAAGCGCCTGCCGAAGTGGACGCCGCCACGAGTGCAATTCTACCCGCATTGGCACGTGCGGCCCTGCGCGAGTTGTCCGAGGAGACCGGGTTGGTCATGCAAAGGGCCAAGGCGAGATCGCTGCGGCTCATTGCACGGGCGATCACGCCGCCCGGAAATCCGCGTCGGTACGACACACGATTTTTCCTGGGCGATGGGGCGCACTTTTCCGGCGAACTTGCGGGTGATGGCGAACTCGAAGATTTGCGTTGGCATTCCTTGACGGCGTTACGGCACCTTCCCTTACCGCGGGTCACCGAAGTGGTCATGAAACAGGCGCTGGCCGTTTGGCACGACCCTGATACCGCATACTATGAGATCACCCGTAAAGAAGAACTCGGCTGATACGACGCTCGGGCGTTGACTTTGCCGCGCCAAACGTTATCTTCCGGGCCTTCGGGATATCAGGACACCGCTTTCAGGCGAAGGACGTTAATTATGGCGAAGTCGAATATTCAGCTGATCAAGATGGTCAGCACCGCCGATACTGGGTACTTCTACGTCAAGAAGAAGAACCCCCGGAACTCGACCGAGAAGTTCGAGATGCGCAAGTACGATCCGCGTGCGCGCAAGCATGTCGTCTTCAAGGAATCAAAGATGAAGTGATTTGGCGCGGCCTCGCTTCCGTTTGGGGAGCCGTGGCCGCAGACGAACCAGCCGCCGAAACCCCACGGGTCCGGCGGCTTTTTCGTGCCTATTTTCCGTTAAAGACCGGCCGCCGTTTTTCGATGAAGGCGGCGACGCCTTCCCGGTAATCGTCGCTGTCACAGGCCGAAAAAGCTTCATCGATATCGGCTTGCGTGATGGGCGTTGGGGAAAGCACACGTGCCGCCATCTTTTTGTGGAGTCGGGCGGCAATGGGTGCGCCCGCGGCAATACGATCGATCATTTTTGACGCCTCATCCTCGATAGCGTCGTCCGGCACGACTCGGTTCACGAGTCCCATGGCTTTGGCCTCCTCGGCCCCGAACACACGTCCCTCCAAAAGAATCTCCAAAGTGTTCGAACGGCCGATCAACTCGACCAAGGCGGCTGTCGCGGGGTAGGGAAGAACATGGCCAATGCGATTGATGGGGATGCCGAAACGGGCGCTCTCATTACAGATTCTCAAATCGCAAAGCGCAGCAAGCTCCAGGCCGCCGCCAACGCAAACACCTTCGATCACCGACAGCGTCGGTAGGGGACAATGGTGGAGATGATCCAGCGCGGGCTTCATGTTCTCTGCGTAGGACTTGGCCTGGTCGGCGTTGGCCCGAACATTTGGAAACTCCGAGATGTCCGCGCCGGATGCGAAGGCCTTGCCGCCTGTCCCCCGTAGTACGATGCATCGAAGATCCGGGTCGGCGGACAAGGCGCCAAGCTGGCTTCCCAACTGCCGCCACATTTCAAGCGACAGGGCATTCATCCGCCCGGGATTCTTAAAATAGATAGTGGCGCTATGGAGATTTCGCCGAACTAAAATGCCGTTCTCGCTGTCGTGTGCCATGTTCCAAGGATATTCCCTTATTAAAACGATTACTGCTGCAACGCAGCAAAAGGCTTGCTCTTGGCGCTTATCTTAGGAAAATGCCGAGCCGACGACCAACACAAAGGAATCAGGATGACTGGTAATACTGCTGCTGCCTGCTCACTGGGCCGCCAAGACGTCTGGCCCCAGGGTCCGCAGGTCAAGACCGTCAACCTGGCGCTCCAGGGCGGCGGCGCCCATGGCGCCTTTACCTGGGGCGTGTTGGACCGCCTGCTGGAAGATGACCGAATTGCCATCGATGCCGTTACCGGGACCAGCGCTGGCGCCGTCAACGGCGCCGCCATGGCTTATGGTCTTGCAGTGGGCGGCCGCGAGAAAGCCCGGGAGGTATTGTCCAGTGTTTGGCGGCAGGCCTCCGTTCTTTCTGCCCTGTCACCGCTGCAGCCGACGATGCTCGATCGCATGATGGGGTTGGGACGGATGGACTATTCGCCCGGTTACCGGGCTCTTGAGTACATGAGCCGCCTTTTTTCTCCTTATGAATTCAATAGCTTGGATATCAATCCCTTGCGTGCCGTCCTTTCGTCGGAAATCGACTTCGACGTGTTGAAGGATTGCGCGGCGGTCAAGCTCTTCGTGAGCGCCACCAATGTGCGCCGTGGACGGATTAAGATCTTCGACCTGGCGGAGATGTCGGTGGATGCGATCCTGGCTTCTGCCTGCCTACCCTATATACACCGTGCCGTTGAAATCGATGGCGAGGCCTATTGGGATGGCGGGTACATGGGTAACCCGGCTATCTATCCGCTAATCTATGGCAGCGACTGCCGTGACGTTTTATTGGTGCAGATCAATCCAATAAACATCGAGGAGACGCCGACCACGGCCCAGGCGATCATCGACCGTTTGAACACAATTACTTTCAATGCGGGGTTGATGCGCGAGATGCGCGCCGTTCAGTTCGTCAGCGAACTGGTGGACAAGGGTTTCGATGATGGCGGCAAACTCAAGCGGATGCTGATGCATGTCATCGACGCCGAGGACTTCATGCGTGAATTGGGGACCTCCTCTAAGCTGAACGCAGACTGGGGTTTCCTGCACCGTCTATTCGAACTTGGTAGGGCACGGACCGATGATTGGTTGGCGGAAAATTTCGAAGCCCTGGGTAAGCGCGATACCGTGGACCTGGAAGCTTCCTACCTTTGAGCGCTAGAGGCTGAGCGCGATGGCCTTGCGTAGGTCTTGCGCCGCCTGTTTGGGGTCATGGGCGCCGGCGATGGCCGACACGACAGCAACGCCACTTGCCCCGCAACCGTGTAGCTGTGCCAGGCGATCAGCCGTAATGCCGCCAATCCCAACGACCGGCAGCGACACCTTGCCAGCGACGCTTGCCAAGCCCATTGATCCGATTGCAGATCCGGCATCGTCCTTTGTCGTCGTTCCGTAAACCGGCCCGCAACCGACATAATCGACACCGGTCAGGTCAGTCCGTGCAAGTTCTTCCAGGTTTCCAATAGAGACTCCTAATATGGCCTCCGGTCCCATATGAGCGCGCACTTGGGCGGGTGAAAGGTCCGACTGTCCGACATGCAAGCCGTCGGCGTCGACGGCCAAGGCGACTTTTAACGAATCGTTGATGATCAAGGGAACGCCACGCGGCCGCAATAGCGCCTTAACTTCACGCGCCCGCTGGATGAACGCCTCTTCATCAAGCCCCTTTTCGCGGAGCTGAACCAGGGTTACACCGCCTTCGACCGCGGCTGAAAGAACCGTTCCAAGCGGACGGCCACCACAATCCGCAAGCCCGATGACAAGATAAAGACGGGGGTCGAATAGCTTCATCCGATGCGCACTGCCTTGACCAGTGTTGCTTCGTCGAGCAGGTAGATGGCGTCCACCAACGCGCTTCGGAAACTGCCTGGAGCCACCGCCCGTTCGGCGGCAAACTCACCTGCTACTCCCATAATGACAAGCGCATGTACCGTGGCCCGCATGGGATCTTCTTGAACAGCGAGGCAAGCTGCGGTCAGGGCGGAGAGCGCGCAGCCGACGGCGGTGACGCGCCCCATCATTTCGCTGCCATTGGCGATCGCGGTCATATCGTGACCATTGGTCACGTAATCGATAGACCCGGTGACGGCGACGACGGTTCCGCATTTGCGTGCAAGATCCTGGGCGGCATCCAAAGCATCCCAGGATTCGATGGTTGCATCGACACCGTGGCCGCCGCCGGTTTCCTGGCTGAGGGCGGTGATCTCCGAGGCATTGCCGCGAATGACGCTAGGTTGAAGATGAGATAAGCGCTCTGCAATCTCCCGCCGAAAGGATGTGGCGCCCACGCCAACCGGGTCCAATAGCCATGGAACACCGGATTCAACGGCCGCCTTGGCGGCTAGATACATGGCTTCGGCACTCGGCCCGTCCAGCGTGCCAATATTAATGCACAGGGCAGCGGCGGCGCTGGCAACTTCTTCCACTTCTTCCTTGGCGTGCGCCATAACCGGGGAGGCGCCGGCCGCGAGCAGTAAATTCGCCGTCAGGTCCATTGCGACCGCATTCGTCACGCAGTGCACGAGCGGTCGCGCGCTGCGCAAGCGGCTAAGCGTTTGCCAAACCGCCAGAGCTTCGGTTTCCTGGTTATCATCAATCATCGAATCGTCAGCCATACCCAAGAGAGTGGCGGCGGTGCTGCGCCCTGTAAAGGCTCCCCGGTTGTTGCTCTCACAGCTATCTCTCATTAATCATGTTCGATGACAGTAATAGTGGCCGATAATACAAAATCCGAAGGACGCAACAGTAAGCTCATGAGCCAGATCGATTCAGCAGCCCGCACCACCGCCCGAATATTGATGGAGATTGAAGCCGTTCTGTTTCGGCCTGACGATCCTTTCACCTTCACCTCAGGCCGCAAAAGCCCGGTATATGTCGATTGCCGGAAGATCATCGCTTTCCCAAGAGCCCGGGCGCGGTTGATGGACCTGCTGCTTGAAAAGGTGCAGGACAGTGCCGGTCATGAGCGTTTCGACGTGGTGGCAGGCGGCGAGACCGCGGGCATTCCCTTTGCCGCCTGGATCGCAGAGCGGGCGGGGTTGCCCATGATCTATGTGCGTAAGAAACCCAAGGGATTTGGCCGCAACGCCCAGATTGAGGGCTCTTTCAAGGATGGCGATCGCGTATTGCTGATCGAGGACCTTGCGACCGACGGCGGTTCCAAGATGATTTTCGTTGATGCCTTGCGGGCTGCTGGGGCTGAATGCGCCCATACCGCGGTCATTTTTCACTATGGCATCTTTCCTGAAGGCCTGCAGAAGCTGACGGATGCGGGAGTGGCGTTACACGCCCTTTGCACTTGGTGGGATGCTTTGGCCGTGGCCGAGGAAGCGGGTTACTTGACGTCTGAGGGCATCAAATCTGTACGAGCCTTTCTGGAAGACCCGGATGGCTGGTCGAAAAAGAATAGCGGCGAGGGGGCGTGAGTTTGCACAACCGCCAGCGACTTGGATGGCTTGGACTTTTACCGCTATTGGCGGTTATGGGGATCGTGCTCTTGGCCGCGAGCCCGGCGGCCCAGGCGCGCACCCTGCGTATTGGCATCTCGCAGTTTCCTTCGACGTTGCATCCTTTGATCGATTCCATGTTGGCCAAGAGCTACGTGTTGGGTTTGGCACGCCGGCCTTTGACCAGCTACGACGAGAATTGGGAATTAGCCTGCCTGGTCTGTACCGAGGTGCCGACGCTGGAAAATGGATTGGCAGTCCGCGAAACCACGGCATCCGGTGAAGAGGGAATTGCCGTTACCTATGAGATTGTCGAGGGAGCGGCGTGGGGGGACGGTACGCCGGTAACCAGCGAGGACGTTGTTTTCACCTGGCAGGTTGGCAGGAATCCGCAAAGCGGTGTGGCAAGCCTGGAGGGGTTTCGTCGAATTCTGGATGTTGAGGTGTTGAGCGCCCGCCGTTTCGTGCTGCACGTTGACCGCGTGACGTTTGACTACAACGCGGCGAACGGACTTGAACTTCTCCCGGCTCACATCGAGCGGCCGCTGTTTGAAGCCAATCCGGCGGAGTATCGGAACCGAACTGCCTATGACAGCGATTCGACCAATCCGGGACTCTATTTCGGGCCTTACCGTATTTCCGAGGTGGTCAAGGGCTCCCACGTTGTTCTGGTGCTTAACGAAACCTGGTGGGGTGAAAAGCCGGCATTCGAGCGGATCATCGTGCGGACCATCGAGAACACCGCCGCTCTGGAAGCCAATCTCCTGTCCGGCGAGATCGATATGATCGCGGGCGAGCTTGGCTTGACGATTGATCAAGGGCTTGCCTTCGCAGAGCGCCATGGCGACACGTTTCAGGTCTTCTTTAAGCCCGGTTTAATCTACGAGCACCTCGACCTGATGCTGGAGAACCCGATCCTGGCAGACCGCAAGGTCCGCAAAGCGCTCATTCTCTCAGCCGACCGGCAGGCGATCAGCGAGCAGTTGTTCCAGGGTCGTCAACCGGTCGCCCTCACCAACGTTTCGCCGCTGGACTGGGTCTTCAGCGACCAAGTAGCGCGCTACCCCTATGATCCGAAAGCGGCGGCGGCACTGCTCGACGAAGCCGGTTGGGACCGGATGCAAGGCGGTGTAAGGCACAATGCCAAAGGCGAGCCTCTTCGGTTGGAACTGATGACCACCGCAGGCGACCGGACACGCGAACTCGTGGAGCAGGTGCTGCAAGCCGGTTGGCGGCAAGTAGGAATTGACCTGCGCATCCGTAACGAACCGGCACGAGTGTTCTTCGGCGAGACGGTCTCAAAGCGTAAGTTTACCGGACTGGCACTCTTTGCTTGGTTATCGGCACCTGAAAGCGTGCCGCGCACGACGTTGCACAGCGAGGAAGTGCCCAGCGAAGCCAATAACTGGTCGGGGCAGAATTACACCGGCTACAACAATCCCGAAGTCGATCGGTTGCTCGATGCGATTGAGCGGGAGTTGGACAGGGAGCGGCGCGCGGATTTATGGCTCAAGCTACAGCAAATTTACGCCGAGGATCTGCCGGTATTACCGCTTTACTGGCGGGCGGCAACCTATGTTCTGCCCAAGGAGATGCAGGGTGTCGTCCCAACGGGGCATCTCTCGCCCACGACCTACTGGGTCGAAAACTGGCGATGGAACGATTAGTCATCGGGAGGAAAATATGAGCTGGCAACCGGCGGATAAAGCAGACTGCGATAGCTGCGAGGGCTGCGTAGGATTGGAGATCAAGCCCAGGTCACGTGATCTGGGTGGATTCTCGGTTCGGCGGATTCTGCCGGTCGCGGAATGTCGCGCCGTTGGCCCTTTCGTGTTTTTCGATGAGATGGGCCCTGCGGATTTCGCACCAGGGACGGGGATCGACGTGCGGCCACACCCGCATATCGGTCTGTCCACCATTACCTATTTGTTCCAGGGCGAAATTCTGCACCGCGACAGTTTGGGGTATGTTCAGCCCATTCGGCCCGGCGCAGTCAACTGGATGACAGCGGGCCGAGGGATCGTGCATTCCGAGCGCACCGCCCCGGAGGTTCGTGCGGCCGATGCCACACTGCACGGCATCCAGGCTTGGATCGCTTTGCCGACGGATAAAGAGGAAGTCGAGCCCTCGTTTCAGCATTGCAGCGAGGCTGAACTGCCGACTATAGAGCTGGACGGCGTCCGTTTGCGACTGTTGGCCGGTAGGGCCTATGGTCAGACAGCACCAGTCGCCGTTCAATCGTCGCTTTTTTATCTCGATGCCAACCTGGATGCTGGTGCGCGCCTTGCGCTTCCAAGCGCATACGAGGCACGGGCGATTTATCCAATTTCGGGTGAGGGGAATCTTGACGGCCGGCCACTGGCGCCGGGCGTCATGTCCGTCCTGCGTCCCGGCGGCGCGCCGGTGCTTCAGGCTGAGAGCCCGATGCGCGTCATGCTTCTGGGCGGTGAGCCTTTTCCGGAGGAACGTTTCATCTGGTGGAATTTTGTTTCCTCCCGAAAGGAGCGGATTGAGCGGGCGAAGGCTGATTGGAAGGAGGGGCGTTTCGACGCGGTGCCCGATGACGATGAATTTATCCCTCTGCCAGAATAAGTAAAATTTCGAAAATACCCTCTCCGCAACCGAGTGTTTCCAGACTAGTATGCACGCGCCGGGCCGGCTGAGCCGAAGGCGGCCGGTCGCGCACGCGTGTTTCGGCTAAGCGTATGTTTCTCGAGGATCAAAGAGATGTGGCGTTTGGTAATTGCGCGGGCGTTCCCCGCATTCATTCTCAGTTTCATTTCATTGGCTACGGTTGTTCAAGCACAAACCCCTTTTGAGCGAGGGCGCTATCTTGTCGAAGGAGTTGTGGCCTGCGGGAACTGCCACACGCAGCAAGGCCCTGCCGGACCTGTTGAAGGGATGGCTTTGGCTGGGGGGTTGGACGTTTCGGGACCTTGGGGAAAGGTGATCAGCCCGAACATTACGCCGGACCCGGAGACCGGCATTGGCACCTGGAGCGCGGACGAAATCAAACGAGCGATTCGTGATGGCCTGAGGCCCGATGGGTCGCTGATCGGCCCGCCGATGCCCTTTCATTTTTACCGTAGCATCGCCGATGAAGATCTGGACGCAATCGTGACCTACCTTCAGAGCGTTCCGGCGATCCGCAACGAAACGCCGGCGCCGGAGTTCGCCATGCCACTGCCGGCCAGCTATGGCCCACCGGTCGTCTCGGTCGCGAAAGTCAGCCGGGATGATCTGGTTGCTTACGGCGAGTATCTTGCCGGACCTTTGGGGCACTGCATGGAATGCCATTCTTCATTGGATGCGAACGGCATGCCGGATCCGGAAAATGGCCTTGGTGGAGGCGGCATACCTTTCGAGGGGCCTTGGGGTATCAGTTATGCCGCCAACCTGACGCCAACAGGTTTGTCGGGCTATAGCGATACGGAGATCAAGACAATCATAAGGACAGGTGTGCGCCCTGATGGATCCCACTTGTTGCCGCCGATGGGCGTCTACTACTACAACAGCGTCTCGGAGGAAGATATGAACGCCATTGTCGCTTACCTCAGGAGCCTGCCGCCCAAATAAGCGGTCAGACGGGGTTAGATAAGCGGTCCAGCGCGCCCTGGAGAATGTAGGCGGCGGCCATCTTGTCCACCACCTCGCCACGGCGCTGGCGCGTCATGTCGGCCTCGTCGATCAGGAAGCGCTGGACCGCCGAGGTCGACAACCGCTCGTCCCAAAAGGCTGCTGGCAGCATGACGTTTGCGATGGAGGCAAGGTTCTCCGCAAAGGTGCGGACAGATTGACAGCGCGGGCCTTCGCTGCCGTCCATGTTGACGGGCAGGCCGATAACGAGGGCGCCGACATTACGTTCTTGAATGAGCGCGCCAAGCGCCGCAGCATCCTTGGTGAACTTGCTGCGGCGGATGGTTTCCAGCGGCGAGGCAAGCGATAAGCCGGAGTCGGAAATTGCCAGCCCGATGGTTTTTTCACCCAGGTCCAATCCCAGGACTCTCTGGCGCGGTTTCAGGCGCTTAGGCAGTTCGTGTAGGTCAAGAATGTCGGCTTTCATGCCCCATCTATGCGCCGTGGGGCGGTTTGGTTGCAACCCTTATCCGACACGTTGATCCATCGACTTGCAGGGGCCGTTACAGGGGTGTTAGTTTCCGCCGCGACTTTCCTTTTGGCGCACCTTTGGAGCGCGCCTCGATTGATAGTGGGAGAAGAGGCCATGACGGTCGACAAAGACACCGTCACGCAGATCGCGAGATTGGCTCGTATCCGCGTGGATGAGACGGGAAGAGAAGCTTTGGCAAGCGAACTCAACCAGATTTTGGATTGGGTGGAGCAGCTGGGTGCTTTGAACACCGAGGGGGTTGCTCCCATGACCTCCGTCGTCGAGACCCGGCCGCCGCTCCGCGATGACGTTATCAGCGATGGCGGACTGGGTGACAAAGTCATAGCCAACGCCCCTGAGGCTACCGGCAACTTCTTTGCCGTTCCCAAGGTCGTGGAGTAAGCAGCGATGACTGAACTGACGCATCTGACGCTGGCCGAAGCCCGCGATCTTCTGGCCAAGGGCGAATCGAGCGCGCGCGAACTGACCGCGGCTCACGTAAAGGCAATCGAGGGGGCAGGAGAGCTCAACGCCTTCATCACCCAGACGCCCGAGAAGGCGCTGACGATGGCTGACGCTTCCGACGAACGCCGCCGCAAAGGCGACGTGGGGAAGATGGAAGGCCTGCCCATTGCCATCAAGGACCTGTTCTGCACGCAAGGTGTCCTGACGACCGCTGGGTCCCATATCCTTGACGGCTTCAAGCCGACCTATGAGTCGAGCGTTACCGCCAACCTCTGGGATGCTGGCGCCGTGATGCTGGGCAAGCTCAATCTGGACGAATTCGCCATGGGTTCGGCCAACATTACCAGCTACTACGGTAACGTCCGAAACCCATGGACGCCGGAAGGGGCGGAGAAGCCTCTGGTGCCCGGAGGCTCTTCAGGCGGTTCGGCGGCTGCCGTGGCGGCCCGTATCGCCCTGGCGGCGACGGGAACCGATACCGGCGGTTCAATCCGTCAGCCGGCGTCGCTATGTGGAATTGTTGGGTTGAAGCCGACCTACGGGCGCTGCTCGCGCTGGGGGACGGTGGCCTTTGCGTCTTCTCTGGACCAGGCCGGACCCATGACCCGCAGCGTTCGCGACGCGGCCATCATGCTGGGGGCCATGGCAGGGCATGATCCCAAGGATTCAACTTCGGTCAATGTGCCCGTTCCGGACTATGAGGCGGCCTTGACCGGTGATATCCGGGGCTTGCGAATTGGTGTCCCCGCCGAGTATCGCATGGAGGGAATGCCGGAAGAAATCGAGCGGCTCTGGCAGGAAGGCATTACTTGGTTGAAGGCTGCCGGTGCCGAGATCGTCGATATCAGCCTGCCACACACAAAGTATGCATTGCCGACCTATTACATTGTTGCGCCCGCTGAGGCTTCTTCAAATCTGGCGCGTTATGACGGTGTGCGATACGGCTTGAGGGTCGAAGGCGAAAGCCTGGATGAGATGTACGAGAACACGCGCGGCGAAGGCTTTGGTGCCGAGGTCAAGCGGCGGGTGCTTATCGGCACCTACGTACTGTCGGCGGGCTACTACGATGCCTATTACAACAAAGCGCGGCAGGTGCGCACGCTGATCCTCCGGGATTTCCAGGATGCCTATCAGAAAGTCGATGCAATTCTTACACCGACCGCGCCCAGCGCTGCCTTCGCCGTCGGTGAGAATATGGATGATCCCGTGCAAATGTACTTGAACGACATTTTCACGGTTCCGGTGAACCTGGCGGGGTTGCCGGGAATCTCGGTTCCCGCGGGCTTGTCGGCGGGCGGCTTGCCGCTTGGCCTGCAGATAATCGGCCGGGCATTCGATGAAGAGACACTGCTGCGCGTAGCAGGCGTGTTGGAAGAGGCGGCGGGCTTCGATGCGCTGCCACCGTTCTGCGGGAAGGGAGCGTAAGTCATGGCGACGATCGAAGGCCGCACCGGCCCCTGGGAGATGGTGATCGGGCTGGAAGTTCATGCTCAGGTCATCTCCAACTCGAAGCTTTTCTCCGGCGCGCCAACCAGCTTCGGTGCTGATCCCAACAGCCAGGTATCCATGGTCGATGCGGCTATGCCCGGTATGCTGCCCGTGCTGAACCGCATGTGCGTCGAGCAGGCGGTACGCACCGGTTTGGGACTAAAGGCGCAGATCAATTTAGTTAGCATTTTCGAACGTAAGAATTACTTCTACGCCGATCTGCCGCAGGGCTATCAGATTTCCCAGTACCTGCAGCCCATTGTGGGCGAGGGTACGATCCTTCTCGACCTTGCCGATGGCTCCACGAAGGAAGTCGGCATTGAGCGTTTGCATCTGGAACAGGACGCGGGCAAGTCGCTCCATGATCAGCATCCCCGCAAGACCTACGTGGATTTGAACCGCTCAGGTGTGGCGCTAATGGAGATTGTCTCCAAACCCGACATGCGCTCGCCGGAGGAGGTTGGCGCATATCTGCACAAACTGCGATCAATACTGCGGTATCTGGGGACCTGTGACGGCAATATGGACGAAGGTTCTATGCGCTGCGATGTCAACGTATCGATGCGGCGTCCAGGAGAGCCCTACGGGACGCGCTGCGAGATCAAAAACGTAAACTCGATCCGCTATGTCCAGCAGGCCATCGACTACGAGGCTCGCCGCCAGGTCGAAATTCTCGAAGACGGCGGTGAGATTAGGCAGGAAACCCGCCTGTTTGATGCTCGAAAGGGCGAAACGCGTTCCATGCGCTCCAAAGAGGAAGCGCATGATTATCGCTATTTCCCAGATCCCGATCTTCTGCCCTTGGTGCTGGAAGAAGACTGGATCGCTGAGATCAAAGCGACCCTGCCCGAATTGCCGGACGAGAAGAAGGCACGCTTCATGGCGGACTATGGCCTATCGTCCTATGACGCGGGCGTTCTCGTCGTCGAGCGGGCGACCGCTGATTTCTTTGAGGCGGTGGCCAAAGGCCGTGATGCCAAGCTGGCGGCAAACTGGGTCATGGGCGAGTTCTTCGGGGCGTTGAACCGCACCAGCGGCGCGACGCTAGCCAGTGCTCCGGTCGGCGCAGAGGGACTTGGCAATCTGCTCGACCTGATCGCCGATGGTACGGTTTCCGGCCGTATCGCCAAGGAGGTCTTCGAGGAGATGTGGGACAGCGGCAAGAGTGCGGCGAACATTGTCGAGGAAAAGGGCCTCAAGCAGATTTCCGACACCGGTGCATTGGAAGCCATCGTCGAAGGTTTAATCGCTGAGAACCCGGAACAGGTTCAGCAAATCAGGGACGGTAATCCCAAGGTGGTCGGCTGGTTCGTCGGCCAGGTCATGAAAGCAACGCAAGGCAAAGCTAATCCCGGTCTCGTAAATCAGATTCTGCGCCAGAAACTGGAATTATAGGCCATGGCCGCGGAGGTCGCGCCGACAGGGGCGGTCGAGCCAGGACCGCAGGTGGGGCGTGAAAACCCCTGGTCCGCCGTCCTTTGGATGGTGGGTGCGTTGCTGTCCTTTTCGGCCATGGCCATTGCTGGTCGGGAGATATCCAAGGAGCTGACCACGAGCCAGCTCATGTTTTATCGCTCGATCATCGGCTTTGCGATGATTCTGATCGTCGCTCTGGGCACCCGGCGCGGGCTTGCGCAGTTCAGGACGCGTCATCTAAAGACTCACCTTCTGCGCAACCTACTGCACTTCGTCGGGCAGTACGGCTGGTTTTTCGCGATTGTTTATATTCCGCTCGCGGAAGTCTTCGCCATCGAGTTCACCTCTCCACTGTGGGTCGCTATTTTGGCGCCCTTCGTGTTGGGGGAGCGGTTTTCGGCGCTCCGTGGGGTTGGAATTGTTGTGGGATTCGCGGGCATCCTGGTTATCACTCGACCGGGGTTGGAGTCCGTCAATCAGGGAACAATTGCCATGGTGATCGGCGCCATAGGCTTTGCCGCCTCGACTCTCGCCACCAAGAAGCTCTCTGGGTCCGAGACAGCACTGACGATCCTGTTCTATATGGCTTTGATCCAGGCGCCCATTGGCCTGGTGTTGTCGCTGGATGGTTTTGCGTTCCCGAGCACGCTGGTTTGGGCTTGGTTGGTCGTCGTGACTTTCTTCGGCCTTTCAGCCCATTTTTGCCTCACCCGCGCCTATCGACTTGCGGAAGTCACCTTCGTGGCGCCCATGGATTATCTGCGCCTGCCGTTAATCGCTCTGGTGGGAATGCTGCTGTACGGTGAGCCGGTCGAAATCTGGCTGCTGATCGGCGGCGTGTTGATCCTGGCGGGCAATTATCTCAACCTCCGGGCACGGCGGAACGGGCGATAGGATAGCTTGGCGATGTCGGACCATACCAAGGGGTACTTGCTGGGTGTTCTGGCGGTGATTGCCTTTAGCATCACGTTGCCGGTTACGCGCCACGCCGTGCAGTGGATGGATCCTTTTTTCATCGGCCCTGGCCGGGCGACTCTGGCGGCACTTCCGGCAGGCTTGCTTTTGCTGTTGACCCGGCAACGGTGGCCACGCGGGCGGCAGTGGCCCTTGCTTGTCGTGACGTCGCTCGGCGTCGTCGTTGGATTTCCTTACCTAAGCGCTTGGGCCATGGAGCGCGTACCCTCCGCTCATGGTGGCGTGGTGTTGGGCATCCTACCGCTGGCGACAGCGGTATTCGGCGCGCTTTTCGCGCGTGAGCGACCGTCTTTTGGCTTCTGGTTCTTCGCGTTGCTGGGCAGCATCCTGGTGGTGTTCTTTTCGCTCAAAGAGGGCGGTTGGAATTTCCAGTGGGCAGACCTGGCTCTGTTGGGTTGTGTGGTTTCCGCCAGCGTCGGCTATACGCTTGGTGCCCAGTTGTCCCGTACCATGGGCGGATGGCAGGTCATTTCCTGGTCGCTGGTCATTGCTCTGCCGGTGATGGCGCCCCTGGTCGGCATTCAGAGTGGTTGGCGCTTACCGCAAGCGCCTTTGAGTGCCTGGGCCAGCTTCTTCTACGTGACATTTATCAGCCAGTTCCTGACGTTCTTCATTTGGTATCGGGCGCTGGCCTTGGGTGGGATTGGCCGCGTCGGCCAGATTCAACTGTTGCAGGCGTTCTTCACGTTATTCTTTGCCTGGCTGTTCCTGGGCGAGCGGATTGGCCTCGATGTCATTGGTTTTGCCCTTGCCGTTGTCGTCTGTGTTTATGCCGGCAAGAAAATGCCGGTGCGCGAAGAAAAGGCCGTCTCGCACGATCTTTTAGAAGTCTCAGGCGGGCACGACGCAAAAGAGAAGGCGTGAGAGTCCTGAGACCCCCACGCCCTCTGTCTTGAAGCAGCGGACTACTGTGGTGGTCGCGCCTTTACCATCAGCAGGCTGCCCAGCAAATGCACGCTGCCGATCTGCTTGGAGAAGGAATTTTTGATCGTCAGCGTCTCCAATCCCGGCACCGCATCCTCCAAGCGCTCGAAGTTAAGCGCCAGAACATTCATGGCACGGGTTTGCTGATTGCTTTCCAATCCAACGCCTTCGGCGATACCGCCGCTGGGAACCAGGACGATACCTGCTTTAGCGCCGGCGCCGTCCGATTGGGCGTTGAGCCAGGGTTTTAACTTCAACCGATCGCCATTGCTCTTGGCGCCTCTTGGCTCGCTGTCCCTGATATCAAGGACGATGGTTTCATCGTTCAGATAGGCGGTACCCACCTCGTTTTCCGCCGTAGCCGCGGACATATCGACAGGCCATGCGATCAGGCCCGCGTCCTGGAACAAAACTCCATAGAGCACATCCTGGCCGATTATGACGATACCGGTTGCGCCAAGAAATGCGTCTTGCTCGGCCGCTGCGGAGGCATCGGATCCGCTGCTGCTGCCGTCGGTGCCGTTCGATCCGCTGCTACCCGAACCCTTCCCGGAGCCTCCGCCATCAGGCGGTGGTGGCGGCGGTGGCGGCGGTGGTGGCGGCGGATTCCCTGGTGGTGCCGGTGGCGTACCCGTTGGTTGATTGGGCGCTTCGGGCGGTGTCGAGGTGGTCGGCGTACCGCCATTGGACTCCGGCGTGCTCTCGCCGTCCTCGGTTTTGCGCAGAGATTCAAAAGGGTTCGTTGTATCTCCACCACCGCCGCCGCCATCGCCCCATGCCAAGGGCGGCAAGCTCAGTGATAAAGCAAGCAAAAGAAATGGCACAAGTAGCCACGTTCGTTTCATAGGAATGACCCCCCAATACAGGTTAGAAATGACCGCTTTTTGCGGCTCTTCACCTTTTGGTAGGGGCAGTATAGCCCAATTTTCCCCTTGCACAGAATCCGGGCCCCCTCACAAGCGGTGAGCCAATCACGCTCTTGTCAGACAAAGAGGTTCTTTGATCTCTCGGATAGTGACCCTATATGCCACCGTGACGTTGGAAACAAAATGATCCGGAAGGGACGAAGAATGATCGATCTCTACACTTGGCCGACTCCCAACGGCCATAAAGTGCACATTATGCTCGAGGAAACGGGGCTGCCCTACAAGGTCCACCCGATCGACATCGGCGCGGGCGCCCAGTTCGATCCCGAGTTCTTGAAAATTAGCCCGAACAACAAGATGCCGGCGATGGTGGATCCGCAAGGGCCCGATGGCCTTCCGATCAGCCTGTTTGAATCGGGAGCCATGCTCATTTATCTAGCCGATAAGTCTGGGCAGTTTCTCTCCCATGAGCCCCGTAAGCGCTATGAAGCACTTAGCTGGTTGATGTTCCAAATGGGTGGTGTTGGTCCGATGTTGGGCCAAGCGCACCACTTCCTCCAATATGCCCCGGAAGACTTGCCGTACGCCAAGCAGCGCTATGCCAACGAGGCTAATCGTCTCTACGGCGTGATGGATCGTCGTTTGGCTGAAGCCCCCTACATAGCGGGTGCCGAGTACAGCATAGCCGATATCGCGATTTGGCCCTGGACGCGTTTCCCCGAGCGCCAGAACGTCGATCGCAATGATTACCCGAATTTCCGTCGTTGGTTCGACGAGATTGCCGAACGGCCCGCCGTACAGCGCGGCGTGCAAGTGCTGTCCGAAAGCCGTCGGGAAGGGTTTGACGACAAGGCGCGTCAAAACCTGTTTGGGGCTGCACAGTACCAACGCCGTTAGGTGTCTTTAAGGGGCGTCACGACAAGGCGTGTCGATTGCCCGGCGCGATCAGGCCTGAAATCGCTTTGCGTTGTGCCGTGCTTATAGGGCGCCCCAAAAAGACCTGCAGGTCGTCGATAAAAATCTCGCGGTTGCGCGTCGCCTTCTCGTAGCTCACCCAGTATTGCGGATGAGGCACGTCAACCAGAAGGTTGATCATACGCTGCTGATAGGCGAGCACCTTGCCCAGCACGGTGTCCATTGACGGCATGTCGCGCCTGGAACCGCCACCCAGTCCGGTTCTTGATAGTTTGTAACGGCTTACCGTCGTTGCCACTACGTCGCGAAAGAGGGCAATAATCAGCGGGTTCCCAATTTCCGGCAAAACCGCATCAAGGTAAAAGGCGGACATGGGATCTTTCCATCCCCAGTGTTCGTGCTCGCGGTCACGTCGCCGAACAAGCTGGCGTATCGTCTCCAGCCTTTGGGCCCGCTCGGGATGGGCCTTCTTACGTAAAACGGAGATGGGGCGCGAAGCCTCCAGGAAATCCTGGTCCTCGTGGTTTGCCGGATCGAGGCGGCGGCCCATATTGTAGCCGAGTTGACCGAGGATCGCGGACATCATCGACGTGCCGCTGCGTCCAGGACCTAGCACGATCACGCACTGCTGTGCCGTTTGCCGGTCCGGCAGGTTGTGCCGGATGCCGACGTCTGAAATGCAGGCTTCCCCAGTCGCGCCCATGGCGCCCCCCCACGGATTACTTGACGAGATTGTTGCTTCTTTATGTCGCTGAAAAGCCTAGCGGTCCTGTCTTGGCTTCGTCAATGTGCGGAGGCAAACTGCAAGCTGCGCCGATCCTCCAAGAAAAGGCTTCTAGTAAATGAGCACCGGTCGTGACGCGGCCTTGTGGTCATCCTCGCCCTATCAGAAAATAGGCCGCCGATTTTGAATGAAAGCGAGTCCCATGCCCGGATCCAAGTCCTATGACACTGAAACCCTCGTCGTCCACGCCTTGAACAGTGTTGATCCGGCAACCCGGTCGGTCGTGCCGGCCTGGCAACCGAGCACGACTTTCGTCAGGGACGAGGCCTACGAACCGCTGAATAACCGCGTTTACGGACGTGATCAGGGCGTAACGCTGCAACAGGCCGAAGCCGTCCTGGCTCGTTTGGAAGAGGGGGCGGACGCTATGCTCTTCGCTTCAGGAATGGGCGCTGCGACGGCGGTGCTGCAGACCTTGCAACGCGGGGACCGGCTTTTGGTGCAACGAGTCATGTACTGGACACTGCGTGACTGGCTATTGGACCTGGGCGAGCAGTGGGGCTTCGAAGTCGATTTCTTTGACGCAGCGGGTGGACTAGACGCTTTGGAAGCCGCGCTGCGTCCCGGCGAGACCAAGCTCGTATGGCTTGAGGTGCCCGCCAACCCGACCTGGGATATTGTCGATATCGCCGGAGCGGCAAGGCTCGCACACGAAGCTGGAGCGAGGCTGGCGGTTGATTCAACCATTGCGACACCGGTTCTGACACGTCCGCTCGGCCTCGGCGCGGATATCGTCATGCACTCGGCGACAAAGTACCTGGGAGGGCACAGTGATATCCTGGCGGGTTTGCTGGTAACGGCGAAGAAGGATGACCAGTGGAGCCGCATGCGCAGATTGCGCCTGCTCGGTGGTTCGCAACTGGGAAGTTTTGATGCCTGGCTGCTGATCCGCAGCCTGCGCACCCTTTTCGTGCGCGTGCGCCAAAGTAGTGCAAACGCTTTGGCCGTGGCGCGGCACTTCGACGGCGACCCGCGTTTGGAGGATGTGCTCTATCCAGGCCTACAAAGGCACCCGCAGCACGAAATTGCCAAGCGCCAGATGGATGGCGGGTTTGGTGGAATGCTGTCACTGCGCGTCCGGGGCGGGTTCGAAGGCGCACAGCGCGTCGCGGCGAACTGCAAGCTGATATTACGGGCAACCTCGCTTGGTGGCGTTGAAAGCCTGATCGAGCACCGGGCCGCGGTCGAAGGACCTGATAGCCCGATCCCGCAGGACCTGTTGCGCATCTCTATCGGTATCGAGCGGGTCGAGGATCTTATTTCGGACCTGGATCAAGCATTGTAGGACTTGAACCGTAATTGCTTGATCGTCTTTGTAGTCACTCGATAGGGTGCTTTGGGGATTTTGCAATCTTGAGGGCCTTATGGCGTTGTTGTCCGTTTCGGACCTGGCTTTCTTGGGTCATGGCCTCCAGCGGCCCGAGTGCGTATTGGCGCATAGTTCGGGCCTTTTGGTCGCGCCTGACTGGACGGACGGCGGGGGTATCACGCTGTTGACTCCCGATGGGCGCCAAGCCCGCCATTTGGCGAGGGACCGCGCGGACAACCCTTTGCGGCCCAACGGCATCGCTTTGGAGGCCGGCGGCAACATCCTGATTGCTCATTTGGGGCAGGAAGAGGGAGGTGTGTACCGCTTGCGGCCCGATGGTTGCAGCGAGCCAGTTCTAGTGGAACTAGACGGAAAGGTTCTGCCGCCGACCAACTTCGTGACCCGCGATCATCTAGGAAGGCTTTGGGTCACGGTCAGCACGCGTGTAACACCGCGCGCGGCCGACTACCGCGCGACGGCGGCAACGGGCTTCATTGTGCTGCTGGATGACAAGGGGGCCAGGATCGTCGCCGATGGTTTGGGGTACGCCAACGAATGCTTGTTGTCGCCGGATGGAACGCGCCTCTATGTGAACGAGACCTTCGGTCGCCGCTTGACAGCTTTCGATGTCACCGAGGACGGCGTCTTAACCAATCGTCGTTGCCTAGTTGAGTTTGGAGATGGCACCTTCCCCGACGGTCTGGCCTTGGACGAGGCAGGCGGCATCTGGATTGTGAGTATCGTATCCAACCGGGTGATGCGCCTGACGCCCGACGGAAAGCTGGAGACCATCCTGGAAGACAGCGACCCGAATCATTTGAACTGGGTAGAGGCGGCCTATCGATCGGCAAACATGGATCGACCGCATCTGGATGGCGTTGTCAGCAAGCGGCTGCGCAACATCTCCAACCTCGCATTTGGTGGCAGGGATCGCCGGCATGCCTACCTCGGTTGCCTGCTGGGTCAGTCGATTGCCTGTTTTCGCTCGCCTTTTGCCGGCATCGCGCCGCCGCACTGGGACCTGCCGCTAGGGCAGCTTGCGAGTTTGTTGCCGACCACGGGAGCCGCCGATGGGTAGTCCGACTAAAGTTGCTGTCATTGGCGCGGGCTATTTTGCCCGGTTTCACTACGAGGCTTGGAGCCGAATGGCGGATGTCGAACTCGTCGGTCTTTGCGAGAAGGACGCCCAAAAGGGCGCGGAAGTCGCGGCGGCCTATGGCGTTTCAGGCAGCTACGGCGACCTGGACGTTCTCCTGTCGCAAGCGCGACCTGATCTCGTCGACATCGTCGTGCCGCCGTCGGCTCATCTCGAGGTGATAGCGAGGTTGGTCGAGGAAGACTTGGCCATCTCGTGCCAGAAACCCTTTTGCGGTGGCCTTGAAGGAGCACGGAAGGCCGTGGCGCTGGCCCGGAACAGGGGTAGAGTGCTTGCGGTGCACGAAAATTTCCGCTTTCAGCCCTGGTACCGGGAGATCAAGCGTCTCTTGGATGACGGGTTGCTTGGTGACGTCTATCAGGTGAGCTTTCGTCTGCGTCCAGGGGACGGGCAGGGACCGGAAGCCTACTTGGACAGGCAACCTTATTTCCAGCGGATGAAGCGCTTTCTAATCCATGAGACAGCCATCCATCTGATTGATTGCTTTCGCTTCTTGCTGGGTGAGCCAAGCGGCCTCTTTGCGCGTTTGGCACAGCTCAATCCCGCTATTGCTGGGGAAGATGCCGGGTTCATCGTCTTTGAATTCGGGGACCGCGTTCGGGGCTTGTTCGATGGCAATCGACTGGCAGACCACATTGCCGAAAATCGCCGCCGGACAATGGGGGACCTTTCGATCGAAGGCGCGAAGGCCAGTCTGCGTCTGGACGGCGACGGCCGTATATGGCTCCGCAGCTTCGGAAGCAATCGAGAACAAGAGCACGGTTACGCTTGGGATGATCGCGGCTTCGCTGGAGATTGCGTTTATGCCTGCCACCGTCACTTGCTAAACCACCTACGCGAGGGCACACCCTTGGAAACGGCGGCCGAGCATTACCTTATCAACCAGGCGATCGAGGAAGCCGTCTACCGCTCCCACGAGGAAGGGCGCTGGATCAAGGCGCGGGAGTGGCAGAGCATCAGATAGCGGGAGTCAGGATTAAGGGGTCGATGCAGAATTGCCAACCTCGCCAGTGCTCCCCGGAAATCGCTGTCACTGACCACCTGTTTCTCCGCAGATACACGAGGCTGCAATCGCCGGATGAAATGCAAGACGACCGGTTCGGTGAACCGCAAAGGTGGCTGATGGATCTGATTAGGTTTACGGATTAAACCGTGAAGGCCAGGATTCGGCTGATATGGGCAAAGGGGCGCTGGCTCTGGGCGCGCCAAGTGTTGAAGGCCTCCTGCGCTGCGTGCCGCTCCCGTTTGGACGTGCCTTTTCCGGTAATCACCCGCTCCCTTTGGAGGGCGGTCAGGACGTCCTTGGACAGAATGAAGCCATCCTTGCCGATATCGCGCAGGAATATCTGCAGCGTGACGCCGCCGAGCCGCGAACCGTTCTTCTCGAAGTAATCGAGCAGTGCGATGTACTCCTCGTCCGGCGTGGCCGCTATGAAGCGAGCGGCACTGCCGTGCTCCCTGGCAAGGGCGACCAGTAGATTCGCATTGTCGCGAACCGACTGTATCTTCTTGAAATGACGGACGACACGTGGGTCTCGGGTTAGTGCGTCCAGGTCCTCATCGGATAGAAATGCGCAGTGATTGATGTTGAAATCGTTGAAAGCTGCTTCGTGGTCGGGCCATTTCTTATCGACCACGGACCAGTTAAAGCCGGCCTGGAACACGCGGCGGCTCATGGCGGACAGCAACCGTGAATCCTGTGTTTCCTCCAATGCGTCACGTGGTGTTGGCGGCGGCAATAGCGCCTCTAGCGCTTCGGCGCCGCCCTTGCGGTTGGCGGCGGCGTCCCAAAGGTCGTTAAATGACTGCATGGTCTCGTTCTCCTGGCCCCGATTCACAGGCGGTCAATGCTTTTGCTGCATACTTTGAGTGCCGTCTGCCTCGCGGCAATATAATAAGCGGCGTATCAGGGGGAAGGAACTATGTTCGTCAAACTCGCTTTAACTTGGCGGGCAAGAACTCGTTCGCGGTACCAGACATAAACACCGCTGGAAACCACGACGCCGGCGCCTACGAAAACCCAAATGTCGGGTCGATCATTGAAGAACAGGTAGCCCGCCAGCGTCATGGGAATGAGCTGAAGGTAAGTGAGCGGTGCGATGGTTGAAGCGGGCGCCAGACGGTAGGCGATCGTCAGCAACTGATGGCCAAGCCAGCCCCAAAATCCGATGGAAATGAAAAGCGCCCAGTCGAGGTTGGTCTGCGGCCATTCCCACTGCAGCAGGGCGAAGGGGGCTATCATAACCGTTGCCAGCATGGCGGCATAAAACTGCTGCGTTGCTGTTGCGTCGACCCCCGCCAAGCGCCGCGTCTCGATCATATAGAGCCCCGCGCACACAGCCGTGCCGAGTGATAGGAAAGCGGCCCAGTGAAAGCTCTCAAAACCCGGGCGAACCACGATTAAAACGCCGCCAAACCCAACGATTATGGCCACCCATCGACGCAGGCCGACCTTCTCGCCGAGTAGGGGAATAGAAAGTGCGCAAACCCAAAGCGGTAATGTGAATGCGATGGATGCTGTGGTTGCCAGCGGAAGGTACTGAACAGCGGTAAAGTTAAAAAGCGTGCTGCCAAGCAGCATGGCTGCTCGCCAAAATTCACGCTTAGGCGCTTTGCTTTTCCAGAGTGCCGAGCCGTAGACAGGCAAAAACAAAACGACCACGATGACGAAGTGTCCGAGGTAGCGCACGAAGGCGACCTCGATAGGTGGCAATGTTTGCACCAGCCATTTGGCCGAGGAATCGATCCCTGTGAAGCAGGTGATGGCGGCAACGAGAAGAAGCATTCCGAGGAAGCGTTTCTCTTCGCGTGGTGCAATGGTGAGCGCGCGCATCCGTTAGCTCGGAAAGACGCGATTTAACTCGCCGACCTGCGCGGCGGTCAACAGGCGGGTTGGCCGGCCTTCCAGCAGGAAATGCAATTTGGCCGTTTCCTCAAGTTCCTCCAGGGCCCAGATGGCGTCCTCAAGTGAGCGTCCTGCGACAACCGGACCATGGTTTGCAAGTAAGACGGCACTGTGATCAGTAGCGGTTTCCTGGACGGCTGCAGCCAGTGCCGGATCACCGGGACGGTAGTAGGGAACCAGCGGTAGCTTGCCAATTTTCATCACGCCGTAGGCCGTGATAGGCGGCAAAAGGTCGGTTGGATCGGCGGCCTGGAGGCATGACAGGGCAACCGAGTGCGTCGAGTGACTATGCACGACTGCTTGGGAATTGGACCGGGCCTGGTAAACGCTGACGTGCAGGAACGCTTCCTTGGAGGGCTTGTCCCCGGACAAATGCCGACCGCTCAGGTCGAGCTTTGCTATGGCGCCGGGGTCCAGGAAGCCCAGGCAGGAGTTGGTCGGTGTGACGAGGAAACCATCCTCCAGGCGCACGGAAATGTTCCCTGAACTGCCATGCAGATACCCGCGGTCGTAAAGCGACTTTCCGAAGATCGCCATTCTTTCGCGCAGCAAAGACTCAGTCATGGCATGACCTCAAAGGCTTTCTCGAAGAAATTAGGTCCGCCAAAATTGCCGGACTTGAGCGCAACAGCCAAAGGGGGGTCCGTCAAGCTAACCGTGGCAGGTACGCCAGGCGCTATCTCCGGACCGATACGCAAGGCTTTCAATCCCAGTGCGCTGACGACGGCGCCAGAAGTCTCGCCGCCAGCCACGACAAGCCTGCGTAGTCCGCGTTCGACGAGACCTTGCGCAATCTTGCCCAGAGCTTTCTCTACCAACTCTCCCGCCTCCATACGCCCAAGCTTTTCCTGTGCCGCCTTGACGGTCGCCGGTTCGGCGCTCGCGGCAAAGACGATGGGGACATCTCCCAGCTTGTCTTCTGCCCAGTTCAGCGCCCGCCCGACCAATTCTTGGCCTCTGGCCAAAGCGAGAGGGTCGATGCGGAAAAACGGATAGCGCCCGCTAACATACTGCAGTTGGCCCAAGGTTGCCTCGGAACAGCTTCCCGAAAGGATCGCCTGAGGTCCAGAAACGGCCGGGAGAGACGAAGTGGAGTCCGGAAGGCTCAATCCCGCTGCCCGGAAGTTGTCGGCCAAGCCCATAGCAATCCCCGATCCGCCCGTCAGTAACCGACAGCCCGCTTGAGCGTGACCCAAGGTGATCAGGTCCTCATCGGTGAGGGCGTCGCAAATGATAAACTCGATGCCTTGCTGTCTGAGCTCTCGGAGTGTGTCCCTAACGGCCTTGCTGCCCGCGCGGACAGTCTGGTGCGCCAAAAGCCCAACCTTGCGCTTGGTCTGCAGCTGCAAGAATCGCACGAGATTTGCGTCGGTCATCGGTGTCAGCGGGTGGTTCCGCATCGAGGACTCTGACAACAGGGTATCCCAGATGAAGAGGTGTCCTTGGTAGAGGGTGCGTCCGGCGCCGGGGAAGACCGGGCAAAATGTCGTGAAGTCGGCATCCAACCGATCCATCAGAGCTTCGGCGACCGGGCCGATGTTGCCGAGCGGCGTGGAATCAAAAGTGGAGCAATACTTGAAAAGGATCTGGCGCGCGCCGCCGGCTGTCAACCAAGTCTGTGCAGCGAGGCTGTCAGCCACAGCTTGTTCCGCCGGCTGGGTGCGCGACTTTAGCGCTACCACGATTGCTTCCGCATCAGCGGGGGCCGCACTGTCAGGGCCGGGCAGGCCGTTGATCTGGACGGTTCTCATGCCGCTTTTGACGAGCGTATTGGCCAGATCCGTCGCGCCAGTGAAATCATCCGCAATGCAGCCTAGGAGGAGCGGCATAACTATTGAGCTCCAACTTGTTGCAGCCAGCGTAATCCGGTCAGCGTATCGGCTCTGGGTTTATACTCGCAGCCGATCCAACCGTCGTATCCAAGGCGATCGATCAAGGCGAAAAGGTAACCATAGTTGATTTCGCCAACGGTCGGCTCATGACGTTCCGGCACCCCGGCAATCTGTATATGCCGGATTAGATCAAGGTTGGCTTCAAAACTCCTGGAGAGATCTCCGCCCATGATCTGGGCGTGGTAAAAATCGAACTGCAAGCCTAAGTTCCCGGCGCCTGCCGCATTGATTACCTGTCTGGCGTCGGCCGGGCGTGGGATTAGATAGTTCGGTACATCCCGGTTGTTCAGGGGCTCCACCACGACGGTTATGCCCTCCTTGCCCAACATCTCGGCGGCAAAACGCAGATTGCCGGCATAGGTCTCCAAGTAATGCGCCCGGTCCGCGTCCGGTGGGCAAATTCCCGACATGACATGCAGCGTCTTGCAATTGAGCGCTTTTGCGTAATCCAGAGCCAGGCCGACGCTATCTTGAAATTCCTGTTCGCGGCCCGGAAGCCCTGCGATCCCGCGCTCACCGGCAGCCCAATCGCCCGGGGGCAGATTGAAGAGCGCCTGGGTCAGCCCGCGTCCATGAAGCATATCTGCGACCTGCTGGGGCGAGTGGTCGTAGGGAAAGAGAAATTCCACTGCTTCAAAACCCGCATCCGCTGCCGCGGTGAAGCGGTCGAGAAAAGGATGCTCATTGAACAGCATTGTTAGGTTTGCGGCGAAGCGGGGCATGGCCTCTCCTCAGCATTTAAAACGATTTAAATTCAGCTTTGGAGGATAACCTGTAAGCCCTCCAAAGCAGAGTTTCTTTTTCAGGAACCTGCCTTGTGCAGTTTGCGTATCAACGTATCCAACGCGCCAAGAAATCGCGAGCGGTCAGCCTTGGTGAAACTACGCCCGCTCCCCATGGCCGCGAGTGGGTTTGCGGCGCGGAGGTCGGCCATCAGGTCGCGCATTGCCATCGCATTGCCGATGTTGTTCTGAGTAAAAGGCTCACCGTTGGCACGCAGGGCGCTGCCGCCTTTGCCTATGCAGACCGCCGCAAGCGGTGTGTCCTGCGTGACGCAAATATCTCCCGGTTCAATCCGGTCGGCAATCCAACGATCTGCTGCATCCGGGTCAGCTGGAACGATGATCGTCTCGACCAGCGGCGAGGGGTCGGGCCGGATACCGCCATTGGATACCATGAACACCTGCAGTCCATGGCGTTCGGCGATACGCAGCGCTTCGCGTTTTACCGGACAGGCGTCGGCGTCGATGAAGAGTCTGGTCATCAGTCAGTTGGATCCTTTCGGCGTGTTGCAGGCTTCCTGTAGTGCTTTGTTTTCTATGTTCTCGCAGAGCGCCTTGTCCATGCCTTGTTCGAGTACCAGAAACGAATAGCAGGTGTCCTTGACCAAGGGCTGTTCCACCGTCGCGCAGAGCGCCGGGTTTCTGTTGGCTACTGCCACACCCGACACACAGGCTGCGCGCAGATGGGGCCGCTGCGCTTCTTCAGCCTCGATCAGGCTGCAGGCTGCCGGCGCCTCGTTGTGTTCGGCGTACAGACTGATGCAGTTGAATCGGATTGAAGGCTCAGGACTTTCCAGGCAGACCGCGGGGTTGCCTGCCGCTTCCGCTGCCTGAATATAACAGGAAAGCCGTTGCGTCAGCATGGCGCCGCTTTCGCACTGGGTCTTGCCTCTGCCGGACATCGGGAGAAGCAGACTGGTAAGGGCAAAGATAACGGCCCATGTCCTCAAGACACGCATGCCGTCAATACTAGCAGGGCATCTCAATGCCTCAACTTCGGATCATGCC
This sequence comes from Limibacillus halophilus, assembly GCF_014191775.1. Lineage (NCBI taxonomy): Bacteria > Pseudomonadati > Pseudomonadota > Alphaproteobacteria > Rhodospirillales > Rhodovibrionaceae > Limibacillus > Limibacillus halophilus. Next base: position 215,037 of record NZ_JACHXA010000002.1, on the reverse strand, counting down.
TTTGTGATCTTACGACGCCTTTTGAATTCCCGGCTTTATTGCATAGGATGGATGATGATTTGCGACGATGATTTTATCCGCGGCCTACCGAAAGCCGAGTTGCATCTGCACCTGGAAGGCAGCCTTGAACCAGACCTCTTGTTTCAACTCGCTGCGCGCAATGGCGTGGAGATCGGCTATGACACTGTTGAGTCCCTGCGGGCTGCCTACAGTTTTGAAAGCCTGCAGGACTTCCTGGACCTCTATTATCAGGGTATGTCGGTTCTGCTGACACAAGAGGACTTTCACGATCTGACCCTTGCCTACATGACGCGGGCCGCTGAGGACGGCGTCCGGCATGTTGAAGTTTTTTTTGACCCGCAGGCACACCTTGACCGAGGTGTAGCGTTGAAAACAGTCCTTGATGGGATCGAGTCCGGTTTGGCTGAGGGGAAGCGTGCTTTTGGAATTTCCAGCGGCTTGATCCTCTGTTTTTTGCGGCACTTGGACGAGGCAAGCGCTCTGGCGGTTCTGGAGCAGGCCGCGCCCTATAGCCATCGTCTGTTAGGGGTCGGGCTTGATTCTTCGGAGAACGGGCATCCGCCGAGCAAGTTCAGCCGTGTTTTCGCGCGCGCAGGGGCTATGGGACTCAAGCGTGTTGCCCATGCCGGAGAGGAGGGGCCTCCGGACTATGTTTGGCAAGCTCTGGATCAGTTGGGGATCGACCGGATCGACCACGGCAATCGGGCGCTGGAGGATCCGCTGTTGGTGGAGCGTCTGCGCCGAGACCAGATGGCGCTGACGGTTTGCCCGCTGTCCAACCTGAAGCTCAAGGTGGTGCGCGATATGGCGGAGCACCCCTTGCGGCGGATGCTTGATCTTGACCTTCAGGCAACCGTAAATTCCGACGATCCGGCTTATTTTGGGGGGTATGTCGCCGACAACTACCGAGCGGTCCAGCAGGCGCTTGGTCTAAGCCGGGAGCATCTGGCCAAGTTGGCCAGGAACTCCTTTACCGCGTCATTCTTGGACAGAGCGGAAAAAGCCTCGGCAATCGCGTCGTTGGAAGCCTATTGCCGGGCACATGGTGTCCGGTAGCGCCCTAGACCAACGCCTGCAGCGCATCATCGTCACCAAAAGAAGCGTCCATCCGGGACAAAGAAGCCGGGGGGGTGTAACTCGCCAGGGCAATGCTGTTACTGCCTTGATAGTCCGAAGCGGCCACGGTCGTATCGTTGAACTGCAGGAACTCGACCCATACCAACGTGTCGGTACCGTCACTGCCATCCAATACATCGGTGACCGTGAGCGTATTTCCGCTACCGGCGATTGAGTACTCCGCGATGTTGCCTTCGAAGATGGCTGTATCAATGCCGGAGCCACCGTCAATAAAGTCGTTTCCACCGCCGCCCATGATCAGATCATCGCCGGAATAGGCATAGAGATTGTCATTGCCGTCGCCGCCGGACAGCAGATCGTTGCCGGAGTCCGAATGAATGGTATCGAGCCCGATGCCGCCATAGAGATCGTCGTTGCCCGTCAAGCCGAAGAGCATGTCATTGCCGTTGTTGCCGACAAGCAGATTGTCTGCGCCGTTGCCTACGAGGCTGTCCGCACCGGAGCCGCCTTCCGCGCCCTCTATCAAGACGTTTGCAGCGATTGTGAAGCCGCCGACGATTCCTTGCGCCGCGGAAACGTAACCGCCTGCGTTTTCTCCGCTCAACGGTGCCGGGCGCAAATCAATCACGACATTGAGGTTTGTGCCGTTGGCGGTAATCGTGTCAAAGCCGCCGGTATCCCAGATCGCAGCCCAGAAGGTGCCGGACGCATTGACGGTTGGCAGCGTGTAGATATCGGAGCCGGAGGCGTAGGTGGTGTTGGCACCATAGATCGCCTGAACAGCGGCGATGTCGAGCGCCATGGGCGTGCCCTCGTAGCCGTAGTTCAGGTTTGAATGGAACGGGAAGCGCGTCTCGAAGCCGGTGTTATAGGACATCGTCGTGAAGACGCCCTGGTTCAGGTCGTAGAGCCCATAATCGCCAAAGGGTGACGAAACGCCCGGGAACACCGTGCCGTCAGCCGCGGGGCCGCCGTCATGAGGGTGTGCCAGGCCTAGCCCGTGGCCAATCTCATGGATGTAGGTCACAAAACCATAGCCGCCCTGTGCGAGGCCTAATTCGGTCCAACCGGTGCCCTGATAATTGAAAACGCCGTAAAGCGGCTCGCCCACATCGAAGCCGGGAATCTCATGCCAGCCCAGGGTTCCGCTCGCTCCTTGGTTGTCTGTGACCCAGTACCAGATATCGGAATTGGCCGAACCTCCATTTTCAACAAAATCAATATTTGCGACGGCTTCCCAAAGCGAGAAAGCAAGTTCGATGCCGGCGATCTCGTAACTGTCCCAGACCTTGCCGGTGCTTGGGAACACGTTAAACGGATCGTTACCGCTTTGCAGGTAGTAGGTGATGCTCACAGTGCCGCCATCGCCGTCGCTCCAGGCGCCACCAGCGATCAAACTATCCAGCCAGGGGTTCCCCGTGGGCGCGCCGTCGATGTTGCCGGTAAAAGCCATTCTGATCCAACTCCATCAATATCTATTCCGAATTGTGCATTTATCGGCATCTATTTTTGGGTATTTTGCCACGTATTAAGCGGCGCGTGGCAGAAAGAAAATTTAAAATCGGAATTTTTCTTATTGTTCAATGCTTAGAGAGAGATCAACAGGCAGTTGCCATGAAACGCGGGCTGTCAGTATCCCAGGGTTTGGGTAGGGACAAAAATCTCATGTTCGCCAGGAAGGCCACGCAGTGGGAAAGATCCGATGGATTGCAGGGGTACGTGGCTGCTTTTGGCAAACTCGATTGAGGTGAGCACGCGATGTTCAACTTCCTTCGTCAGGCTTTCAATGCGTGCGGCCTTGTTTGCGGCAGAACCGATCACGGTGAACTCCAGGCGTTCTGGTATGCCGATGTTGCCGTAGGTAAGCTGTCCCAAGTGGAGTCCTATGCCGTAGTCTAAGGGTGCACCTCCAGCCGCTACCCGCTTGTCGTTATAGGCTTTCATGCGAACCTCGGCTTCGGCCGCAGCCATCAAGGCTTCTTCGCAAACCCTCTGCTCGTCGGCTTTGTCATTGGCCAAAGGGAAAACTCCGAGCACCGCATCGCCAATGAAATTAAGCACCTCTCCACCGTATTCGACGATGGGGCGCACCATGCATTCGAAAAAGTTGTTGAGTATCTCCAAGAATTCCTCGGCGGGCATGGACTCGGCCAGCGACGTGGATTGCCGTAAATCACAGAACCAGATGGCGGCGGTTATCAGTTCCGCGTCACCGCGCTTCACCAAACCTCTCATCACACGCTCTCCGGTGTGGCGGCCCAGATAGGTTTGAAGGAGGGTATTTGCCATGCTCCTGGCCGCATAGACTTCGAACAGCCTGCTAAGGACCGGCAGAATTTCGTGCAACATACCAAGATGAGCAGTTGAAAAACCGCCCACTTCTCGGGTCGAAAGGGTCAGTACATTGATCTGACCATCCGAAAACAACATGGGCATCGCAGCGTAGTCGGTCATGCCTTCCTTATGCAATTGGTGCAAAATGCCAAAATCAAGCATCGGATTGGCGCCTTCAAGGCGCCTTCGAATGCCGCCGGCGCCGTTAAAAATCGGCACCAAAGGGCTGTCGAGAAAGACCGGGCTGGAGAGCGTATCATGGGTTAGTACAAAAGAATTGATGTCTGGCTTGTCGTCACGCCAAACAAATGCACTCCCGATGAGAAGTGGGTGTAGTGTTCTGAGAAAGACGGAGAGGCGAGAGATGGGCATCCCGTTAGCACGCATCATCTCCGCCAACGACCGCGTTAATCGACCAGGACCGCCAGCGTCCCAACCTTCGTGCAGAACCCAATCAATGAAGGGTGTGCCATGGCTTTCACGTACATTGGGTACGTTCTGAAAATCGCCATCCTCGCTGTAACTGGCGCCCAGCTTTTGCAGATAGAATGACAGGTATCCCTTTATGGCGTCGGCTTCCGGCAGCGGATTTTCGTAGCTCCAGACAGCGTTCTCGACCTCCTTGTTTCCGACGACCAAGGTCCAGTACGACGCGTTTCCTTTGAAAGGACAATGAGTGCGATGGCGGCTCCGCTTCATCAAGTCCATGCGGACGTCGTCGCGTGGAAAATAATAAACTGGAGAAAAATGCGCTTCCCGATAGCGAATCGCACGGTCGCTTTCGGCGACTACCACGCCGTTGAATTCGAGCTTGATTATGTGTCCTGCTGGTTCGGCGACGATGGCATAGTCGTGCTTGCCACCCTTTGGGCCGCCTTCACTGGGAGGCATTGCGCCCTCCTAACCTAATCGCAGGTTAACTGTAGCGTGAGGTCTTTATCTTAGCCAGTCGAATTGGGAGAAGGACAAGGAGGCATTTGGGTCCAGGCATTGAACATAAATACCGTTATCTCTAACTTACGCGCCCACCAAACCTGCTTGTCTTGCCTCAAGTAACGGGCTTCGCTTTATGTATGAGTATTCACTCTTGGCGCTGGCCGCTTTTTTTGCTGGAGTCCTCAATACCGTTGCTGGTGGGGGCACTTTCCTGACGTTCCCGGCACTCGTCTATGTCGGAGTTCCGCCGGTTGCCGCCAATGCAACCAGCGCTGTTGCCGTCTTCCCCGGATACCTTGGTGGCGCGTTGGGCTTCATCCGCGAGTTGAAGGCGGTGGATCGTCGTCTCCTCCTGAAGTTTGTCGGCATGACCTTGCTCGGCGGGTTAGGGGGCTCGCTTCTGCTTCTTGTTTCATCGAACGAGGCCTTTTCGATCGTGGTGCCTTTTTTGCTGCTGCTGGCCACAGGGGCCTTTGCATTTGGTGACAGAGTTCAGGATTGGTCGCGGAGCGCCAAGTTTGCTTTGCGCCCGAACGGCGGCGTTGCAATGACCTTGGTGTCAATCTACGGCGGGTACTTCAACGGCGGCCTGGGTATTGTGCTGTTGGCGCTCTTCTCGTTATGGGGAATGCGGGACCTAAATCAGATGAATGGCTTGAAAAATGGCCTTTCATTCGTCCTTTCGGCAATCTCGGTCACGACTTTCGCCGCCGCAGGTATTGTCGCCTGGCCGCAGGCCTTGGTCATGATGGCGGCGGCAATCGCAGGCGGTTACGCGGGCGCACCCCTGGCACGGGCTTTGCCCAAGGCGGTCGTGCGCGGCGGCGTTATCTTAATTGGTCTCGTGATGAGCGGTGTTTTCTTTTTTCGGCTGCTTTTGGCTTAGGAGTGACGGTGGAAGCCGCGGCTGTCGCTGGGGGCTTCGTCGCGATCCTGCAAGCCATAATCGCGAACAACCGAAGCGATGCGCAGACGATAATCCTTGAAGATGCGAGCGCGACCCTTGGCCTGCGCCATCCGGTGCTCACCCATGTTACGCCAAGCCGAAAGCGCCGCCTCGTCGCGCCAGAACGACAGGGACAAAACCTTGTCCGGCGTTGTCAGACTTTGAAACCTTTCGATGGAGATAAAGCCATCGATGCCGTCCAGCAATGGGCGCAGTTCGCCCGCGATATCCAGATACTCCTGCCGATAGTCCGGGTGGGGGAGAACTTCGAAAATAACCGCAAGCATGAATCACAATCCCTTTCGTATCCGGTTCCAGATTACCGATGAGAATAGCAGCTTGTTGTACGTCAATGGTACGTTTATGATTGAACTATGAAAGAAGGTCCCGATATTTCCCGCGTCGCGGCGCTGATAGGTGACCCAGGGCGGGCGAACATGCTGACGGCTCTCATGGACGGCCGGGCGCTGACGGCCAGTGAACTGGCTTTCCAGGCAGGTATCTCCAAACAGACGGCAAGTGCACACCTGAGCAAGCTCCTGGATGGAGGATTGCTGGCACGGGAGATACAGGGCCGCCATCACTACTATCGCCTTCAGGGGCCTGAGGTTGCAGGCGCCATTGAAGCCCTGATGGGCGTGGCGCAGAAGCATTCCGGCAGGCGTGTAAGAACCGGTCCCAGAGACCCGGCACTTAGGAAGTCCAGAGTTTGCTACGACCATCTGGCGGGGGAGATGGGCGTTTTCTTACACGATACAATGATGGAGCGGGGGTGGCTGGTCACGGACGGCGATGCCTTGAACGTGACCGCATCCGGCCGCGCGGCCTTTGCTCGCTTTGGAATCGATATTCAGGGTTTGTCGGCGCAGCGGCGGACGATGACTCTCAGTTGTCTCGATTGGAGCATGCGTCGGCATCATCTCGGCGGCAGCTTGGGGCAGGCCTTGCTGGCGGGCATTCGCGCCAGAGGCTGGGCCGAGCGCATCGAAGGCACCAGGATCATGCAGTTCTCTCAAACAGGAGAACGTAACCTCAAGCACTGGCTCAGGTCCGGCTGAAAAGGCGTTAGGGTTGTTCCGAGCCTGGGGCCTTGGTTGCCCAAATCGCACCGATGAAGAGTGCCTTTGCGCGCGGGAGAACCAACAGTGCGAGGACAAGCGCAAAAGCGGGCCAAAGTGCCATCGAAACCCAGTCGGGCCACGTTCTGTCGCTTTCAAACGCTAAAATGACCGGCCCAGCGATATGGCCCACGATCAGAATCGTCAGCCATGGTGCTGCATCATCCGACCTGATATGCCCGAAGGCCTCGTGACATACCGAACAGGATTCCACCGGTTTCAAGTAGGTTGCGAGCAGCCTTCCCTGCCCGCAGTTGGGGCAACGGCCGATTAGGGAACGCCAAAGTGCGGGAAACAATCTTGGCCGATGGCGATCATGGGTCTGTCGTAACAAGGAGTAGGACTTTCAACAGAAGTAAGTGAGAGCGGCATTATAGGCTCCAGGAGCGCTGGCGCTATCGCTATTGCCGCAATTTGCCCGTTGCTTCTAGGTGCATGGTCTTTCCAGGCATTGCTGGTTATTCTCCTGCTGGGAGGAGATCCATGGGGCGTCGGCTTGCAGCCATCTTTGCTGGTGATGTGGTGGGATTTTCGCGCCTGATGGGCCTGGACGAAACCGGGACGCTTGCGCGTCTCAAGCAGGTACGCAAGACAGTCGTGCAGCCAAAAATCGATCAACATCACGGGCGGGTCGTCAAGTTGATGGGCGATGGATTGCTGGTCGAGTTTGGCAGCGTTGTTGATGCGGTTACCTGCGCGATCGAAATCCAGCAGACTCTTACAACCCAGGAGCAATCGCAGCCGGATGAACGGCAGATTCGCCTGCGTATTGGCGTTAACCTGGGGGATATCATCCTGGAAGGGTCCGATATCTATGGCGACGGCGTGAACATCGCCGCACGCCTCGAAACGCTCTCCAATCCCGGTGGCGTTTGTATTTCAGGCGCGGTTTACGAGCAGGTCCATCGTCAACTGCCCTTTGGCTTTGAGGACGGTGGTGAACAGGCACTGAAGAATATTGACCGGCCTATCCGGGTTTGGCGGTGGCTTCCCGATGCAGCTTCGATTGCAGCTGCGCTTCCCCTATCGGCTGGGCTCGCAAAGCGGCCAGATAAACCTTCGATAGCCGTCTTGCCTTTCGACAATATGTCCGGCGACCCAGAGCAGGAGTTTTTTGCCGATGGCATGACGGAAGATATCATCACGGCCCTATCGCGGATGCCTTGGTTCTTTGTCATCGCGCGCAATTCCAGCTTTACCTACAAGGGTCGCTCGATGGACGTGAAGCAGGTATCCGCCGAGCTTGGCGTCAAATATCTGCTGGAGGGTAGCGTCCGCAAGGCGGGTGAACGTCTCCGGATCACCGCCCAGCTTATCGACGCGACGACGGGTAATCATGTCTGGGCCGAGCGATTCGACCGGATGCTTGCCGATATCTTCGATGTGCAAGACGAGGTGACGGCATCTATCGTCGGCGCGATTGCGCCGGAGTTCCTTTTGGTCGAAGCACAGCAAGCCAAGCGCAAGGACGCCTCCCAGCTTGATGCCTGGGAATGCGTGATGCGCGGGCGTGCGCACCTCTGGAAACTGGGGCGTCGAGATGCTAACGAGGCGCGATTGTTGTTTGAGCGGGCGATATCCCTTGTTCCAAGTGGCGAGTTTGGCATGAGCGATCTAGCTCTCGTCCATTTTCTCGAATCCTATTACCGCTGGAGCGATGATCCCGCGACATCGTTGCAGGCTATGGCATCGACAGCCAAAGATGCCGTTGCTATCGATGATACGGATCCCTGGGCGCTGACAATCCTATCCTGGTCAAATGTGGTGACGCACCAATGGGACGAGGTGTTGCCGCCGGTCGAGCGGGCCATAGACTTGAGCCCCAACTTTGCCTCGGCAATTGGGATCAGAGGGGCGGCGCTTGCCCTGCTTGGAGAGGCCGAGAAGGGAATTGATTCTATTTCCCAGGCTATCCGCCTCAGTCCCCGCGACGGGATGGTGGTATTCTGGCTTATGGGACTTTTTTGGGCCTACATGAGCCTTGAGCGTCACGGGGAAGCAGCGAGTACCGCCAGGCAAGCAATTCGGCTAGCACCTCGAAACCCAACCTTTCGCCGGCAGTTGGCTTCGGCACTGGCTTGGCAGGATCGCATGGAGGAAGCACGACAAGCGGTTGAGGATTATCGCACCCTCGAACCCACTCATACGACCGCTGATGCCGCGATGGTGCCTAGCAAGATTCCCGCTGATATCGAGCGTTTCGTGGAAGGGTTGCGACGGGCGGGTTTACCAGATTCCTTATCTTGAGCATCTTAGATTTGAATCAAAGCGCGTCGGTTTAATTCCCTGCACGATCGTCAGACCTAAACTTTGCGCCAGGTTCTAGGCGCGAAGCATTTGATGGGTTTCATCCTAATTGATCAGGCCCTCCTCAGCGGCTGGAAATAGCCGCCAGGTCCGGGCGCTTTCGTTGGATGGACGCCAAAATCAAAGGTATGCAAGCCGCGGTGACCGCCACCCAGACTGCGGAAAGCAACATGACCCGATCCATTGAAATCCCCTGGTCTAAAAGGAGCCCCATCATAGCGGGCCCCAATGCAGTCGAGAAAACCATGAACGATGAGGTGAGTGCCCTGATCGATCCCAGATGGGCGAGGCCGTAGAGTTCTGCCCAAAGGGCCGTTCCAATTGTGTGATTGAAGCCGACAGTAATACCGACGAGGAGCATCAATGCGTGGACGATCCACGGGTTGCCCGATAGCGAAACCAACAAAAAGCCAAGCGCCATCGGCCAAAGAGAAAAGTTCAGTAACCAGCGCGCGTTACGTCCGTCGATCAATCTTCCACCGATCAGACCGAAAGTCGTGGTCGCAATGGCGAAGGTCGTGAAGCCGGAGGCAAAAGCGCTTAGCTCCCAACCCTTCTCATTGACGAGGACGACTTGGTGGAAAAATAGCCCGGTCCCCAAGCAGGGGGCTGCGAACACCACGGGCAGAAGTAGGTAAAAGCCGGAATCTCGAATGACCTGCGTGCGAGTCCAGCCCTGGCTTTCTGCCAAGCGTTCCGCATCGCTTGGTTGCGGCTCTGCGCCACTGCGGGGCTGCCGCGGCTTTGTTGCAAGCCATGATGAGAGCGGTAAGACGACGAAGAGGCAGACAAGGGCATAGGCAAGCCAAGACTCGCGCCATCCGATCCAGGCCATCAAGCCGACGGCGATCAATGGGAAGAAGGCTTCGCCAGGGGCGTGCCCCATAGCCGCGATGGAAAGTGCCTTTCCTCTGTTGCGATTGAAGTCGCGTGCCATTGCCGTCATCGACGCATGGCTCATTAGACCCTGGCCGAACAACCTTAGAAGGAGCAGCGTCAGGTATAGAAACAGCATTGACTGGATATAGGCTTGGGCATACATCGCCAGACAGGCAACGGCCATTCCGACCAGCACGGCGCCTGTAAAAAGTACCCGGGGCAAATCGTCGACCAGCTTTCCGACCTGTATCATGAGGGCGGCACTGGAAAGCGTGGCAAGCATGTAAAGCAGGCCGTATTCACCCGGCGTCATGTTGTACAGAACCAAGATCTGACCGCCGTAGACAGCGATAAAAGCGGTCTGTCCGAAGGTGGAAAACAGCGACAACATGAAGCCGTAGGAAAGGCTGCGATAGTTGCCGATGATGAATTGCAGATAAGCCAAAGTGATTCGGTCCGAAAAAGATCAATTAGGTAATGTCGCCAACAAATTCTGCCCCAAAGTCACATAGCGGCGCGACAGATTGGCGCTATAGGAGGGCGCTGGCAAGCCGGAAGCGCAGCCCTTCACTAAACGGCGATTACCGATTGCGGGCCGCAAGGATTCTTTTGATCAGGTATCCAGCCACAACCATGGCCACAACGATAACCAACGTAATTGCGACGCCCGCGCCATCGATCTCCCGTACCGACATTCCCAGATGCGCAAGCAGGAAACTCATTGGCACGATGCCGACCAGTGTCGCTATGAAAAAGCGGTTGAACTCCAAAATCGAGAGCCCAGCCGCATAGCTGATAAGATCAAATGACAGGAACGGCAGTATCCGCGATACGAGAACCGTAGCCATCAAGGTGTTTTGGTTTCCCAAAAGTGGCAGAGTTTCTGCCTTGCTGACAAAGGGGTGGAGAACGCCGTTTCGGAAATGGCGCGCGACCAGAAAAGCGATGGTTGCTCCTAGTTGCGCCCCGAGCACGATATAAAATGTACCCCAGTACATTCCATAGAGCGCCCCTGCAGCAAGGGCAACGGGCGCGCTGGGAAGAGGGGTTATGACCACGGCGACGGCGATTCCGAAGACAATCAGCGCGGGTCCCCCCGCGCCCAGTTCCTTCACGGCGCTCTCGACGCCTTCGCTACGCACGAAGAAATCTACAATTCCGCTATGGTCCAGGATGTACCAGCCGAGCAGGAGAAGTCCCAACACAAGGGCATGCTTGAGCCAAAGCAGCCCTTTTGACGATTGGCGACTTTCATTGCTCGGCGTCGGGTCGGACGTGCTCATGAGATGAGCCTGTCTTTTGTGCAATCGGTCACTTGCGACGAAGCGAGATGTCGGTTGGTAAAGAGAGTGACCTGACTGCGGGCCTAAACCTTCCGCTTACCGGAAGATAGGGAAGCAACAATTATACATGAAAACCCCTTGACCTTCCAGTTAGTGGAAGGTCCATGTTCAAGCGTAACTGACGTATGAGCAACCCTTTTGATCGCGCTATCACGGCGATCACACTAGAGGCGGAACATGCAAGAGCACAACCAACACCACGCCCATCACACCCATCAGGGCGACTGCTGTCACAGCAAAACCGAGGGTGAGGCGCCAAGCGTTATCGATCCCGTCTGCGGTATGAAAGTTGCATTGGGAAAGGGCAAACCGAGCTTTACCCATGAAGCGCAGGACTATCATTTCTGCTCGCAGCGTTGCCATGACAAGTTCTCGGCTGATCCAGAGCACTTCCTTTCGGGTGCTCATAAAAAGGCCGCGGCAGAGGCCCCTAAGGGCACGCAATTTACCTGCCCGATGCACCCGGAGATCGTTCAGGATAAGCCGGGAGATTGCCCGATCTGTGGCATGGCGCTTGAACCTATGGGTATTCCCACCGGCGAGGAGGGTCCCAATCCGGAGTTGGTCGACTTCAAGCGGCGCTTCATTGTCGGCGCGGTTCTGACGCTGCCGATCCTTTTGCTGACCATGGGTCCGATGCTCGGACTGGGGTTCCTACGAGACATGCTCGGCGAACGCCCGGCTCTGTGGGTGGAACTCGTGCTGGCCACACCGGTGGTGCTCTGGTCTGGATGGCCATTCTTCGTGCGGGCCGTCAAATCCCTCATTAGCCGTAATCTCAACATGTTCACGCTTATCGGGATGGGCGTGGCCGCCGCTTATGGCTTCAGTATCGTGGCGGTGTTGGCACCGGGAATCTTTCCGGCTGGCTTTCAGGACGCCCATGGAAACGTCGGGGTCTACTTCGAGGCCGGCGCGGTTATCGTCGTGCTTGTCCTGTTAGGGCAGTTGCTGGAACTGGGCGCGCGCGAACGAACCGGCACGGCCATTCGGGCCTTACTGGATCTGGCCGCCAAGACCGCGCGCATCATCCGGGAGGACGGCCGTGAAGAGGAGGTGCCGCTCGAAGAGGTCAAGGTTGGTGATCGGCTGCGCGTTCGTCCGGGTGACAAGGTGCCAGTCGATGGTGTCGTTATTGAGGGGCACTCTTCCATCGATGAGTCGATGATATCCGGTGAACCCTTGCCCGTCGAAAAGGCGGAAGGGGATCTCGTAACCGGTGCCACAGTTAATGGAACTGGGAGCTTTATTATTGAAGCAAAAAGAGTTGGTTCCGATACTGTATTAAGCCAAATTGTTAATATGGTCGCAGAGGCCCAGAGAAGCCGGGCGCCCATTCAGAAGCTAGCGGATTCCGTTGCTGGTTACTTCGTTCCGGCGGTGGTCGCCGTTGCTGCCATTGCGTTCGTCGCTTGGGCGGTTTGGGGCCCTTCACCAGCCTTTGCTTATGCCTTGGTCTCAGCAATCGCGGTGCTGATCATCGCCTGCCCATGCGCCCTGGGACTTGCGACGCCGATGTCGATCATGACGGCCACTGGGCGTGGTGCTCAGGTCGGCGTATTGATTAAGAATGCCGAGGCGTTGGAGCGATTCGCAAAGGTCGATATCCTGATCGTCGATAAGACCGGTACGCTGACGCGCGGCAAGCCCATGCTGACGGCAGTGGTGCCGGAGGCAGGGTTTGAGGAAGGCGAAGTTCTCCGTATCGCAGCGAGCTTGGAGCGTGGATCCGAACATCCGCTGGCCGAGAGCATTGTTGCTGGTGCCGAGGAACGCGGATTGTCGCTTGCCAAGGCAGAGGACTTCCAAGCTGTGGTCGGCAAAGGCGTTCGCGGCGTTGTCGACGGCAAGGCTGTTGCGCTTGGCAATGCGAAGCTTGTCGCCGAAATGGGATTGGACAGCGCACCGTTTGCAAATGCGGCCAACGCCCGGCGCGATGAAGGCGAGACCGTCATGTTCGTTATCATCGATAATGTCATCGCAGGGCTTGTGTCGGTTGCTGACCCGGTCAAGGAGACCACGCCGGAGGCCCTGAAGGCGCTTCACGCGGAGGGATTGCGGATCGTTATGGCTACCGGTGATAACGAGCGCACGGCGCGTGCCGTCGCCGCCAGGCTTGGAATCGACGATATTCGGGCCGACGTCATGCCAGAGGATAAGGCGCGCATCGTCAAGGAACTCCAGGCCCAGGGGCACAAGGTCGCCATGGCGGGCGACGGCGTCAACGATGCGCCGGCTTTGGCCCAGGCCGACGTTGGAATCGCCATGGGCACGGGGGCCGATGTGGCCATCGAAAGCGCTGGCTTCACACTGGTCAAAGGCGACCTGAACGGCATCGTCAGAGCCCGGCGTCTGGCCTTGGCGACGATGCGCAATATCAAGCAGAACCTCTTCTTTGCCTTTATCTACAACGCTGCGGGCGTACCGATTGCCGCAGGGATTCTCTATCCCTTCCTGGGGCTGTTGATATCGCCGATGTTCGCCGCCGCCGCCATGAGCTTCTCGTCGGTTTCAGTCGTGGGCAATGCACTTCGCTTGCGGGGGGTTAAGTTGTAACAGGGCAGGGCGTCCGCACACCGCCTTTCGTTGACAAGGCTCTGAGAAGCAAATTACCGTGAATTTTTGTCGCAGCACTCGCTGCGGGGCATGGCCGCAACGCATTATTCGCTGCGGCTTTTGTCTTGGACCTATCGTAACGGGCATGAGTTGCCTTTACGATGTCTTGTCGGAGGCTATAAACGTGAACTTTCTATCCTCGTACTCATCGCAGCTCCTCAGCGTTCTGCGCATTATGTCCGGGCTTTTGTTCTTGCAGCACGGCACGACAAAGTATCTGAGCATCCCTGTGAGCCCTATGAACGATGTGCCTATGGCGTCTATGGGCGGCGCAGCGGGTCTGTTCGAACTGATTGGCGGCGCTCTGTTGGTCGTTGGTCTGTTCACCCGGCCGGTGGCTTTCGTTCTGTCCGGCCTTATGGCTGTCGCGTACTTTTATGCTCATGCGCCGCAGGGCTTTTACCCGCTTCTCAACGGTGGTGAGCTAGCGGCGCTTTACAGCTTCACGTTCCTCTACATCGCGGCCGCTGGCGGTGGCGCATGGAGTATCGATTCCATGCGGAGCTCGAAGTAGTCAGTCAACCAAACGGCTACAAACATTCCAGGAATGCGAGCGGTGGTTGCCAGCCTGCCGCTCGCTTTCTGAATTAAAGTTTGGTCGCTAATCCTTCCCGATACCGAGCATCTGCAAAAGTGCCAACTCAAAGACAATAGTTACATTCGAGTGGGTGAATGGCTTATTCTTGGGGCTTGGGGAGTATCCTTAGCCTGAGGGAGGCCGGGATGGCAGCTACCGTTTTTGACAGATACGGCGGCTTCGGCTTTGTTAGCAAGGTCGTTCTGGATTTCTACGATCGGGTCGGGGATTCAGAGATTCTGGCCCCCTATTTTGCTAGTTCAGACATGAAGGTCTTGATCGATCATCAGACCAAGTTCATTGCTTCGCTGATGGGCGGTCCGGCCTCCTACACGGATGAAGTCTTGAGGCGTGTGCATCTCAACCTGTCAATCAGTGACGAGGCTTTCGACGAGATGGCCGCAATCCTTGAGGAGACTTTGGAGGATTTCGAGTTCGATCCGGCCGATGTCCACAACGTGATTCATGAAATCAAGAAACGCCGGCACGTGATTGTGACCAACTGACGAGGAGCGGTGCGGCGTCATGGACTTGGATCGTTTTAACAAGTTGCTGCTGCAGTCCGTGGGGGTTGGCCTTGCCGTCTTTGACCGCAAAAGCCTTGATTTAGTCTTCCTCAATGATCGTATGGATCACTGGTTTTCCGAGCAGACTGGCGGCGCACGAACGCTGGAAGGTTTCTTTCCGCAGCTAGATCGCGAGAAAATGGAAAAGCGGTTGGAGGCGGGCCGGGCGTTCACCTTTGCAAGTGAGGTCCAGCGCGGAACTCGAAAGATATCATTGGCCGTCGAGATAACGCTGCGCGAGACCGACTCCCTATCGGTCTTGATGTTGGAATGTCAGAACATCACTAAAATTCGCGAGCTGGAATACATGATCCAGTCCTACTCCTCGATGATTGAGAAGCAGAACCGCGACTTGCGCAAGGAGAAGGAGCGGGTCGAGAAGGTGCTGCTCAACATTATGCCGAAGACGGTTTACGAAGAATGGCGTCAGTTCGGTGTGACCACACCGCAGCGCTTCGAGGATTGCTCGTTGTTGATGCTGGACTTCGTAGGCTTCACGGAAATGGCCATTACGGAAGACCCGCCAGCTTTAATTTCCGAATTGAATGATATCTTCACGGCCTTTGATCGCATCGTCGAGCAGTTCGGATGCGAGCGCCTGAAAACGATAGGGGACGCTTATATAGCGGTCTCGGGGATACCCGAAGCGACGCCCGACCATGCAAACAATATTGCCGGTGTCGCTTTGCGCATCGTCCATTTCCTGCGTCGCCGCAACGAAACCCACAGCCAAAAGTGGGCTTGCCGTATCGGGATCAATAGCGGCCCGGTAATTGGGTCGATCGTCGGCATCCAGAAGTACGTCTATGATGTTTTTGGCCCGGGAATAAATTTGGCTGCGCGGTTGGAAACACAGGCCGACAGTATGGAGATCATTCTCGCTGAGGAAATGCGGCAGAAGTTGACCGATGGTTTCATCTTCGAGGAGATAGGTGAACGAGAGTTGCGCGGGTTTGGTAAGAAGCGTCTCTATCGCCTCTTGGGGAGTGACGAAATCCGTGTTCATGAATCTGACAGAAAGCATTGGTAAAACAAATAATTACCTCAAAATATTAATGTTATATATTAATCTTTTCCTCCTTGAATAGGTTTTGCCGCGTAGGCGCAATCGGCGACGCTTGCAGTGTCTGCTGCCCAGTTGATGGGACTCCATGGGCGCTTATGCATTTTTCTGATCTGATATCGCAAATTTCCTGAATGCGAATTGCTAACTGTTGCACCAATAATCCCCCCACTTTCGTTATCAATTGGAGGGAGGCGCGTTCATTGCGCGCGGGTTACATGGACGTAGGTTCAAACTTTCACATCGATCAACAACCTGGTTATCAGTTTACCTTGAGGCCCGGCCAACCAAATGACGCGGCGGCCTGCGGGAAGATCTGCTATCACGCATTCAAGGCAATCTCGGAACGCCACGATTTTCCGCCTGATTTCCCTTCAATAGATGTTGCGCAGGGACTTCTCGACTACACGTTAAGCAATCCGGCGATCCGTTCGGTCGTCGCTGAAATGGCGGGCGAGGTTGTCGGCAGCAATTTCCTTTGGATAAGCGAGACGGTTGCCGGCGTGGGACCGATCACGATCGATCCGGCTTGCCAGAACGTAACGGTTGGCAGGCAGTTAATGGACTGGGCGCTGGACACGGCCCGCGACGCCGGCGTCAACAGCGTTCGTCTTGTCCAGGCAGCCTACCACAATCGCTCGCTAGCGCTTTATACGAAGATGGGCTTCGTCGCGCGCGAACCGCTCTCGACGATGCAGGGGTCCGTGCCAAGAGTGGCGATTCCAGGTTACAAGGCACGCGCCGCGTCAGAAGCCGATGTTGCGGCCTGCACGAGGCTCCATCAGAGCCTAAACGGCTACAGCCGTGAAGGCGATCTGCGTAATGCCATCGCTCAAGGCACCGCTATGGTGGTCGAGCACGATGGCCGTATCTCGGGGTATACCACCCAGATTGCTTTTTTTGGCCATGCGGTTGGCGAGAGCAATGAGGATATTAAAGCCTTGATCTGCGCTGCGCCCGAGTTTGCGGGGCCGGGCTTTTTGCTGCCAACGCGGAACACGGCGCTTCTTCTATGGTGTCTGGAGCAGGGCTTGAAAATCGTTCAGCCTATGACCCTGATGAGCCAGGGCTTTTACAATGAGCCATCAGGGGCCTTCATGCCTTCGATTCTTTACTGACCCCTGTCGGGTGGGGCCATCTTCTTCTGCCGAAGCTCGGCAATCGCGTTGTCGGTTTTTTGGAGGTGGCCCAGACCCATGCCCCGGAGGACGTGGTCGGCCTTGGAGAACTGGATGTTGGCGTAGGTGGTGATTTCCACCCGGTTGCCCCAGGGGTCGAGAAAATCGAGAAAGCGCCCGCCCAGCAGTTCAACGCCCATCTTTTCGAGAGTCCGTCGCACCTGATCCTTGTCATCCACGGCGATCCCGAAATGCCGGTTCGCGTCAGGTCCTTGGGTTCGGCCCAACGCAAAATTGATAAACTGATCGCCGAAATAGATGAAAGCCGCTTTCTCGCTCTTGCTTTCGATTTCGAAGTCGAGAAAGGCACCATAGAACGCGAGCGCCTGATCAATGTCGCCGACTTCAAGGGCAACATGGTTGATGCCTACGGCTTTGGCCTTGCGATCTTTGGTCTCAGTCACCTTTTGGTCCTCCTCGTCGATGAAGCATAGTGTGTGAACCGCGCTAAGTCCTGCTAATCATAGAATTTGTAGGTGGTGATGAGGAGCGGAGTCTGCCACCAGGACATCGGCGACGATCAAGGCCTGAAATTCAGATATTGGATTGGTCTTCTTTCTGGTGCCAAATTGCACATTTTCCAAGGCTTTCCCGCGATCCTCAGGGAGTGAAGGTAGGTCGCTTAAATGCCGCTGTTACCTTGGAACTTGGACTTGATAGGACCGAGGCGTTCTTGCAGGCTGGTCGTTCAGGGCTTCTCGCGTGAACCGTAACGGACCGAAATCCCCGGCACAGCGATGTTGGCCACGCGAGGCGACCTATCCTTAGGAGGGGTAATGTCTTTCATAAGCGTAATTCCAGAAGAGCAAGCAACCGCGGCCACATCCCAGATGTATAACAGAGTGCGAGACAGCTTCGGCTACCTGCCAAACATGGTTAAAGCCTTTTCACATCGACCGGAGGTGATGGCCGGCTGGAACGAATTGCTTAACAGTATCAAGCGCAACATGGATGAACGGCGCTATGAACTGGTCACCGTTGCAGCCGCTCTAGAGCTTCGAAGCTCCTACTGTATGCTGGTACATGGATCCGTGCTTGCCGAACGCTATTACGATACGCCGCAGCTTCAAGAGATTCTGGAAACGCCCGATGCTTCCGTCCTGAGTGCTGCGGACGAAGCGATAATGGAGTTTGCGCGCGCCGTTGTGCGTGATGCGTCAGCGATCACGGAGGAGGATGTCGCAGGATTGCGCAAGCATGGGCTCTCGGACCCGGAAATTTTCGACATCGCATCGGCAGCTGCCGTCAGATGTTTTTTCAGCAAAACCCTGGATGCGTTGGGGACCTTGCCGGACAAGGCCTACAACGACTTGGACCCGACGCTTCGGGAGGCGTTGGTTGTTGGCCGCGGCATCGAGACATAGCTTCAAGTGCGGTTATCGGCTCCCGGCACTGTTCGATCCAATCTCAATCGGTGGCTTAATTTGTTCCGACCTATAATTCCCGGCGACACGCAGATGCCGGAGCGCGCGTGAGCGGTGTTTCCGGCAATCAAGCCCCGGGGAATTTGTTGCGGGTGCGGTTGGCGAAACTCACCAATGACAGCATGACCGGCACCTCGACAAGGACGCCGACGACGGTGGCGAGGGCCGCGCCCGAGTTAAGCCCGAACAGGCTGATTGCAACAGCAACCGCCAGTTCGAAGAAGTTGGACGTACCGATCATCGCACAAGGGGCGGCGATGCGGTGGGGCACCTTGAGGGCGTAGGCGGCGCCGTAAGCGAGCGCGAAAATGCCATAGCTCTGGATCACGATCGGCACGGCGATCAAACCGATGACCAGCGGCCTGTCCAGAATGACATTGCCCTGCAGCCCAAACAGGATCACCACAGTCGTGATCAACCCGACCATGGACCAGGGTTTAATGCGGGCGGTAAAGCCGGCGATACGTTCGGGCGTACGGAGCCTTCTACGGGTGAGCAACCCGGCGAGCAATGGCATAACCACGTAGAGCAGCGTCGCCAAGACCAGTGTCTCCCAGGGGACTGAAATTTCCGTAACGCCAAGCAGGAAAGCGACGATGGGCGCGAAGGCGACGATCATGATCAGATCGTTCACCGAAACCTGCACCAGCGTATAGGTTTCATCACCGCGCGTGAGCTGGGACCAGACAAAGACCATGGCCGTGCAGGGGGCCGCTCCTAGCAGAATCAGGCCCGCTGTGTACTGCGCGGCATCCGCAGGCTCGATCAAGGGCGCGAAAATATGGTCGAAGAACAAGACCGCCAACAACGCCAAAGTGAAGGGTTTGACCAGCCAGTTCACCGTCAGCGTGATGAGCAGTCCCTTCGGTTGCCGGGCAACCCCGGCAGCTGCCGCGAAGTCCACGCCAACCATCATCGGGTAGACCATTGCCCATATCAGGACAGCCATCACGAGATTGATCGACGCGAATTCCGCCGCCGCGATGGCCTCGACCAGCCCGGGCGCGATGCTGCCAAGCAGTAATCCGCCCAATATTGCCAGACCCACCCAGAGGGTTAGCCAACGTTCGAAGATACTCATGGCCGGCGTCGCGGGCGCGGTCGTGTCTGTCATGAAAAGTATTCCGCAGTTGCTGTTGGTTCAGGAAGTGGGGGCGCTACTTGCTGTTTCGGCAAGGTCAATATCCTGGAGCTTCTGCTTAAGCGAAAGCCTGTCCAAAGAAGCGAAAGGCAAGCTCAGAAACAAGGATATCCGGGTTGAAAGCATTTTGTAGGCCATTGAAAAGGCAAGGCGCCGTTCCGCTTCACTGCCGGTCACAGCGGCCGGGTCCGGTATGTCCCAATGGGCGGTCATCGGCTGGCCTGGCCAGACCGGACAGGTCTCGGCGGCGGCTTGATCGCAAACCGTGAACACGAAGTCCATCTGCGGCGTATCGGGTAGGGCGAACTCGTTCCAGTTCTTCGAGCGCAGTCGCGCCGTGTCATGGCCGAGACTTTTGAGAAGGTCGATCGTGTAGGGATGGGGCTCGCTCTTGGGGTTTGAGCCTGCGGAAAAAGCACGAAAATGGCCCTTGCCTTCGGCGTTCATGATTGCTTCTGCGATCAGGGAACGGGCTGAATTCCCGGTGCAGAGAAAGAGTACGTTGTAAACCCTGTCGGACATGGTCGGCGGTTCCCTCAGCAGGCGCAGGCAATTTCATCGATCAGCGGCTGGCACATCTCCGCGCGGCCGCCGCAGCAATCGCTCAGCAGGAATCCAAGCAGGCCTCGTAATCCATCCATATCGGCGTAATAGCGGATGGAGCGTCCTTGCCGTTCGTTGCGCACCAGCCCGGCATTCAGCAGTACCGAAAGATTGGCCGAAAGCGTGTTCTGCCGCACGCCAAGGGACTCCCCGATCTCACCCGCCGCCATGCCGGTCGGGCCGACCCGGATCAACAGGCGGAATACCTCAAGACGTGTAGCTTGGCTAAGAGCGGCAAAGGCCGCGAGTGCTCGTGTATCTTCCATATATCATGAAATATTGAAATATATGAAGACTGTCAACAACCAAAGATAGGGGCCGCGCAGGAGGCCGGCGAGCGTAGCCAGATGCAAGGACAACGCCTTCCTAATTGACGATATAGCCAAACTCCAGCAGATCGATCGGCGGCAGGACGATTCAACCTGAATGAAATAAAATGCCTCCCTGGGACGTTATTAAAGATAACAAGGGAGGTGGAAATGCCATTCGACAATGAAAAACACCAAGGAATCAGTGAATTTTTTGCCCGCAATCCTGAAGAGGCCGATCGCGAATTCTTCGGTCGTATTGCTCACTCAGATCGGCGCGGGTTTCTAGGCGGTGCTGGCTTGGCTACCGTGGGAGCGATGCTCGGCCTGAGCATTCCGTTCCATCGCAATATGCCGCAAGGATTGATACCTGCAGCCTTCGCTGCAGAAGACGTGCTGGTTGGCAAGGACGGATTAACCTTGCTCAATGACCGGCCAATTAACGCCGAAACGCCGCCTCACTTCCTGGATGATGATATCACGCCGACAAATCGGCATTTCATTCGCAACAATGGTATACCTCCAGAAGACGTCGACCCCGCATCTTGGACGCTCACAGTTGACGGTTTAGTCGACCAGGAGATGACCCTTTCCATCGACGACCTCAGGAATCAGTTCGAAGTCGTCACGATGGCTCTCGTCATAGAATGCGGCGGAAATGGCAGGGCATTTTTCAATCCTCCGGCGAAAGGCAATCAATGGACGCTGGGTGCGGTCGGCTGCTCCAACTGGACAGGCGTGCGGTTGAAGGATGTCCTGGAGAAGGCCGGCGTCAAATCAAACGTCGTTTATACCGCCCACTATGGCGCCGACGGGCACCTTTCGGGAGATACCAGCAAGCTGCCGATTTCGCGGGGAGTCCCGATTGCCAAGGCGCTGACCGACGACGTCCTTATCGCATTTGAGATGAATGGCGGGGCACTGCACCCACAAAACGGCGCGCCTTTGCGCCTCGTTGTACCAGGATGGCCCGGATCCTGCTCGCAGAAATGGCTGACCCGCATACAGCTTCGCGATCAGGTCCACGACGGGCCCAAGATGACCGGAACTTCCTATCGCGTCCCCAATCGTTCGGTTGCACCTGGAGAGGAGGTTGCAAAGGAAGACTTTGTAATTATCGAACGTATGCCGGTCAAATCGCTCATCACATCTCAGGAGAATAACAGTGAGATAGGCCAGGAGATCGAGGTCCGCGGTCACGCCTGGTCCGGGGACCGGACGGTCGACCGGGTTGACCTTTCCATCGACTTCGGAGCGACCTGGCTGACAGCGGAGCTGGACGCTCCTGTTAACTCCGGGGCCTGGCAGAACTGGCGCCAAACCGTGACCTTCCCGAAGGCCGGTTATTACGAGGTTTGGGCCAGGGCAATGGACAGCGCCGGGGTCATGCAGCCTTTCGCAATCGATTGGAATCCGAAAGGTTACCTGAACAACACGATGCACAGGGTCGCCTTGCGGGTTGGATGAACGCTCGCTTGCACATTTGACGTGTGGAATAGAAAGGCCTTGCAGGAGTGGAGAATGGAATGATCTGTCGTCTTCTGATGACGGGAATACTACTTGGCGTCCTTCAATTGATCGCAGGTGCGTCAAGCGCCCAGAATGATCTGGATGCCAGGCTAGCCGCAGCCGATCCGGCTACAGGCGAGAAGGTATTTAGAGCCTGCAAGGCCTGCCACACCATAGATGAAGGAGGCAAAAATCGTGTCGGCCCAAATCTTTGGGGCATTATTGGGGCCGACGTCGCCGCTTCCAAGGATTACGCAAATTATTCAAAAGCACTGCGGGATCTCGGCGGATCGTGGACTATGGAACGACTGGACGAATTTTTAGCCGACCCCCGCAAGTTCGTAAAAGGTACGCGTATGACATTCACTGGTGTTAGTGAGGCTGCTGCGCGCGCGGATCTCATTGCCTATTTGAATGCAAGCGGGCCAACACCGACTTCCTTCGGTTCAGGACAGTTTGCTCCGAACGAACAAGATTCCACTACAGCGCCAACAGAGCTGTTTGGCGTTCTAGTCCCGGGAGCGGGGGCAGAGGAGACCTATTACAACTGCACCGCCTGTCACTCTGAGAGGATTGTGGCTCAACAGGGTCTTTCCCGGGATAACTGGGCCGAGCTGCTGGATTGGATGGTTGAGGAACAGGGTATGAGCGAACTGGACCAGCAGACGAAGGCAGTGATCCTAGACTATCTCTCAAAGAACTATGGGGAAGATCGACCTAATTTTACCAACTAAGAAATCTAGTTGCGCATCTCAGGCGCAAGATGCTGTCGATTCAGCCATTGCAACCTGGAGGTCCCTGTTGCTCCGGCCCGTCTGGGTGGCCGACTCTAGGTATGCAGCGATCATATTGAAGCGCCCACGGTCCATCGTATCTGAAATCAGACTGAAGCGTGCTTCTTCGGTAGTCCACTGACGCCACAGCAAATTCTCTGCTTGGTCCGAAATATCCTCATCAATTTCCAGCTTCTCGACCAGCAATGTCAGCCGGCAACCATTCTGGCCACGATAATGCATGGCTATGAAGGCCGGGTCTTCGGATGCGTCGACCTTCAATTCCATTAACTCAAGTCTCGCGATTGAGAGGTCGGGCGGCGCTATAAAGCCCGCCCAAGCGCCAAAAGCCGCATTTGATACCTGCGGTTGGTCCTGACTATAAGAATTAGCGCTGAATTTTGCGTGCCAGTCTGCGGCGGTATTGCTTGCCAAATCTACCTGAAACGTCCTCAATCCGAATATCGAAATCCCAACGACAACAACAATCCCTGCTGCAATTGCGCCGACGCGGGACAAGGATCGCAGACGCGAAGAGGTTGGGGGCGCCGCCAGTGGCTGCGTACGGCCCAGTGTCAATTTCACTGTCTGAATACGCTCCAAGGCGGCCGCTAGATCGGGCTCTTGCTGAATTCTAGCTTCCAAAACCATCCTCTGCTCTGCCTTGAGTTCATCATCGGCATAGCTGTTAAGAAGGTTCCAGTCTTTGTCAGTCGTCATTCGCTCTTGTTCTTTCGAGAATCGTTAAGACCGGGAATATGAGCGCCGTCTATCAGGGCTATCAGAGTGCGCCTTGCCCGGCTGACCCGGCTCATGACGGTACCCGACGGCACGTCTAGTACAGTCGCGGCCTCCTCGTACTTCATACCCAGCACGTCCACCAAAAACAGAATCTCGCGCTCGGGCTGTTTCAACTTTCCGAAAGCGAGACGGGTCAAGGTATCGTTGAGTGTGTCGCTCTGTTGATTGTTTATCTCAATCAAGTAACGGCCCAACCCTTCGGAAAATTCCCGCCGCACTTTTCTTTTCCGGACTTCATCTAGAAAAAGATTGCGAATGATTCGAAACATCCATGGCCGAAGCGCATTGAGATTATCTGGGTGTCGCCGAGCAGAGAGCGCCCTTTCTACTGAATCTCCCACCAGATCCTCAGCGTCGTTGCGATCACGTGCGATCGATTGAGCATATGCCATCAAATCGGGAAGTAGCCGCTTTATGCCGTAGCGCAAATCCATCAATTATTGGGTCCAGCTGATCAAGGGAACCATCATCAATTAGGTTTTCCATCCTGCTTTATCGTCAGCTTAGTTGCAGTGGTATATGGCCCTATCGGAGAATAACAGAGAAACTAACGCTGGTGTCAGACGAATTCGAACTCGGTTCAGTATACTCCAGCCGAGTCGAGCGTCAGGCAGTGATGAGGCTTCGCCATTCTGCAAGTGCAGCCCCATATGATCGAAGTTGATCGGTCACGATAACCTCGGGCCGACCGTGCTTGCGCAGTGCTTTCCTTAGGAATTTCAACGCAGCTTTCTTATCGCGCCTCTTCGTCACGAAGGAATCCAGGACCTCGCCTTCGTGATCGACGGCGCGCCACAGGTAGTGCGTTTCGCCGTCGATCTTAACGAACACCTCGTCCAGTTGCCATCGCCAGAGGTTTAACCGCATGCTTTGGATCCGTCGCTTACAGATCTCAGAGGCGAACATCGGTCCAAAACGGTCCCACCAGAAACGCACCTTCTCGTGGCTGAAATCAATCCCGCGTTCGTGAAGGAGATCCTCTACATTCTGAAGTGAGAGAGGAAACCGAATATACATCATGACCGCTAGGCGGATGATCTCTGGGCTCATCTCGAAGTATCGGAATGGGCTGCGTTTTGTCATGTGCGCAGGTAGGGAACGGCACAAGTCCTCTCAACCCAAGTTCTTCTGACACTGCCGTTTCTTCTGACAATACCCGGGCGATGCTTTGCTAATTGACGATATCGGCGAATTCCAGCAGATCAATTGGCGGCCAGACTCCCACTTCCTTGGCAAAGCCGAGGTTCACGGTGAGCGCGAAGTTCTGCATTCTCGCGACCGGCAGGTCTCCCGGTTCGGCGCCGCCGACAAGAATGGCTTCGGCTTGCTGCCCGGCAAGCTGGCCGATGTCGTAGTACCGTGCCGCGACTGAAATTAAGGCGTTGCCGTCCCGCACCATCTCTTCATAGGGGCTAATAAGCGGAAGGCCCGCCGCTCTGGCGGCGGCCCCAAGCACGGCGGCATTAGACCGCAGGAACGAGGAACTGCCGACGTACACCGCGTCAGCACCTGCATTCTTTAACCGCCTGACCGCAGGGCCGATGTCTTCCGGCAGCGGCGAACCGTCTGGCCCCAGTTCGATTTCGAGGTCGACCAGCGTGACACTCATGCTCGGAAGCAGTTCCGCTAGTTCGTCGCGCTTGACGACCGAATTCTTCTCGTTCTTGTTGTAGAGTAACCCGAGGGCGTCGATCTCCGGCAAGAGGCGACGCAGCGTGTCTACGTTCACCTTCTCCGGCACCCGGTTGTAGGTGCCTGTGATGTTCTTGCGTCCAGTCGCGTCCAAATCCGCGACGATTCCAGCGCCGACCGGATCGGCGACGATCATGAAGACCTGCGGGATGTCGTGGTTGAAAGCTGGGTCGTCAAGCGTGGCAAGCGTGCCCGCCATTTCAAGCGTGACGCTCGTCCCCCAGGACACGATCAGGTCCACCTTCGCCCTTCGGGCCTCGTTGAGAATTTCCGGTACGCGCGCACGTTCACGCCCGGCATCGAGGTACCGAATCACAATTTCCGGTTCGAGGCTCTGGAGATAGTCAGTGGCGCCTTGGCAGGCTTCCTCGCAGCCCCGCCAGGTGGCAATCAACACCTCAAGAGGTTTGTCGCTCTGCGCCATGCTTCGGGAAGCGCCAACAAGGATCATCAGCGCCAACAGAACAATTCGCCGCGTCGTCATTTCCCCGCCGCCTCCTTGCTGACCCCGGCACGAGAAATGATCGCAAAAACCGCTAGCCCTGACAATGTCAGCGCGCCAAGCGTGGTGAACACGACCGCAGGGTGATCGGGAGAGGCGGTAACGCTGGCCACGAGAAAGGCGACAACCGCACCCCCTCGCTCAATCACCCGGAGGTGGTCAATTCGCTCGGGGTGACTCTCCGCGACTTCGTTGACAAGCGCGAAGATTGGTGCGCGGAGCATGGCGTGGCCTACCCCGATTACCGCTACCGCGACAATGAGACTCGTCGAGCCATCCAATGCCCCGGCGATCAGCAGGGCTAAGCCCGAGATCAGCGCCCCGGCGCTTGCGGCCATTCCGGAACCGGTCGTCCCCAGGAAATGGCCGACCAACGGTGCAACGAAGACCGCGCAGAGATAGTAAAGCATCACGACCCGGGCGGTCATCGCCGCGTCAAAACCCGCTGACGACAGCAGAAGTGGAACGAGGTACCAGATCACCATCGCCGTGGTGATGCTCAATGGGACAGCCAGCCCGAATGCGATCGCTGCGAAGGTGCGGCCTTCGTGAACCTGCGGGGTGCTGGATTTTCTGGGTGTGGACGGTGTGGTGCCCGACCCGGACAATGCGCAATGCGCGGTGCTCCCTGCGATGATAACAACGACCGCGCCAAGCAAGATCGCCGCGGAATAGCCGACTTCAAAGGCGGCGACGCCACCGATAATCGATCCGGCCAGAACCCCTCCGTAGAGCGCGCTGTTGATGGACGCTTGGGTCCGTGCCGCTTCGGCGCGTCCGCCCGCCCACAGAGCATGGAGCGAACACGCGGTGGCGGCGATCGTATATCCCACGGCAACAAGCATGCGTCCGGTTGCTGCTCCGAGGACACCGGAAGACTCCGCCATGAGCGCAAGACCGGTAACGATCGGTATGACGGACCAGAGGAAGGCGCTGCGCGGTCCGAGATGACGAACGAGCGGCCCTGCGAACGGGGCAACCGTGGCCGCGGCCAGAAGGTAGGCGACAAGCGGCGCGGCGGCGGCGGCGGCCGGCGACAGCCAATCCCAGCGATGGAGATCCCGCGCCATGACCGGCAGGAAAGAGGCCGTGGTCTCGGTGCCGAGCGCAAGAAGAAACAGTGGCATGCGCGCCATCAATGGTGAAGGTATAGCCAGATGAGGCGGCGACACTTCGCGGCCGGCGAGGTGTCGTGCCCGGTCGTTCAACCGTGCGGCCAGCGCGCTGAGCGGTCCGCCAGCCGGTATTGAGACGATACGATCGAAGCGCCCCTGACTCTGCTCCTCCAGAAGCGCCGCGACCGCGTCTCGCGGTAGCCAAATGCTGCGTGCGGCGAGGAGGAGAATGACTTCCACCCCGATCACGACGATTGCTAGCGCCACGATGGCGATGTCGAACAGAACATGCAGTAACTGGGTCTCGAGCAACCTGGGATTTTCGGTCAGGACAATCTCGGCGGCTACAACGCTACCGACCAGAACCGCAAAGCGGTACGTTCGGGCATCCGTTCCGGGCCGGTTCGACGGTGCCGCGCTCGCGGCGGCATCCGAGATGTCGAGCGCGCTCGTTCCGTCGCGCGTGAGGATTTGAACGCTCTGGACCTCGGGAAATTTTTTGACGATATCGGCAACTCTTTCGTCAAAGCCCGCGACAGCGTCCAGGGGAATGCCTAACTCGAGTGGGCGCTGAAGATCAGCGCGCAAAAGCATGCCGAGCAGCTGCATGCGTTGCTCCAACTCTGGTGCGACGGCCTGATCGAAGGCCCGAAATGTCACGGTGGAGAACATGCCAATCGTCATGGTGACAATGACAATCAGAGCCAGTGTAAGGCGTATTCTCACATTACGATGCGTGGTGGGAACCGGGCCGTTCATGTCTGGGTGTCCCGCACTGCGCGATAGCGCTGGTCGGCCTCGCGAATCGCATGTTCGATCGGCGTTGGCTCTTCTGAGTCGGGTATGGTAGGGCGGCCTCGCCAAAGCCATTGGTCGGCCTTGGTGGCGGCGTCGACATATAAATTGTTGATCGAAATCTCGGGGCCGAGAACCCACCGGATCGCCCATGCGGTCAGCACGCTGGCAACGATGGAGAAGAACAGGGCGGCCGTCGCAAGGCGGCCTGCCATCGCCCACACTGCAGTGCGGGCATCGATGCCGGAATATTCCAGAAGCAGGCTCCCGGCAACATTGCCGCTGCTATCCCAAAACCTGACGACACTAAGAAAATCTTGCCCTTCGCGGAGGGCTACCTCGGTCTCGTCGGCGCTTTGGATTCGGGCGATGACGGCCCTGGAGAATTCGGGATCGCGCGGCTGCGTGCTGACTACGATATTCCCCTCGACGTCGAAGAGGTGCAGTTCCAGGATCGCCGGGTCGGTCTGTCGTGCACGCTCGAGCAGGGCGTCGAGGCCCCTGACGCTTGAAAGCCGTAACCCGATGGCGGCGGCGGAGGCCAGAGGCTCTGAAGCGCGCTCGACAACGACCACCAGTCGCTCCTGTTCCAGGCGGGATCGGATCTGGTCGAACTGGAGCACAGTGAGAACCACGAACGCAATAAGCGACACCAAGTTGATGCCGACACCAGCAAGAACAAGTCCTCGATATGCAGCCGCATTCCATATCATGCTGGACGTTAGCCGCCTGATTTGTGCTGTGTCTATCTGGAAATGGATACTCTGGGGCCGCCAGAGGAATTCAAACTCGTCTCAGAATGCCTCAGCAATGGCGAGCGTCAAACAGAGAGAAGACCGCGCCGTTCGGCGAGAGCAGCGACAGGGTTTCGCTTGAAGGTAGCTCGCGAAACTGGCGCAAAATGGAAGTCTATAAAGGAGACGGGGGTAAGTGGCGGTGCCGTCAGACTAATTCGAACTAGTCTCAATATGCCCCAAACATGCCGAGCTTCAGGCAGCGAGAAGGCCGCGCCACTCGGAGAGAGCGGCGGCGCGGTTCAGCTTGAATATAGTACGAGAGGAAAGGCTGCGTTCTGTGTTGAAGTGGTTGTAGACGGAGGCATGGATGGCGGTGAATTGCTGCAAACTTCGCATCTGCCTGAAGCGAAGTATCGCGCGCTCTCGTCGTCGGAAGGGCAGATGTGAGTTCTCTGCTCGGTTGTTCAGCCAGCGGCCACATACCTGGCGAGCTGCGGTCCCAATATCCCTGAGTGCCGCACCGTACGATCTCAGCCGATCTGTCACGATAACTTCGGGCCGACCGTGTTTGCGCAGTGCTTTTCTTAGGAATTTCAACGCAGCTTTCTTGTCTCGTTTCTTTGTCACGAAGCTTTCCAGAACCTCGCCCTCGTGGTCGACGGCTCGCCACAAATAGTGCTGCTCACCGTTGATCTTCACGAAGACCTCGTCCAGGTGCCATTGCCAGAGGCTTGACCGCATGCTCTGGATCCGTCGCTTGCGGATCTCCGCGGCGAACATTGGACCGAAGCGCCGCCACCAGAAACGCACCGTTTCGTGGCTGATATCAATCCCACGCTCGTGAAGAAGATCCTCCACATTCCGTAATGAAAGTGGGAAGCGAATATACATCATGATCGCTAGGCGGATGATCTCGGGCGACGTCTTGAAGTAGCGAAAGGGGCTGCGTTTGGTCATGGCGAGACGCTACGAGATAGCCCGACCTAGCTCAAGGCGATTTGCTCTGACAGAGCCCTCAGGATTGCGAACAGGGTAAATTTCAAGTTGAACCTGTAGCGCTGTGGGACGCGCGCAGGTGTCCGGCGATTTCGTGAACAGCCACAATTCCGATACCGATCGCACTCAACCAGAGGTCGGGTACAATCGCAAGAATACCGGAAAAAATGAATACCGCGCGTCCGATAAGACCAAGTGGGCGGAGGAAGTATCCCATCAACCCGGCGCTCACGAAAATCAGCCCGGCGATCGTCGTCAGCAAGGCCGTCAGGAAGCTTGTGACGGTCGCATCCACCAAAATCATGGCCGGTTGAGTAACTATGACGAAAGGAACGATGAAGCCGCTGATCGCGATGACAAAGGCATAGAGGCCCGTCTTCATGGGATTGGCCTTTGCGATGCCGGCCGCTGCGTAGGCCGCAAGGCAGACGGGCGGCGTGATGTCGGCCAACACGCCGAAATAAAATACGAAGAGATGTGCAGAGATAACCGGTATGTCGAAGTTGTTCACTAGGATCGGTGCAGCGATCGATGCGGTCACGATGTAGTTCGCCGTTGTCGGCAGTCCCATCCCGAGCACGAAGGAGGCCAGCATCGTTAGCAGCAGCACCGGAAGGAAAGCTCCACCCGATAAGGCAAGGACATCCTTGGAAATACCGGCACCCAGACCGGTCTTCGTAACTGTTCCCGCGATAATCCCAGCTGTGGCGCAGGCTGCGATGACGGGAAGTGCGGTACGCGCTCCTTCTTCGCCGAGACTTAGGAGTTCCTTCAGACTGAGCCGGGTTTTTTTCCGAACTATGCTAACGAGAAGCGCCGCAATGATCCCGGTGAAGGCCGCGAACGTCGCCGTGCGACCGATTAGCAGGCACCCTACGATTGCGACGAGAGGGATGATGAGATGTAGGTTCTTCCGGATTTCGCGGCTGTCCGGCAGCTCCTGCCGCGACAGGCCGCCGATCTTCATCTTGGCAGCGAAGAAGTGAACAGCCGCAAAGACGCCGATGAAATAAAGGAGCGCTGGAACGGCCGCCATGACCATGATGTCATTATAGGCCACACCCGTGTAGGCGGCCATGATGAAGGCCGCAGCCCCCATGACCGGCGGCATGATCTGGCCGCCTGTCGAGGCGGAGGCTTCGGTCGCGCCGGCGAATTCGGGCTTGAAACCTGCGCGCTTCATCATCGGGATCGTGAAGGATCCGGAGGCAACCGTGTTGGAAATCGAGCTGCCCGACACCATGCCCTGCAAAGCGCTGGCGAAGACGGCTGCCTTCGCGGTCCCGCCCGTGAAACGCCCCGTGGCAAGGAAGGCGAGATCACCGAAGAACTCTCCGATGTTGGTTTTGACGAGAATCACGCCGAACAGCAGGAAGAGATAGATGTAGGTTGAGGACACCTGGATCGGGGTTCCGAACACACCACTGGTCGTCAGATAGGCGTCGGTAACCATCCTTTCCCACGAGATGCCGGGATGCGCGAAGACCGGCGCGAAGTTGCCATAGACGGAGTAGAGAATGGCCACGATCGCAATCAGGACGATCGGCAATCCGACGCAGCGCCGTGTCGCCTCGAGGACAAGAACTATCCCGGTCAGCGCTACGAGGAAATCTGTTTCGGAGTATCCGATGATCAGCGCACGCGTGACGAGCCGGTCATAGTTGAAGATGATATACGTGTTCACCGCCAAGGCGACCAACGCCAGCATGAAGTCTAACCAGGACGGCCTCCGCCGTGCATCGGCGCCGGGCGAGAACGGAAATAGCATGAAGACGAGGGAGACTGCCAAACCGACGTGAATTGCACCCTGGATCTGCGAAACATAGGTCCCGTAGAGGCCGGTATAGAGCTGAAAAAGCGTCAATCCGCTGCCCAACAGGATCACCGACCATTGTAACACTTTGGCCTTGAATCCCGGACGCTCGGGTCGTGAAGTTTGCATGGCTGCTTCCCTGGTGGATTTATCCGGCGCTTTCCATACGGCGAACCGGGTCTTTAAAGCCGGACCTCGTGACGCCGGCGCCAGGGCGATGGCGACGGACGGCCGTGTGCAGGCCGTCCGTCGCGCGGGCTTTTACTTCGAAACGCCCTTTTCGTCGTAGTATTTCTGCGCGCCGGAATGCAGCGGCAGCGGCCCTTTCGCCAGCAGCGCGTTGTTGATCGAGATATTGTCCTTGGACTTCAGCGTCAGCTTCCCGTTGCTTTCGTAGACCGACTTGGTGATGTCGTAAGCCAGCTCCGGGCTGACCTGGGTTTCTGACGCAAACAGGCAGGACCAGTCGGAAATGGTCGGGACGTCTTCCGAGGTGAAGTCGTAGGCCGCGCCCGGAATGGCAAATTCAGCAAACTTGGTTTCGGACAGGAGCTTGGACATCGCGTCGGGCTCGATCGGCAGCAGTTTGGCATCACCGATGGAAGCCTGGACCTGCAGAAGACCGGCGTAGGGAATCGTCTGCATGTCGATCACGACGTCTACGTTGCCATCCTGGAGCTTGTCGCGCGCGTCATTCGACCCTTCGGCAAGCGCGGTGTAGGACCCTTCGGCCAGGCCATTGGCCGCCAGGACCGCCAGCGATGCGAGCTGGTTCGCCGATCCAGGAGAGCCAATCGCTACCCGACGGCCGGTTGCATCCTTCAGGCTGGTGATGCCGGACCCTTCGCGCGTGATGATATGCAGAGCATAGGGTTCGAGGCAGCCCAGAAGGCGGACATTGTCAACCTTGGCGCCCTCGAATTTACCTTTGCCCTCGAAGACAGCGTAGGCCGTGGTCGCCTGCGCCAGGCCAAGCTGGATTTCGCCCTTGCCGATACGGATGAGGTTGTCGACCGAACCGCCCGTCTCGACCGAGGCCACCTTGGTGCCCGGAATGTCGGCCTCGAAGATCGAGGCGTATTCGGCGCCAAGGGCGAAATAGCTACCGCCAGGCTGGGCGGTGCCCAGTTGAAGGTCAGTCCGATAATCCGACTGGGCGCTCGCGGGTGCCGCGACCGCAATGGTTGCGCTTAGAAGTGCTGCGCCGAGGCCAAGTTGTTTCGTCATTTCAGTACTCCCTGTTAGGATTGGTTGCTATTTACCGACCAGCCGGACGTCGACTGGATGGATGGCGTCGCGGCTCGCAATGACCGGATTGATGTCGAGTTCGGAAAGGCCGTCCAATCTGGAAACAGCCTCGGACACTGACGCGATGAAGGCCGCTAGTTCGGCGGTATCCACCTTTTCGAAACTGCGGAATCCGTCGAGCAACTTCGACACCCGCGTCTCCGCAATCATGCACATGGCCTCGGCCGGTGTGATCGGTGCCGCTCGGAAGGCCACGTCATCGGCCGCCTCGACCAGAACGCCGCCCGTGCCAAACAGAACGACAGGCCCGAACACCGGGTCGTTGATCGCGCCGACGAACAGTTCGACACCGCTCTTGACCATTGGGGCGACCAGATAGCCGAAGTCGATGACGGGCGGGGTTTGGCCGGCCATGGACTCGCTGATCTGGTTTGCGACATCTGCCGCCGTCTCGACCGTGACACCAAGGTGCACGCCGCCGACGTCCGACTTGTGAACGACCTTGCTACTGTCGACCTTGACTGCGCAAGCCGTCCCGATATCTGCGATTGCAGCCCTGACCGACGCGGCATCCGTCGCGGCCGACCAAGTGCCTGTCGACACCCCGAGCCCCTGCAGGACCCGGCGCGCGACACTTTCCGGCAAAAGGCCGCCGGGAACCTGAACTCGGTTGGTCCCGCCGGCGCGTTCCGGCGCGTCCCCGAAAGTCTGAGCAAGCCATTGCGCTCGCTTATAGAGCGCACTTGCCCCTGCGACAGCCACGTCGATCGACGGAAAAACCTGGATGTCGCCGCGGCGCAGCGTGTCATGATTGTCCGGCTTGCGGTCCGCGTAGCAGCTGTGGAACACCAGCGGCACGTTGATGGCCTTCTGAACCGCCACCAGTCGTTCGGCGGCCTTGTCCTCGGCGGGCAGGAACGAATCGTCGAACCGGATATGGTACGCACCGAACAGCCCGTTCACGAGGACAAGCCCGACGGAGGGATCTTCGGCAAGGATCTCGATGCAATCGGCGAAGACGTCCGCATAGGCATCCGCCGCGCTCGCCACGTCGATCGGGTTGCCGACGCTGGCCCCTAGCCCCAGTACCGCGCGCAGCCTGGCCTGCGTGGCGTCTGACAGGTCGGACAGGGGCAAACCTGCGCGCGACAGCGCATCGACGGCCAGTGTGGCGTGCCCGCCGCCGTCGGCCAGGACTACCACGCCCTTGCCGACATCCGGCAGCTTGGCCGTTGCCAGAAG
Organism: Limibacillus halophilus; assembly: GCF_014191775.1. Lineage (NCBI taxonomy): Bacteria > Pseudomonadati > Pseudomonadota > Alphaproteobacteria > Rhodospirillales > Rhodovibrionaceae > Limibacillus > Limibacillus halophilus. The sequence continues at coordinate 181,377 of NZ_JACHXA010000002.1, read as the reverse complement.
CGCTGCAACCGGCAGAAGTTCGTCCGACCGGTCAACAAGGGTCACACCCTTTTGCCGAAGAACGCTTGTCGCCACCGCGTCCGCTCCGGCAATCGAGCCGGTATGCGACAGCGCAGCTTTCTGTCCTTCGGCCGACCGGCCACCGCGCAGCATGACGATCGGACAAGTCCGGGCAACGCGATCGGCCGCATCGAGGAACCCTCGGCCATCGGGAAACCCTTCGCTGTAGATTGCAATGGCGCGCGTCGCATCGCGGGCAGAGAGCGTCCCGATCAGTTCGGCATAGCCCGCGTCGGACTGGTTGCCGAGCCCGGCGATCAGGTCGAAGCCCGGACCGTTGATCGACCGGTTGTCCTCGACCACCGACAGGATCATGTTGCCGCTCTGGGTCAGAACGCTGACCGGCCCGGCCGGCGGCAACTCCGGCAATCCGATCAGGTCCGCAAGGACGGTGCAGTTCAGCATGCCCGAGGTATTCGGCCCGATGATGCGGACACCGCTTTCCACGAGCGCGGCCTGCAATTGCCGCTCGGCCTCCGCCCCTTGGTCTCCGCGCTCACGGAAACCGTGGGCTAGCACGACTGCACCGGCGACACCGCGCTGCCCACATTCGATCAGAATGTCAGCCACTTCTTCTGCCGGACGCACGATGACAGCTACATCCACCTGATCGGGAAGCTCGGCAATGGAGGTGACGACAGGAACGTCGAGAATCGACCCACCACGCGGATTGACTGGATAGATCGCATGGGCATACCCGGCCTTCTTCAGCGCCTTGATGATTTGATACCCGCGCTTGTCTGGATTGGCCGAAGCGCCAACAATCGCCACCGAATGCGGTTCGACTAGTCGGTCGAGCGCGGTTCGGCCGCCCGCAGTCGGGGCGGGTCGCCCGTCGGCTTTATCGATGCCCGGCACCGCCGCCGTGGCGTCGTCCTCGAGTGTTCCCAGAGCCATGGTTATTTGCCCTCGAAAACCGGGGCCCGCCGTTCAGCGAACGCTGTCACGCCTTCCGCCCAGTCACGGCTTTCCATGATCTGGAGAAGATCATCCGCTTCCTGTCGGAAAAGCCGTTCCGGTGCATCGGGGAAGTTGATGGCACCTTTCAGCCTGGCCATTGGCAGGGGCGCGTTCTTTACCAGGATGTCGACCAGTTTCTGGGTCGTGGCTTTCAGATCGTCAAGCGCGGGAGCGAAGTTGACCAACCCCATGTCCAGGCATTCCTTGCCGGTGAACCGGTTGCCCTGCAGAAGAAGTCGCGTCGCGTTCCGCAAACCGACGAGGCGGGGCAGCCGTTCACTGACGCCCCCGCCGATATAGGTGCCAATCGACACCTCAGGGAAGGACATTTGCGCGTCTTCGGCCATGACCAGGAAGTCGGCAGACGTCGCGATCTCGGCCCCGCCGCCGATGGCGTAGCCATGAACCTCGGCAATCACAGGCCTTTTCAGGCGCTGGATTTTCTCGCAAACACCCTGGCCAAGCATGATATAGGCTTCGCGCTGTTCGCGGGTCCGTTCCCCCGACTTATGGGCTTTCAGATCCGCACCGGCACAGAAGGCGCGACCGTTGCCGGACAGCACTACGCAGCGCACGTCGGGATTTTCGTCAGCCAGGGTCAGGGCATCCAGAGTTTGCTGGTAGAGCGCCTCGTTTACGGCGTTCATGCGCTCGGGGCGGTTAAAGACGATGCGCAGAACTTGCCCATCAAGGGTCGTGAGAACTTCGGACATGAGTGACTCTCGTTTGGAATTTGCAACAATTTTGCGAAGATTTTGTTGCCCGTCCAACATTATTTCGATAACAATCAATCGCAAATGGACATAAATCTTTCTCTACGACATCTGCGGGCATTCGTCGCGGTTGCTGACTGCGGGGGCTATTCGGCCGCTTCACGGCAAGTGAACCTCGCTCAGTCAGCTTTGAGCCGGACGATCAAGGAAATTGAGGACGAGCTCGCTGTCAGTTTGTTCGACCGCACGACACGACGGGTGTCACTGACCGCAGCGGGCGAGCAGCTCTTGCTTAACGCGCGAGAGGCTATCGCTTCCTTCGATGGCGCGTTCTTGCGTTTCCAGCACTATCGTGAGGGCCTGAGCGGTACGGTCAGCCTCGCGGCTTTGTCCTCTGTGGCATCAATACTGCTCCCCCCTGTCATTTTCGAATTCCAGTCGCTCAGGCCGAATGTCCGAGTCTCTCTGGAAGATGGCTTTGCCGGTGAAGTTGTTGACAGCGTGATGCAGGGACGTGTGGATTTTGGCATCACGTCCCTTCCAAGGAAAAAAGGGCGCCTGATTTGCGAGAAGATTGCAGCCGATACCCTGACGTGCATTTGCTCCTCCAGGCATCGATTCGCATCGAAGCGCTCAATCGAATGGCGAGATATTGAGGGCGAAGATTTTGTCTCTTTCGCGTTGTCCAGCAGCATCTTCGAAGTGGTCGAACAAGGCCTTCGTTCCGCGGACGTCAGCCTTGGCAATATCACAAAGGCACGAGACATCGGGACGGTTGCCGGTCTGGTATCATCAGACCTCGGAATCTCTGTGGTGCCGAGCCTTGTTCTGCCAATGATGCAGTTCTGCGAATACCGCGGGATGCCGTTGAGCAATCCTGTGGTCGAACGGAATATCTATCTTATTTACGATCCGGAAACCCCGATGCCGCCCGCATCGACCTTCCTGATGGACTTGCTCCGGCGAGGCCCAAGATCAAAGTTCAAAATTCCTAATGGGGTCCGTTGGATCGACTACCCTGACGGGAGTTGTCAGGCTAATTCGAACTAGTCTCAGTAAGCCTCGGAAGTGGCGAGCGTCAGACAGCGAGAAGACCGCGCCATTCTGCAAGTGCAGAGGCACGGTTCAACTTGAAGATGGTTCGAGAAGAAAGGGCGCGTTCTGAGTTGAAGAGGTTGTAGACGGAGGCATGAACGGCGGCGAATTGCTGCAAACTTCGCATCTGCCTGAAGCGAAGCATCGCACGCTCCCGTCGTCGGAAGGGCAGATGCGAGTTCTCTGCTCGGTTGTTCAGCCAGCGGCCACATACCTGGCGATTGATGTTGCCGACCTCTTTCATGGCGGCCCCGTAGGATCTCAGCCGGTCGGTCACAATGATCCTAGGCTGGCCGTGCTTGCGCATTGCTTTTCTTAAGAATTTCAACGCAGCTTTCTTATTCCGCCTCTTCGTCACGAAGCTTTCGAGGACCCCGCCCTCGTGATCCACGGCGCGCCATAGGTAATGTATTTCGCCATTGATCTTCACGAACACCTCGTCCAGATGCCATCGCCAGAGGCTTGATCGCATGCTCTGGATCCGTCGCTTACGGATCTCTGAGGCGAACACTGGGCCGAACCGCTGCCACCAGAAGCGCACCGTCTCGTGGCTGATATCGATCCCGCGCTCGTGGAGAAGATCCTCGACGTTCCGTAACGAGAGTGGAAAGCGAATGTACATCATGACCGCCAGGCGGATGATCTCGGGCGACGTCTTGAAATAACGAAAGGGGCTGCGTTTGGTCATGGTCGGACGCTACGAGATCGCCCGACCTTGCTCAAGGCGATTTGCTCTGACAATGGAGCTGTCAGACTAATTCGAACTAGTCTCAGTATGCCCCAAACATGCTGAGCTTCAGGCAGCGAGAAGGCCGCGCCACTCGGAGAGAGCGGCGGCGCGGTTCAGCTTGAATATGGTACGAGAGGAAAGGCTGCGTTCTGTGTTGAAGTGGTTGTAGACGGAGGCATGGATGGCGGTGAATTGCTGCAAACTTCGCATCTGCCTGAAGCGAAGCATCGCGCGCTCTCGTCGTCGGAAGGGCAGATGTGAGTTCTCTGCTCGGTTGTTCAGCCAGCGGCCACATACCTGGCGATTGATGTTGCCGACCTCTTTCATAGCGGCCCCGTAGGATCTCAGCCGGTCGGTCACAATGATCTTAGGCTGGCCATGCTTACGCATTGCTTTCCTTAGGAATTTCAACGCAGCTTTCTTATCTCGTCTCTTTGTCACAAAGCTTTCAAGAACCTCGCCCTCGTGATCCACGGCGCGCCATAGGTAATGTATCTCGCCGTTGATCTTCACAAACACCTCGTCCAAGTGCCATCGCCAGAGGCTTGACCGCAGGCGTTGGATCCGGCGCTTGCGGATTTCGTTAGCGAACATTGGGCCAAAGCGGCTCCACCAGAAGCGCACCGTTTCATGGCTGATATCGATCCCGCGCTCGTGAAGGAGGTCCTCTACATTCCGAAGTGAGAGTGGAAACCGAATATACATCATAACAGCCAGGCGGATGATATCGGGGCTGGTTTTGAAGTATCGGAATGGGCTGCGTTTTGTCATGAGCGCAGGGTAGGGGGCAGCACAAGTTCTCTCAACCCAAGTTCTTCTGACAATCCCCCTATATCCACTGGACATGGCCCGCGCAGCGAAAAAGGTCAAAGAGATCCAGGAAGATACGATCTTCTATGATAGTCTCGCCCAAGGTCAACAATTGTTCCTTGATGGTGAAATAACAATGGCCGTGCTGACAAGTTCTCGCGCCACTTTAGTCTCTCGGGATACTGATGGTCGGGTTAAGATAAACTGGAGCCAAGGACAACTCTGCCCAGTGTCCTGGCCAATCATCAAGGGAGGTCCGGGAGGAAAACAGAACGCATTAAAATATATAGCATTCGGGCAAGATCCAGTATTGCAGTCGAAACTTTTTGAGACTATCGCCTATAGCCCATCCAACCCAGCTGCTATGGAGCATGTCGCTGCCGAGTATCGCCAGGACGACCCGTTTGCCCATTTCAGTCAGCTGTATTGGCGTGACGAGGAATGGTATGCGGCGAATTATGGATCAATGATCGACTCGATCCTGGAGACCATTGCCTGATCGGCCTCCCAAGTTTCTCGATAACTGCCTCCCTGTGACACTCGTCCGCCGCACCTAGTGTGGCGGACCCCCTTTCCAGGCAAGCCAGAGGAAGGTGCTGTCATACGAAATCTGAACTGCTAATCTCACTAGCAGACGCGGCCATAGCAGCGATGGGTTGCGGCTGGACCACGAATTCTGGGAGGTGTCAGACTAATTCGAACTAGTCTCAGTATGCTCCAGCCGAGCTGAACGTCAGGCAGCGAGAAGACCGCGCCATTCTGCAAGTGCAGAGGCACGGTTCAACTTGAAAATGGTTCGAGAAGAAAGGGCGCGTTCCCGTGTTGAAGAGGTTGTAGACGGAGGCATGAACGGTGGCGAATCGCTGCAAACTTCGCATCTGTCTGAAGCGAAGCATCGCGCGCTCCCGTCGTCGGAAGGGCAGATGCGAATTCTCAGCTCGGTTGTTCAGCCAGCGGCTACATACCTGGCGAGCTGCGGTCCCAATATCCCTGAGTGCCGCACCGTACGATCTCAGCCGATCTGTCACGATAACTTCGGGCCGCCCGTGTTTGCGCAGTGCTTTCCTCAGGAATTTCAACGCAGCTTTCTTATCCCGCCTCTTCGTTACGAAGCTTTCCAGAACCTCGCCCTCGTGATCCACGGCGCGCCATAGATAATGTATCTCGCCATTGATCTTCACGAAGACCTCATCCAGATGCCATCGCCAGCGGCTTGACCGCAGGCGTTGGATCCGTCGCTTGCGAATCTCAAAGGCGAACATCGGTCCGAAGCGGCTCCACCAGAAGCGCACCGTTTCGTGACTGATATCGATCCCACGCTCGTGAAGAAGATCCTCTACATCCCATAATGAAAGTGGGAAGCGAATATACATCATGACCGCCAGGCGGATGATCTCGGGCGACGTCTTGAAATAGCGGAATGGGCTTCGTTTGGTTATGACCAGACGCTAGAAGACCGCCCGACCGTACTCAAGGCGATTTGCTCTGACAAAGCCCTATCCGCTTCTCAATATCGATCTCTATCGGTGCAATTCTGCTGTCCAAGAATTAACTGCGGAATCAAGAATTCGCCATATTATTTAAGCCACAAGTCAGAAAGCAGAAGTGCACCAATTGGTTCGACCAGCACTTAGGCCGAAATTGGGCCATCCGTGTATCTACCGAAACCGTATTCGGTCATGGCCACGCCAGTTTTCTTAACACCGTTTTCGATGAATGTAATGTTTCCATACCGCTGCATGATAACCATGTCACTCCCATCGCCGATCAGTGGCAGCTCCCACATTCCCAATTCTTCAAACTCGACCCGCACATCACGTTCGCCAATCTTGGCATAAACGGTGTTTTGTTTATGTGACGAGCGCTCTTCGTCAGCGACGGTGATGGAGCCGTCTTTTTCGACCATTTTGAAGTAGTCGTACTTTTTGTAAGCGAAGACTGCATCGGCCGACCACACGGCGATCTCACCGTTGTCAATTAAGCCGTGCAGGAACCGGTAGCCGGTATAGCGCGGTGCGTAGGTCCATTCGACGTGCTTGCAGTACCCCTTTGCTGGGTAGGTTGTGCCTCGGAATTCAACCGTTCCAGTGATGTCGGGTAAGTGCAGAACCTCGTCATTGTTTTCGGAAAAGGTGTCCATCCAGGAGAGGGAATGGATCGGCTTACCACGGGCGATGAAACCGTCCTCACCGTTTGCGGCACGTGCTTCAACGACAATTTCGCCATTTTCGTCGCGGATATCAATTACGTCGCCATTGATATCGAGGTAGGGCGAATCCGATTGTGTCCAGGGCTTATCACTCTTGCAGATCTCGCGGACGCCGCCGTCATAGATCCACCCCGCCATCACGCTAAGTTTTGGCGCGCGACATGCCAATCTGACCGAGAACATTCGTCCTGCTGCGAAGAAGTGATACTGCAGGCCGACGTTGTTGATAAACCGGAAGGCAGGGCGGCGATTCTTTTCAATCATTTCTAGGACCTCGTTGATGGACGTAATGTATTTTGTGCTCAGTACCGTTGTGCGGACGAGAGCGTAATTTTACGATGACGGATGTCGGTGAATATCCACGAATTGACTGATAGAGATGTGCATAGTCGTCAGAATCGGTCAACTCTGGCATCTTTTCTGTCCTGCAGTAATCAGGGTGGATCACGGAAATGGCAGGCGACGGCATGACCGCCCACTCCCTGACGCAAGGCCGGTGTCTCTTCGCGACATCTTTCCTTTGCGATCGGACAGCGAGTATGGAACGCGCAGCCAGGCGGTGGATTGGATGGGCTTGGCACATCGCCTGTAAGAATGATCCGTTGGCGTCCCTTCTTGACGGGATCAGGAATTGGTACTGCAGACATAAGCGCTTCTGTGTAGGGGTGCTTGCAATTCTGGTAGATTTCGCGGGTGCGGCCGATCTCGACGATTTTGCCGAGATACATAACTGCTATCCGGTCGGAGATAGTTTCGACCACCGCCAGATCATGTGAGATGAACAGGTACGACAGACCACCTTCGGCCTGGATATCCATCATAAGGTTGATGATCTGCGCTTGGATCGAAATGTCGAGCGCCGAAACCGGCTCGTCGCAGATGATCAGCCTTGGCGATACGGCGAGCGCCCGCGCGATTGCGACGCGCTGACGCTGCCCCCCGGAAAATTGATGTGGAAACTTGTTCATTTGTTCGGGCCGGAGGCCGACTTTGAGAAACAACTCCGCGACCCGATCCACGAGATCGTTGCCTGACGCAAGATGGTGCGTCGACAACGGCTCGGCTACGATCTGTCCCATGGTCATGCGCGGATTCAGCGATGCATATGGGTCCTGGAACACCATCTGCATCTCGCGGCGCAGAGGTCTGAGAGCTCCCTCGGAAATACTTGTCACGTCGTTTCCGTGAACAATAACCTGGCCGCTAGTCGGATTGAGTAGGCGTAGAATCGTCTTGCCAACTGTAGATTTGCCACAGCCGCTTTCACCGACGACTCCTAGAGTCTCGCCCTGCGCCAGATCAAAAGAAACCCCATCGACGGCTCGCACGTGACCGACAACGCGGTTGAATACGCCGCGGCGGATCGGGAAGTATGTCCTAAGGTCGCGAACGGAGAGCGCCGTAATGCTCTCGTTCTTTACTAAGGTGGCCATGTCACCTGTCATCGTACAACTCCTTTGGCGCCCTGCGGGTGCCAACAGGCACACACATGATCGGCGGCTTGCCGCTCGAAGGGAGGCATTTGAACTGCGCAGAGTTGGTCGGCGTAGGCACATCGCCCTACGAACGGACAGCCGGCGGGCAATTCGTCGAATGGCGGCACTGTGCCAGGGATCTCTCGAAGCTTATTTTTATCCTCGCCTAGCGACTGGCCGAGTCGTGGCAATGACCCCAGAAGTCCGCGTGAGTATGGATGGGTGGGCCTTTCGAAGAATTCTTGCACCGACGCTTCTTCGACCTTGTGGCCGGCGTACATCACGACAACCCGGTCTGCATTCTCTGCGACCAAGCCCATGTCGTGGGTGATCAGCACGATGGCGGTGCCGAATTTCTCACGCAAATCACGGAGGAGCGAAGTGATTTGCGCTTGGATCGTCACGTCAAGCGCCGTCGTCGGCTCATCGGCAAGAATGACGCGCGGTTGGCACGCGAGCGCCATCGAAATCATGACACGTTGGCGCATGCCGCCGGAAAGCTGATGCGGGTACTCGTCGAAGCGGCTAGCCGCGTCGGGTATCTGCACGGTTTCCAGAAGCTCGATGACCCTATCGCGGGCTGCGGCGCGGGACATACCCTTGTGCAACATCAAAACTTCAGCGATTTGAAACCCAATGGTACGCAGCGGATTCAAGGAGCTCATTGGCTCTTGGAATATCATTGCGATCTCGTTTCCGCGGACGCGCCGCATGTCGGCCTCACTCATTTCCAACAAGTCACGTCCGTCGAGGAGAATGCGTCCCTGGTTGACGTTGATGATTGGCGGCAGCAGCCTTAGGATTGACAATGCAGAAACACTCTTTCCGCAGCCACTTTCGCCGACAATGCAGACCGTCTCGCCTTCGCTAACATCGAATGAAAGTCCGCGCACGACATTGACACCCTTGCCGATACGAATGTGAAGATCTTCTACGCGAAGAACTGGATTAGACACGTCAATCCTGACCTTTCGTTTCCTGTGCGCGCACCTGGTCGCGCAACCCTTCCGCCAGTAGGTTTGCGCTCAGCACCGTTAGGAAAATGGCTATTGACGGTGCGAGAACGAACCACGGCGCCAGTTCCAGGTACTGAAATCCGATTTGCACCATTGATCCCCATGTCGCCGTCGGCGGTTGCGCGCCGAGGCCGATGAAGCTGAGGCTCGATTCCAGGATGATCGCGAAGCCGACACCCAGCGATGCCTGTACGATAATCGGCGACATCACGTTGGGTAGGAGGTGCCGGAAAAGGATGGCTATCGCCGGAACCCCAACCGAACGCGCGGCCAGTACATAGTCATTATTCTTCACGGACAGTACTTGGCCGCGGATCAGGCGAGCATACGTCGGCACAGCGACGATCGCGATGGCGATGGTCGCATTAAACAACCCCGGTCCGAGCACCGCCGAAATCGTCAGTGCGAGGACCAACGGCGGCAAGGCGATGACACTATCCAAGACCCGCATCATAAACTCGTCGGCGATTCCCCCGAGATAACCGCTGATCAATCCCACAGGCACTCCGACGACGACTGCGAGGAGCACCGCCGAACAGCCGACCGAAAGGGACAGACGGGCCCCAAACAAAAGGCGGCTGAAAATGTCGCGACCAAGATCGTCCGTACCCAGCCAATGTGTGGCGTTAGGCGCGCTGAGCAAGGCTTGGTAGTGGATCGCGTCTGGCGCATAGGGTGCGATTAGCGGTGCAAATACCGCGCCCATCACCATGACGACGGCGATGATCATGCCGAGGAGAGCCGGGATCGATAAACATAATCCCTTCAGTAGACGAAACACATTACTGGCGCGAGCGACACCCCAGCGTTTTCGTATCACCAAATCAGTTGTTTGCATTCTGCTCATGCCCGGGATGACCTGGGGTCAAGGAGGCCGTAGACGATGTCCACAAACAACGTGGCAAGGACGACCGCGACGGCAATCAACAGCACTAATGCCTGCACGATGGGATAGTCGCGGCCGAGGATAGAATCCACCAGGAGGCGGCCGACACCGGGGATTGCGAAGACTGTCTCTGTGATAACTGCGCCGCTAAAGACCATGCCAAGTTGTAGGCCCAAGATCGTAACGATGGGCAGCATCGCATTCTTCATTGCGTGCTGAATCATAACCATGGTTGGAGACAACCCCTTGGCATAGGCAGTGCGAATATATGGCAACTCGATGACATCCTTGAAGCTGGCGCGCGTTTGCCGCAGCAGGATCGCTGTCAAGCTGAGAGCGATCGTGAGCGCTGGCATGATGCTGCGTTTCAGGCTTTCGCTGAAGTCTTCAGTCAGTGGCACGAAGCCCGATGGCGGGAGCCAGCCGGCCTTTAGCGACACTAAGTAGATTAGCAGGCCGCCAGCCAAAAAATACGGCGTCGACGCGCCGATGAACGTCCCCGCAGTGCCGAGCCGATCCCATATTGAGTTGGGCCGGACTGCGCTCAATGCGCCAAGCGGCACCGCGATGAGGGTCGAAAAGACCAGCGCTAGGAGCCCGATCTGCAGTGTCGGCACCAAGCGGGGCAGGATAATGTCGATGACGGGCTGATAACTGCGCAGGGAGTAGCCGAAATCGCCGACCATCACCTTGCTGATCCAGGTTATGTACTGAAGGTAGATGGGCTCATCGAGCCCGTACTGTTTACGCAACGCCGCGATAGTCTCCTCGCTGACGTCCGCTTGAGCTTGGCCAATGATCAAGTCGATGACATCACCCGGCAACATCCGCATGAGGGAAAACACCATGACGGAGACCAGAACAACGACCGGAATGGCCGCCAACGTGCGACGGAGGATGAAGGCAAACATTTTTTATCCTAAGAGCGGGGATCGGGACTAAAGCGCCAAAATTACTAGCTGTCTCATGCTGAGTCGGCTACCGCCAAAGCGCCATTAAGGACTGCATTAGCGGTAGCCACAGCGTCGCTCAAGGTCAATCTTCCAAGGAAAGGTATTTGTACTGGATGATTGAATCTGCGGCGTGGCGGAACCCCTTCACTTTCGGGCTCAATCCCTTGAAGTCCGAGCTGTAGTGCCAGGGCACATAGATCGCATCCTCGTTCATCATTTCCACAATCTTGCGGAAGTAGGCGCGTCGTTTTGCCTGATCCGTTTCGGCGCGCTGCGAGCGGAACAGTTCATCCATGGCCGGATTGTTGTAGCCGTGGAACTCGGCGTAGGAACCATCGGAAGATAATAGTATGTTGAGGTATTGGTCAGGATCCGGCCGGTATCCCCACCATCCGTGCATATCCATTGGCAGATCGCCGCTGCGCAGCTTGGCGCGGTGGTTGGCGTAGTCGACCTGCTCAAGGTTAATCTTGATGCCGACGTCGGCAGCCATCGCCTGCACGATCTGTGCCGCCCTCTGCTTGATCGGCTCAGGGCGCAGGTATGCTGTAATCTCCGCCGAGCCGACACCGGACTCATCGAGCAGCTTCTTCGCCATGTCCATATTAAAACTATACGGTCTGTAGGTGGGGTCGTGGAATGGGTGGCCCGGCAGTATCCCGCTAAAGCCTATCGAACCAGTACCGAAGTATGCCGCTTGGTGCAGCGCCTCGCGGTCTATCAACCATTGGAACGCTTGGCGCAACTTGTGATTGCTGAAGGGGAAACCTTCCTTAGCGTTGAATCCAAAGTATTCCCACTGGAAGCCGACTCGTTCGGAAACGATGATGTCGGCCTTCTCGCGTAGCGGTGCAATATTTTGCAAAGGCAAGCCTTCGGCGATATCGACCCCGCCGGTCTCAAGCTCGGTTAGTCGGGTGCTATCAGTTGGGATTGGCCGCAGTATCAAGCGGTCGATGTAGGGCTTCCCGTCGTCCCAATAGTCGCCGTTTCGCTCCATGACCGTTTCCGTATCCTGGGAATAGCTGACGAGCTTGAACGGCCCAGTGCCGACCGGATTGAGCCCAGACTTGCCGACTCCGTATTTCTCGAAAGCCGTCGGCGAGCCGATACAGCCAGCAACATCGGTGAAGGGGAACAGGAATGCCGCGAAGGGGTATTGCAGGACCATCTTGATGGTCAGGTCGTCGATCGCTTCGATGGTGTCCAGCGCCTTGATCTCGCCGGCTCGGATTGACTTGGTGTCGGGGTTGCGAATGCGCTCGATGTTGTAGATGACCGCTTCGGCATTGAATGGTGTGCCGTCATGGAACCTCACGCCGGAACGCAAGTGAAGCAAGTAGGTCCTGTTATCCGGCTGCTCCCACGATTCCACCAACATTGGCGCCAGTTCACCGGTTTCGCTGATCCCGAAGAGCGTGTCGTGAATGGCCTGAGTAGCGCCTCGACCCTGCAGGTTCCCTGTCAGGTGCGGGTCGAACGAAAGGGGATCAGCAGTCAGAGCGACCCGTAACGTGCCACCTCTGGACGCGGCGATGGCCGGCCTAGCAAAACCCGGCAACAACATGCCCCCGGCAACACCAGCGACGCCTGCCTTGACGAACTGCCTACGAGTGAACATCTTCATCTCCTTATGGCTCCTTGGGTTTCCTGGATGGATTAGCTCTTTGTACAAAAGCAGCCCATCTCCCTGTTTGCGACGGGCAGGTTAACGGCCTTGACCTGGCGTATTCTTTGATCGAATCGTCGGAAAAGTAGATTCTTTATTGCCGATTCGGTGAGTGTTTTATCGCATCGGACTGGAGCCTAATGGAGGCACACTTATTAAAGTCACGGATCAACCGACGCGAAAAGCGACTGATCTCGGACAACATCAAAGCGAGTAGGTATTTATATCTGCCGCTGTCCGGGAGCCATTGGAGTTGTGTATGGAGAGCCAATTGCTGAGCGAACCGCCCTTGCAACGCGACGAGACGCTTCGAGCCATCCGTGACATCGCCAGCCTTTTGAATGCGAACAACGACTATTACGGTTTGCTCAACCGGTTAGTAAGCACAATCTGCGAACGCCTGACCTGGTCGCGCAGTGCCATCATGATCCTCGACCGCGCAGAGAGCTTGTCGCGCCTGGTTGCCTTCTGCGATAAAGACAACGTTTTCGACCCTCAAACTGTGAGCTGGGACCTCGTAAGCAGCCCGACCCTGAAGGTCGCGGAATCCGGCGTTCCTCTGATCCTCACCAACGCACAGAACGACGAACGCTTTCCTGGGTACCGTGAATTTGCCCTCCGGCATGACCTGGACACAATCGTTTTGCTGCCGTTGTCATCCACCGACCAGGACGGTCACGAGATGGTTTTCTCGGTGGCGTCGACCCAATCTGTCGAAATGGGTGAGGACGCCCTCGACTTTCTTCTGACGATCTCGCACCTGATTTCAATCGCAGTCGACAAGTACAAGCTTTTCCAGGCCGAACAGGCAGTGAATAACGGTCTGCGCGCTTTGTTCGAAAGCAACACAGGTTTGATGGACCTGGTCGTAGGCGGCTGTACTTTCGCGGAACTAGTGGAGGCCGTCCGCCGACAGCTGCGTTTGCCCTTCGCCGTCAGCGACGAATTGTCCGATTCATTCATATGGTCGACACATCCGGCAAACATCGAGGATCTCGATAAACAAATGCGCCGTGACGCTGTCGACCAAATGAGTCGCAAGCTGCGCGACTTGATCTTGCGCCAGGAAATGCACAACTCGCCTACGACCATCAAGATGGAATTGCCATGCCTCAAGGCAGAGTTCGACGTCATTATTCTGCCTCTCCTGGTCAGCGACCAGACCGTCGGTGGCCTCGCCTTGTTTCCTGACAAACACCGTAGTGGTGAACTTGATCTGTTGCTGGCGCAAGGGGCGCAGCAGGCGTTCTCTGCCTATCTAATGCGCATGTATGCGCCTTGGACCCAAAAGACCACAGCCATTACATCATTCTTCAGCTACCTTTTCGACGGCGACTGGGTCAGCTTCGACCAAATTGAGGGCATGGCTCAACGCGTTGGTATCGACCTTTCGTTTCCGGCCCATTTCGTGGCTGTCGACCTACTGCCGGTGATTGCGGAAAGTATGGCGCTTTGTCATTCAATCGAAGCGGCGGCGAGGCAAATCATTCCCAATTGCGCCGCGTTCTACGAGAACCAGATACTGTTCGTCTATTTCCCGGAGCCGAAACGCAGTGGCGCTAAGACCATATCTCGTCTGGTTGAAGAAATTAGGTCACAGGTCAAATGGCGCACCGAGGTCGCCGTGACAGTGACCTGTTCCACGCCTTGTCAATCGCAGTTTGATTTCAAGCAGGTTCGCAGCCACTGCATGCAGGTGTTTCGTCTGTCGCGAATGTTCCAGAAGACCGGCTACGTTACCATGAGCGATTTTGGCAGCCTCGCTATTCTGGTTTCGGCACTGGGTGATACGGCAATGACGAACTTCCTCAACGACGTGCTTTCGCCAATCATAGAGCACGACAGGAAAAAGAACGGTTCACTGCTCGAGTGTGCGAAAGCATTCCTCGATAACGCCTGTCGCTACCAGGCTGCTGCGGATGCACTTGGAATTCACGTCTCGACGCTGCGTTATCGCTTGAAACGGCTGAATGAACTGTTCCTCCTCGATCTAGAAAACAATGAAGACGACCGCTTCGCTCTTTCGCTTGCGCTGAGAATCCGGCAGCTGCGCAACTAAAGTGGCCTGCGTAACGACTTTCGTGAAGTCGAAGCGGCAACCGTTTCACGATTCGTGGAACTTTTTCCTGATTGTTCGTCATCCCTGTCGAATGATCGCAAGTGAGCAGCCTGTAGCATCCTCCACAACGTAGCGCTTTTCACTGAAAGCGTATCGATGGAGGAAGCAACGCATGGCCGGAAGCAAATCGGGAATCGACAAAAATGAGCTTCGCCGCGTTCTCGGCGGCTTTCTGACCGGTGTTACGGTCGTTACGACCTATGACGCCGAAGGTAGGCCGCGCGGCTTGACTGCAAACTCCTTCACCTCGATTTCTCTGGACCCGGCATTGGTTCTCGTGTGCATCGGCGATCACGCCTCTAGCTACGATTCCTTTTGCGCGGGCTCTCATTTCGCGGTCAACGTTCTTTCCGCCGCGCAGCAGGAAACGTCGGCGCTGTTCGCATCTAATCGCGCGGACAAGTTCGATGTCATCGACTGGCATACGAGAAACAATGGCGCGCCGCTGCTAGACGACGCTTTGGTGTCGCTGGAATGCGACGTACATGACCGCCGCTTCTATGCCGACCACATGATTCTCGTGGGTGCGGTTCGCGGTTATCGGACTCTCGACGGTGCACCACTCGGGTTCTTTCGTGGCAAGTATGTCGCCCTCGATAGCCCCAATTTCCCAAACTCGCCCAAAGTCGCCGGCACTTCGTGTCGGCACTAGTGATTGCAGGAGCGCTTCCTTAATGAAATTGAACTTGAGTCAGATCGAAAACGCCAGATTGAACCTGCATATCGGCGGCGAGTGTCGGGCGCCGGTGTCCGGCAGGTATTTTCCGAGCTACGACCCGGCGACCGGAGCGCCCTGGTACGATGCGGCGGAGGCCGGTGTCGAGGATGTAAATGCCGCAGTCAGCGCCGCGCGACGGGCGCTGGGGAATCCGGCTTGGCGCAATATCACGCAGACGGCCCGTGGCGACCTTATCTTCAAGCTGGCGGATCTGATCGGTGAAAACGCCTTTGAGTTGGCGCGCATTGAAACCCGCGACAACGGCAAGGTTATCAAGGAAACCCACGCGCAGATCTCCTACCTCCGGGACTACTACCGCTACTTCGCCGGTATGGCAGACAAGATTCAAGGGGACACCATACCGGTTAACAAGTCGCAGATGCTCAACTACACAACGTACGAACCAATAGGCGTCGTCGGCGTTATCGGCCCATGGAATTCGCCGCTGAATACAATGAGCGTCGCCGTCGCGCCTTGTTTGGCGGTCGGCAACAGCATGGTCGTGAAGCCGTCCGAACACACCTCCGCAACGGCGCTTGCCTTCGCCGAGTTGATCGTAGAGGCCGGTTTTCCGGATGGTGTATTCAATGTCGTGACTGGGCCAGGCGCTACGACCGGTAACGCGCTAACGACGCACCCCGGCATCGACAAGATCTCGTTCACCGGTGGCACCGCGACAGGGCGCAAGGTTGCTACAAATGCAGCAACCCATTTAGCTCCGTGTAATTTGGAGCTCGGTGGCAAATCACCTCATGTAGTATTTGCTGACGCTGACCTGGAGCGCGCCACCAACGGACTGGTTGCAGGCGTGTTCGCCGCCGGAGGTCAAACTTGCGTGGCCGGCGCTCGAGCATTCGTTCAGCGGCCAATCTACGAAGAGGTTGTCGAACAGCTTTCCGCGCGTGCCAAGAGCGTCAGAATTGGACACCCGCTCGAGGACGATACCGAGCTGGGGCCATTGGCGCTGTCACAACAGCTTGAAAAAGTATTGCGATACGTGAGCTACGGCGTAGAGGACGGTGCCAGGTTGGTAGCGGGCGGCGGTCGTCCAAACGGTAGTGGCTGGTATTTCGAGCCTACCGTCTTTGCTGACGTAACCAATGACATGCGTATCGCCCGCGACGAAATCTTTGGGCCTGTTGTCGGCGTTATTCCGTTTGACGGCGAGGATGACCTTTACCCACTTGCGAATGATACCGTTTACGGCCTTGCAGCAGGCATTTGGACCACGGATATCGACCGTGCACTGCGTTTCGCGGGCGGAATCGATGCCGGAACGATCTGGATCAACACCTACCGGACGGGCGCGATGATGTCGCCGATGGGTGGCTTCAAGGATAGCGGCTACGGCAAGCATAACGGGTTCGCGGCAATACACGATTACGCCCGTCTCAAGAACATCGTCGTCGACTATTCGGGAAAGACTCAAGACCCGTTTGTTATACGGGTCAAGTAACCAGCCTGCGTATCAAGAGGAGGAGCGCGTGAAATTTTCGATCGTTGTAAACATGGACCGAACCGATCCGAACCAAGACATGCGGGATGTCGTGCGCGAGTGCCTCGAACTGGTTCAGATCGCCGATGAAGGTGGGTTTGAGATAGCCTTTACGGCAGAGCACCACACGATAGAGGTGACTGTCGCACCGAACCCCTTCACATTGCTAACCTACTGGGGACAGCACACTAAAAACATCCGCCTCGGGACAGCCGTTGTCTCGGCACCATACTGGCATCCGATTCGACTCGCTGGAGAGGCTGCACTCACTGATATCATCCTGGAAGGTCGGCTTGAACTTGGCCTGGGCCGAGGTTCCTATCAGTACGAATTCGATCGTATGGCCGGCGGAATGCCGCAAGGTGATGGCGGCAAATACTTGCGCGAAATCGTGCCGCTTCTGAACAAGCTGTGGGCTGGAGACGTCGAGCATAAGGGCGAGTTGTTCCAGTTTCCGGCCGCAACGTCCGTGCCGAAGCCGCTCCAGAATCCGGGTCCGCGCATGTGGGTTGCCGCGCGCGATCCCAACACTTTCGATTTCGCGGTCAAGAACGGCTGCCATATTATGTCGACGCCACTGCAGCGCCCGCATGAGGAAGTGATCGACCTGTGCAAAAAGTTTGAAATGGTCGTCGCTGCCAACCCGCAAGTTCCGCGGCCCGAACACATGATGCTTCGGCGCGCCTGCGTCTATGAGAACCCCGACGAATGGCGCAAGCCGGTGGATGCGACAATCGATTTTGGCCGCCATTTCGAAAATCTTTTCCGCAACCTCGGCACAGTGCGAAATGGCTTCCCCGAGCCTGTCGATGTGAACGTCATCGCCAACAAGACGGATTATTCTCCAGAAGCGTTGCACGAGAACATGCTGTTTGGCACTGCTGACGAAGTTATCGCCAAACTTGAGAAGTACGAGGAGGCGGGCGTCGATCATTTCCTGTATGCCGGTCGCTTCGGCCTTCCACACCCGGAATCGAAGAAGTCGCTGGAACTGTTTTGTCGCGACGTAATCCCGCACTTCCAAAGTAACGAAAGCGTCAAACGTGAAAGGGCTGTCTAGAAACCGTGCGCCAAGTTGACACTGTGTCAGTACGAACTCCACGCGGGGAGCAGATTTACCCATTGTCGATACTTGTGATGGTCTGTTCATCGTCGTCGTGTGCGGCTTCGGCGCCAATTGTTAATAACATCAAAACATAGGTCTCAATTTTCTTAACGGAAAACTAGCATGAGCGCAGCGGCAACAGAGCATCTCAATTATATTGTGGAAGGACCTGAGAACGCACCGTCAATGGTGCTCGTGCATGGTGTGGGAGCCAATCTCGCTTCGTGGGACGCCGTGGCAGAGCGATTAGTCCCAAAATTCAGGGTCCTGCGGATGGATTTGCGAGGGCATGGCTCCTCCAGCCCGATCAGAGAGCGCTGGGCGCTCGGGCGGTTTGCAGAGGACGTGATATCCGTCCTGGACCGGGAGTCAGTTGACGGAGCCGACCTCGTCGGCTTCTCACTTGGTGGCTTGATCGCCCAGCATCTCGCCTTGCACTGGCCAGGCCGGTTCGACCGACTCATTCTACTGTCTACTGTTGCAGGTCGCACGCCAGAGGAGCGGGAAAAGGTTGTCGGCCGTCTGGCAATGCTGCGCGAGGGCGGAATTACTGCGATCACTGGAGCTGCGCGCGAACGCTGGTTCACAGAGGCCTTCGCACGCAAGCATCCGGAGAAGATCGACGCGCGCATCCAGGAGATGCTGGCCAACGATCTCGAGTCCTACATCGAAGCATACAGGGTGTTCGGAGAGAGCGAATTAGCATCGGATTTGCACCGGATTCCCCATCGCACCCTGGTCATGACCGGAGAGAACGACATCGGCTCCAACACGCGGATGGCTCGTTTCATGCATCAGCAGATCAGGAACTCGGAGCTCAGGGTGTTGCCAGAGCTCAAGCACAGCGTGCTCGTCGAGGCGCCCGATCTGATTGCCGATCACTTGTTGAGATTCCTGAACCGGTCGAATGCGGCCGAGAGAGCGAGAGTAGAATGACTGAGAATGCAAAGCGCCTCGTGCGCAAATCCATCGTAAGCATCGAGGATACCTTCATCGAGGGTGGACGCGCAGCCTCCGTGCCCCTGCGTATGGTCGTGGGCGCAGCCGTGGTTCACAATCCCTGGGCTGGGCAGGGGTTCGTCGATGACCTCCGACCGGAAATCCACGCCCTGGCCCCAATACTGGGCGACCTGATCGTTCCCCCAGTAATTGCTGCCGCGGGAGGCCGGGACGCGGTCGTGACTTACGGCAAGGCGGCGGTCGTTGGTGTCGACGGCGAGGTAGAGCACGCTTCCGCACTCATCCATACCCTGCGTTTCGGCAACATCCTGCGCGATGGCGCCGAGGGCAGTTCCTTCTTGCCCTTCACAAACCTGCGCGCGGGTCCGGGTTTTGCTCTCAGCATTCCCATGAAGCACAAAATGAAGGAACAGGAGGGGTCGCGGGCTCATTTCCTGACGGCAACCGTCTCCATTCCAGATGCGCCGGCGCCCGACGAAATTCTGGTCGCAGTTGCGGTCGCGACGGGCGGTCGCCCACACCACCGGATCGGTGACCGCTACCAGGACATGCGGGACCTCGGGGTCGATCAGACGGGTGCCCGTTTGGAGCAGGTTTGAGATGTCCGCAAGATACATGCCGCAAGCAGGTTCTGCGCCCCGGCTGGAGAGTTGTTCCATCGCGGAAAGCGTCTCGGCGCCAACTCTCCTTGAGGGTGAAGAAAGCGGCCTGCAGGGTGGTACCTATTACCGGGTGGTGGGGCAGGGGCCGACCGTTTTGCTGGCGCATGGTCTCGGCCATGACCTGACACTTTGGGACCGCGTCGCCGCTTCTCTCGCCCCTCGTTTCCGGGTTGTCCGTTTTGACCTGCTCGGTCACGGCCGGAGTGCCAAGCCGCCTGGTCCCTATACGCTGGATAGTTTCCTGCGCCAGTTTGACCTGCTCGACAGGCAGGTCGATTTGCGGTCCGCACATCTGGTCGGACATGCCGCAGGCGCCCTATTGTGCCTTCGGCGCGGGCTAATTCATCAGCACAGTGTTTCCTCGGCCCTGCTGCTGCACCCCTTCGCGCGGCCGCCGCTGGACGAGGGCGCGACCGGAATGCCGGAACTTCCATGCGTGGTTCGGGCAATGCGCAGGCGCTGCGACTCGGTCATTCTCCAATGCAGCACGACGATCTTTCAGGTCTTCTGGCAGGATCTGTCCAAAAATGTAATGAAACCGGCCTTTCCGGTGGAAGTCATCAATGGGGCCAGCGACCCGCAGTCCCAGGCCTACGAAGGCCCTATGGGGCAAGACCTTGTGCGCATGCTGGAGGGCGCCAATGCCAGGACCCTGACCAGGATGGGCACGCTATCGCCCCTCACCGCGGCCGAGGAAATTGTTGGTCGTGTTTTTGCCCTCATGGAGCAACTTGGCAGCCGAAGCATTGAGGAGGCATGAAAAATGGACCGCAAGCGCTACGAGGCGGGATTGAGCGTCAGGACCGAGGTTCTGGGAAAGGACTACGTCGAAAAGGCGGTGGATGGAGCGACCGACTTCACACGCCCCTTCCAGGAATTAGTCAGCGAATATTGTTGGGGCGTGGCCTGGAGTGACGATACGCTTTCGCGGCGGGAGCGAAGCCTGATCAATCTGGGCATGATTGCCGCATTGGGCCGCATGGAGGAGTTTGCACTGCATTTTCGCGGCGCTCGACGGAACGGCCTGAGCGAGAAAGAACTGCAGGCCGTACTGATCCAGATCGCCGTCTACTGCGGCATCCCTGCGGGTGTTGAATGCTTCCGTATAGCTAAGCAGATCCTCGAGGAAGAACAGCAGGCAAGGCTCTGACGCGGGAGCAGTTGCCTGGGCCTTGTCAGAAGAACTTGGGTTGAGAGGGAGCTGTCAGACAAAATCGAACTAGTCTCAGTATGCCCCAAACATGCTGAGCTTCAGGCAGCGAGAAGGCCGCGCCACTCGGAGAGAGCGGCGGCGCGGTTCAGCTTGAATATGGTACGAGAGGAAAGGCTGCGTTCTGTGTTGAAGTGGTTGTAGACGGAGGCATGGATGGCGGTGAATGGAGCTGTCAGACTAATTCGAACTAGTCTCAGTAAGCCTCAGCAATGGCGAGCGTCAGGCAGCAAAAAGACCGCGCCATTCGGTGAGAGCGGCGGCGCGGTTTAACTTGAATATAGTTCGAGAGGAAAGGCTGCGTTCTGAGTTGAAGAGGTTGTAGAGGGCGGCATGGACGGCAGTAAATTTCTGAAGATTTCGCATACGTCGGAAGCGAAGCATGGCCCGTTCCCGTCGTCGGAAGGGCAGATGTGAACTCTCAGCACGATTGTTCATCCAACGGCCTATATGCTGACGATCGATATTGCCGATCTCTTTCATCGCGGCCCCATAGGACCGAAGCCGATCGGTTACGATAACCTCGGGTCGTCCGTGCTTGCGCATTGCTTTCCTTAGGAATTTCAACGCAGCTTTCTTGTCTCGTTTCTTCGTCACGAAGGATTCCAGAACCTCGCCCTCGTGATCGACGGCGCGCCACAGATAGTGCGTTTCCCCGTTGATCTTCACGAACACCTCATCCAGATGCCATCGCCAGAGGCTTGACCGCATGCTTTGGATCCGTCGTTTGCGGATCTCGGCAGCGAACATCGGTCCGAAGCGCTGCCACCAGAAACGCACTGTCTCGTGGCTGATATTGATCCCGCGCTCGTGAAGAAGATCCTCCACGTTCCGTAGTGAGAGTGGGAATCGAATATACATCATGACCGCCAGGCGGATGATTTCGGGCGACGTCTTGAAATAGCGGAATGGGCTGCGTTTGGTCATGGCCGGACGCTACGAGATCGCCCGACCTTGCTCAAGGCGATTTGCTCTGACAATGCCGAGCTATGTTCAGTCTATCAGAGCAGTTTCTTCTGACAATACCCGCCATTGATCTTCACGAAGACCTCGTCCAGATGCCACCGCCAGAGGCTTGACCGCATGCTTTGGATCCGTCGCTTACGGATCTCAGAGGCGAACATTGGGCCGAAGCGCTGCCACCAGAAACGCACTGTCTCGTGGCTGATATCGATGCCACGTTCGTGGAGAAGATCCTCTACATTCCGTAATGAAAGCGGGAAGCGAACATACATCATGACCGCCAGGCGGATGATCTCGGGCGACGTCTTGAAATAGCGAAAGGGGCTGCGTTTGGTCATGTGCGCAGGGTAGGGAACGGCACGAGTCCTCTCAACCCAAGTTCTTCTGACACTGCCCTAAAATAAGCTATTGCGCGCAGCGTAACAGCAAGGCAGTATCTTCAGGTAATTTGGTATACCAAAATACCAAGATGAGAATCACCGAAGTTTGGGCCATTAATGAATAGGGAGGGACGAAATTGAGGATGTTTCAAAGAGCCTTAGCCGTGACAGCGTTGCTTTCCATCGGCTTGCCAGCATATGCGGGGGACGATTGGTCGATGCAGATCCGGGCTCGCAATCCAGCATTTGATCCGGGCGCAGAATGGATAAACAAAGAGTACAAGCCGCTTCCTGCTTCCGAGGTAACGAAGAAGTGGGACATCTGCGTTCTCTTTCCACACACTAAGGACCCTTATTACATCGCGATGACGTATGGTTCGGTGACGGAAGCCGAGGATAAGGGGCTATCCATGTCGGTCTATGCCGCCGGTGGATATACGGAACTTCCGACGCAGATATCTCAGATGGAGGACTGCATCACGCGAGGAGCGGATGCGATAATGATTGTCGCGATATCCGCGACTGGCTTAAACCGCACCATTTCAGTAGGCGCCAAGAAGGGTGTGCCGCTTGCAATCACCGGTGGTGAGGTTGATTCCGATGACGTGGCCGCACGCGCACTTGGCAATTGGTTCGATTCAGGCAGGATTGCCGGCGAATACCTGAACAAACTCCATCCAGTGGGCTCGGAACCTGTGAAAGTGCTTTGGATGGCAGGTCCGGAGGGGCCGAATTGGTCCGTTGATTCCGCCGAAGGTTTCGTTAAGACCGTCGAGGGCAACAATGCGATAGAGGTCGTCAAGGTGATCTGGGGTGAGCCAGGTAAAGCCAGCCAGATCCCGCTGATAGAAGACGCGCTGCTGACCTACCCGGACATCAAGTATATCGGCGGCATTGCGCCAGCGATTGAGGGAGGTGTTCAGGTGCTGAAGGAGAAAGGGCGTCAAGACATCCAACTCATAGCATCCTATATGACGCCGGAAACCGAGGCAGCATTGCGTGAGGGGACAGTGCTAGGCGTGGTCACCGACTATACAGCCGCGCAGGCACGGATTGCGATTGATCAGCTGGTTCGCATCCTTGAGGGCAAGGAAGTTGATGCCGACGTCGACACCGGCTTTGCCATGATCGATGCGAGTAACGTGGATACCTACGACCGCTCGCTTTCACTGGCACCAGTTGGCTGGGATCCATACTTCCGCGTCGACTGATTGTCGGAGGAATAGGGGGCGTGGCAAATTGGGCGACGCCCCCAGTTCCTTTGGGCCAGATGCGACAGATCGAACCAGTGCACCTCACAATCATGGCAAGGCGGCGGGCGCTTCATGTTGAGCAAACAAAAAACTGAACCGGACGCGTTCGCCGATGCGAACGGTTCGAGCCCCCCTTTGCTGGAAGCCCGGAATCTTTCAAAATCTTACTCAGGGTTCATGGCTCTAGACTCGATGAACTTCAGTCTACGTGCTGGCGAAGTTCATGTTTTATTTGGAGAGAATGGGGCTGGGAAAACCACTCTTGTGAATATCCTTTGTGGGGCAAACCAACCGACTAGAGGAGAAATTCTGCTCGATGGATTGCCGGTGACGATGCACTCAGTAAGGGATGCTCACGATAAGGGAATTGCATCAGTCTTTCAGGAGTTCAGCCTCGCGCCGGATTTAACTGTCGAAGACAATCTTTTTCTCGGCTCGGAACTGACACGATACGGAACACTCAAGAAATCTCTGATGCGGCGTCAGGCGCGAGAAATTATCGAGAGCCTGGGCTTCGCTCTCGACACCAAGGCGATTATTTCGGACTTGTCGCGCGCAGAGTGCCAGATGGTGGAGATCGCTAAAGCAACAATGACCAAGCCGCGCGTATTGATACTCGACGAGCCCACGGCATCATTAACCAAAACAGAGACAGATATACTTTTTGCCCTGATCAATCGTCTTAGAGGTGAGGGTGTCGGGATCGTCTACATCACACACCGGATTGAAGAGATCCAGAAAATTGGCGATCGCGTGACGGTAATGCGAGATGGGCAGTTCATCGAAACACTTGATGCTCGTATTGCGACCAAAACTGAACTTGTGGAATCAATGACTGGGCGGAGCTTCGGGAGCTTCTATCCGAATCTCGATTTTACACCTGGTGATACGGTTCTGGCGATCGATCAACTGGCTACCCGCGACGGGCATGTAGCGAATATTTCGCTAATGGTTCGCGCAGGGGAGATTGTCGGGCTGGCGGGGCTCGTGGGTTGCGGCAAGTCAGAGATCGGCCGGGCATGTTTCGGCCTGGAGCCACTCGCATCGGGAACCATTCACTTTGCTGGAAAACACGTGAAAGCCCCGCAGCCGAGAGAAATGATTGCCAGCGGGATGAACTTCGTACCAAGCGACCGAATGCGAGACGGTTTGATGTTGAGCCGGTCAACACGGGAAAACCTTTCGCTTTCCGCCTTGAACACGGAGGCATTTACGCGGCGGGGTTTTTTGCGTCTGGGTGAAGAAAAGAGATTTGCGCAGGATATGGGGACGCGGATCGGCATCCGGCCGTTGCGCGTGGAAGGCGCTGTTTCAGACTACTCCGGTGGCAACAAACAGAAAGTCATGCTTGGTCGTGCAATCGCTTCGCCGCTCCGGCTTCTGATCCTTGATGAGCCCACAATCGGAATCGATGTGAGCGCCAAGACGGAGGTTTATGCGCTGCTTGCCGCGCTTGTGAAAGAAGGCATGGCGATCCTGATGATCAGTTCGGATCTACCGGAAGTCTTGAGTATGTCGAACCGCGTCTATGTCGTTCGGCAGGGGCATCTCGCCGGCGAACTCAGCGGTGCGCGAAAAACTGAGGACGAAGCGTTGCAAAACTTCTTCGGCAATTAACCATACGGGATGGAACAGGGTGCCAGATATGCACAGTAGAGCAAACGTCAGCAGCATTTTTGAGGTGATCGGTGTCATACCGTTTATTGTGCTGTTCTTCATCGTCTTCTTCGGGGTGATGGAGCCGCGGTTTGTGTCAGGCGACAATCTTTTCAATCTATCGCGCCAGTCGAGCTACCTGATCCTGGTCTGTCTTGCGCAGCTCATAGTTCTGCTGACAGGGGGTATCGATCTATCGGTTGGCTCCGCGGTTTCATTGGCCTCAGTCGTTTGCGCAACGGCGATCAAGGCTATGACTGCGGCCTATCCGGAGGCGGAAGGGCTTGCCGTTAGCGTAGGGTTGGTGGTCGGCGTTGGAACTGGCGGATTGGTTGGTCTAGTGAACGGAGTCGGTGTTGCCTACTTCAAGGTGACACCTTTCGTCATGACTCTGGGTAGCCTATCAATGGCGCTCGGGTTAGCGCTCTTCGTTTCCGGCGGCTACAGCATCGCGGGGCTGCCAACTGCATTTGGCGATTTGTTCTCCTATGCGGACCTTTTCGGTGTGCCTGTGGCGATCCTCTATACGATTGTCATCATGCTGTTGGTTTGGGTCCTGCTGAGTTGGACACGCGCAGGCCGATATCTCTATTCCATCGGAAGCAACCTGCAGGCGGCGAGGCTGTCCGGTATTCCAACCCGTCGCTATACATTGCTCGCCTATGTTGTGTCCGGCCTCATCGTTGGGTTCGCCGCAGTCCTGATGACCGCACGGACGGAAAGTGGCGAAGCCAACCTGGGTGGGGCAGATCTCGTGCTCAAAGCAATAGCAGGCTGCATCATCGGCGGGGTAGCGCTGACAGGTGGCAAGGGCCTCGTGCGCAATGTCGTACTGGGCGCTTTCTTTATCACTTTGTTGTCGAACGGAATGAACCTGCTGCGAGTTAACAGCTATCTACAGACCTTTATAATGGGCGCGGTGCTCGTATTGGCGATCGCAATCGATCAGATCCGTGAGCACTATACCGGTCGCAAATCTGCTTGATCGATTTGGTGCGCCGCTTCTGCTCAGGAATTGCTCTGCTATTCCGGCTTGAAGGGAATCCGTGCTTACCTGGAGGTAGTCGGTTTTGAATCCGGGTCGGTCAGAAGGCCCATTTCACGGGCGTTCGCGGTGGACCATTCGATATGTGCTTTCATCAATTCGCCAGCTTTGTCGGCATCGCTCGCTTTGATAGCCTTGAGAACCTCGCGATGCTGTTTGACAGCCATTTTGGCTCGCTTACCCTCGTATTTAATGCGCGATCGAAGCGTAGCGGTCATAGCGAGCACGTGATTAATGATCGTCAATTGAACCTGGCTTCCCGCCGCCGCTGTGACAGCCGCATGAAATGCCAGATCGGCGTTGGCCTGTTCCAACGCGCTGCAGGAAGTGTCCAGGCTTTCCTGACGTAACAATGCGACCTCGATGTTGAGAATGGCATCCCGGTCGGCATAAAGAGCCGCGCTTCGGGCGGCATGAGTCTCCAGTACCAGCCGCATTGAATATATCTGGGCGATATCCTGCCTTGTTATACGTCGGACCCGGGCATAACGTCGCGGGACCAGTTCGACCAGTCCCTCACCCTGCAATGTGAATAGCGCTTCGCGCACAGGGGTCCGGCTGACGCCTAGCTCTTGCGCTATACTGCGCTCCATCAATGGCTGGTCCGGCTTAAACTTTCCCGTGAGAATTTCTCGGCGGATGAGGTTCGCAATACCCTCACTGGTTCTTACGGTGATAGGATTAACTCTATCCTCAAAGTACCTGATCATTGTTCCAATATCGCTGGCTTATGCTGCTCACTCCGGCTTCTTATTGGGGCGTGCTAACACATCTGAAAGTTGTTCGAAAGAACACGATTATATAGCTTCAGTACCATGAGTATTGCGGCCCGGCAAGATGTTCCGTCGGCATAGGAAGTCATTCGGGGGAAGGTGCTGCGCTTCGCTCAGGGATACAGACATTAAGCCGGAATGCTCACAGATAACACTTGTATCTCTAATCTCATCTGGTATACCTAAATACCAGATGAGATTAGAGATATCGCCCGGAACGCCACGAGGTTCGGGGCGACGGCAGGGAGCGGAAGGTCCGTCATTCTATGTCTAGTGCGAGGCAAGAAGATATCTATCGAACGGCTGGCTTTGGAGTCGCTGGCCAACGAGGTTGCTTCCCTGCAATCCTCGTCGTCGATTTCTCATACGGATTCACCGATCCGATTTACCCGACAGCTGCGGATATGAGCGCTGAAATCGAGGCGACGAAGGAGCTGATCAATATCGGAAGGGCGATGCGGTTCCCTATAGTTTTCACAACGATTTCCTACACGCCTGGAGAGCTTGAAATGCTCCCCTGGCTTCGCAAGGCAACTGGCATGGCGTCTCTAGTTGCTGGGTCGCGATTGGTAGAAATTGACCAGCGGCTGGAGCCACGCGCGACCGAACCGATAATCATCAAGCACGGGGCATCGGCCTTCCACGGAACCAATCTCGCCGCAATGCTAAACGGTGCGGGGGTGGACACGGTAATCGTTACCGGCGCGACAACGAGCGGATGTGTGCGCGCCAGCGTGGTCGATGCCGTGCAATACGGGTTCAACGTACTGGTACCCGAAGGTTGCGTTGCGGATCGCTCGAAGCCGCCACACGATGCCAACCTATTCGATATACAGCAAAAATACGCTGATGTGGTGCAAGTATCGGAGGCAATGAATTACCTTCGGTCGTGCGGCAACCAAAGAACAAGCACCCGATGATGGGCAAATAGTGCGAGCAAGAAGCAAAAGGGGAGTGCAGAATGCCTAAACCAGTGAATTCCTTCAAAAGCCCATTCGAGGTCGAGACGCCAAGTGGGGCCGAGGGGTGGGAGAGCCTCTACCGGTATTATGCCCTGATAAGCGAAGATCGTCGGGAGTTTGAGGAGTCTAAGTTCTGGTTCTTCGATGGAATGCATAATCCCGACCCGTTGTATCCATTTGATACAATCATGACCGAGAATTGGTGGGTGGCGGTCAGTCAAATGTCCAGCCGGGTATGGGCACTTCCTCCTGCTTTGGGTATCGATCACCGAATCATCAACGGTTATCTCTATGTCAGCCCGAACGCGGTCACTGACCCAGCGAAGATCGCCGAACGGCAAGAGTATTTTACCAAGCGTGCCGGCCATTATTTCGAGAACTGGGACGAAATTTTCGAGAATTGGAAGGTCAAGGCGATGGACTGTATCGATCGCCTGCGAGAGATGGAGTTCAAGCCACTCCCGGAATACGAACCCGAGGAAAGCGTTACCTCCCACAAAGGTACTTATTCGTCGCTTGAAATGCTCCGCGACTACAGTCGCTTAATCGAGAATATGCTCGAAATGGGCTCGTATCATTTCGAGATGCTGAACCTCGGTTATGGTGCCTATCTAACCTATCGGGAGTTCTGCCAGAGCGTATTTCCGGGTATCGCCGACCAGACCATAACCGACATGGTTTCTGGCATCGATATCCTGTTATTTAGGCCGGATGACGAGCTACGCAAACTCGCGCAGCTCGCTGTCGACTTGGGAGTAGGCGATACCATCCTTCCGAACCGTCAACCTGACGAAGTTATTGCCGATTTGGCGAACAGTAACGCCGGTAAGCAGTGGTTGGCTTCCCTGGAGGAGGCAAAAGATCCGTGGTTCTGGTTCTCGACGGGTTCAGGCTATTGTCACGCCGATCCGGTTTGGATGACCGATCTCAGGCTGCCCTTCACCGCAATGCGCGGCTATATCAACGCAATCCGCAGTGGTGAAGATGTGCGGCGCCCACTGGACCAGATACTGGAGAAACGAGCGCGGGTCACAGAAGAGTATCGCGGGCACCTACCTACAGATGAAGATCGCGAGGCTTTTGATAGCTTGCTTGAGCTGGCTCGCAAGGTGTTCCCGTTCGTAGAGGATCACAATTTTTATGTCGAGCACCTGCATCATTCCATTTTCTGGTCGAAGGTGCGCGAGTTGGGGAATGTTTTTGTCGCCCACAAGTTCTTCGATTCGAAGGAAGACATTTTCTACCTTCATCGCCATGAAATTTACGATGCGCTTTACGATTTAATGATCGGTTGGGCTGTCGGAACACAGCCGAGGGGCGAGTTTTACTGGAAACCAATAATCGCCGAGAGACGCCAAATTCGTGACAACCTGGCAAAATGGACGCCGCCGCCAGCGTTGGGTACGCCGCCCGAAACAATTACCGAGCCGCTCACGATTATGCTGTGGGGTATCACGCAGGAAACCATTGAGGAATGGCTTGGCGTAGATCCGAACAGCGCTTCCGAGCTGCGTGGCGTTGCAGCCTCTGCCGGTAAGGTATCCGGCAAAGCGCGAGTGATCACCGATCCGTCACACCTGTACAATATCGTTGACGGCGAAATTTTGGTTTGCCGCGTTACGGCTCCAAGCTGGGCACCAATCTTTCCGCGCATCCGCGCAGCTGTCTCGGATGTCGGTGGCATGATGGCGCATACCGCGATCGTGTCACGCGAATACGGATTGCCAGCCGTTGTCGGCACAGGTTTTGCCACCGCTCGAATCAAAACCGGCGATATGATCGAGGTCGACGGCAACATTGGCTTGGTGCGAATTCTGGAGGAACAGGCTGGATGAGTGCGCGTCCTTATGTGCTGTGGCTGGATGACCCAGCGTCAATAGAGAATCCGATTCTTGGCGGGAAGTTCTCCAGCTTGGCTAAGTCGACAGCGGATGGCTTGGCGGTGCCACTAGGATTTGGAATCACCACGCATGCGTACCGCGACTTCATGGAGGCTGCCGGACTAACAGCGGAGGCCCGGAAGGTGCAAAAGGTTTGTGCAGGTTTGCCGCCTGAGAAAATCAGCGCCGAAACTGCAGGTTTGATTGAGCAGATCATCAGGACTCCACTCCCGGAGAGATTGGAGAAGGTGGTCCAAGAATCTTATGCACGGTTATCCGAGCGGACAGGGATCAAGGATGTTCCTGTTGCGGTGCGATCCAGTGGTGAGTCTGAAGATCTAGCGGGCGCTAGCTTCGCCGGCCAGTACGAAACATATCTTTGGATATCAGGCATTGAATCTGTGATTGGGCATATGCGTCGGTGCTGGGCCGGGATGTTTAGTGACGCCGTTTTGTCATACCAGCACGATGGAAAAACGATCATGGACCAAGGTGATTTTGCTATCTGTGTTGGTGTGCAACAGATGGTGCAAGCCCGGGCAGCCGGCGTGATGTTCACACTTGATCCAATTACTGGCGATCGCTCCAAAGTCGCGATTGAGGCCTGCTGGGGTTTGGGAGAGGGCGTGGTCAAAGGCGACATAACGCCTTCGCAATTCATTGCAGATAAAGTGCAACTCACGTTGTTAAAGAAGTCTATTTCCATCCAACCGGAAGAGTACAGGTTTGATTCGGAAAGTGGTGTGGTCGGTCTTTTCCCAATTGAGCAAGCCCGTCAGGCGGTGCCCTGCCTAAGTGATGCAGAGTCCGTTGGACTTGCTACGCTGGCAAAGCAAATCGAGAAGGATCGGGGGGCGCCGCAGGACATCGAGTGGGCGATCGACCAGGACGGTCAGATCGCGGTCTTACAGGTTCGTCCGGAGACTGTCTGGAGCAACAAAGCCGCGAAGCCGACCATGAAAGTTGCCTCGCCGATCAATCATGTTCTCATGCGGATGTCGGGTGGGAAGGCCTGGTCATGAAAGCTGCCGACTTCATATATCATCGTCCTGATTCCATCGATGAGACCGTCGGCTTGTTAGATGACTATGCAGGTAATGCTCGAATCTTGGCTGGAGGCCAAAGCATCATTCCGATGATGAACCTGCGCCTCTGGAGGCCTTCCGCGCTGATTGACATTGAACGGTTGGCGGAACTGGATGGGATAGAGCCAAGGGGTGACGACACGATCCTTGGTGCGATGGTGCGGTATCGGACGATCGAGACTCACTCGCTCGTCGCGGAGCGGTTGCCATTGTTGGTGCGAATGATCCATTTCGTTGGCGACCGGCAGGTGCGCAATCGCGGCACGCTCGGCGGCAGCCTCATGCAGGCGGATCCGACCGGTGAGATGCCACTGGCAGCGCTTACTCTCGGTGCCGAGGTGACGCTGTATTCGGTGACCGGCACGCGAACTATGGCGCTGGAGGACTTTTTCGTAGGCTCCTATGCGACGGCGGCAGAACCTGATGAAGTTCTGTTAAAAGTCCGCTATCCGCGCCACCCCGAGCACTTCGCGTTTTATGAGGTGAATCGCCGGCATAACGATTTTGCCATCGTTTCCGTTGCCGTTGTCGCCGACCGCGGTTCCAACGGCGCATGGCAGGGCGTGCGTATCGGCCTTGGCGGCGTTGATGAAACACCCGTTCTCGCGCGTGAAGCTATGAGCACTGCCGAGGGGTCCGACCTATCTGATACCGTGATCGCCGAAGCCGCTCGAGTTGCCTCTGAATTCATCAATCCCGCGACAGATATCCGTGCTTCGGAAGCTTACCGAAGGCATTTGACCGAAATTTACGTCGCGCGTGCGATGCGCGATCTCCGCGATGAGACAGCCGTAAAGTGAGCCCTTCAAAATGAAATTCGTTCAGGAATTTGTCGTTGCAGAGAATGCGGAAACGCTTTGGGCTTTTTTTGAGCGGCCTGACCAAGTTGCCCAATGCATGCCAGGTGTCGAACAGATTGAAGTGATTGATCAGGACACCTTCAAAGTGCTCGTGACGCAGCGCGTTGGACCTATCTCGGCGACCTTCGAATCAAAGGTTCGCATTATCGAAAAAATCGAGGGCTGCAGCATTGGATTCACGGCGACGGGCAGGGCAGTTCGCGGCGCGGTAGGGAACTTTCGCTCCGAAAGTATCGTTCGTCTCCATCCGGAGGGTGCAGACACGCGTATCAGTGTTGACTGTGAAGCCGCATTGGCGGGAATTCTAGGCAGTATCGGGCAAAAGGTCATTGCCAAACAGGCCGAGAAGCTTGCTGGAGAGTTCGCCCACAACCTCCAACAGCGCCTTATGGGTGGTGGCGAGAACTACCAACCTACCGCGGCAGCACCGCGCAAGATTGGAACTGGAGCACGAGTGGCTTCTACGGTCGCGGCACCGTCTTACGGACCAGTCGTCTCCAACGGTTGGAGCAAAGTCGCTGCAGCACTGGCAGCCGCAAACGTCGCGCTCAGCTTGGTGATCATTTCTGTTCTCTTGTGAGTTCGGAAAGAAAATTGAGGTGCCGGTGCAAGGCCGGACATTGGATAGTAAACACCCAAGGGAGGGTATCCCAAATGAAACGAGTTGGCCTGATAGTACCGAGTTCGAACACGACAATGGAAACGGAAATTCCAGCACTCTTGCGCCAGAGTGCTTCGTGGGATTTTCCGGGTTTTACTTTCCACTCCAGCCGCGCGCGGCTCCACACGGTAGATGTCCAATCCTTGTCACGCATGGTCGATGACGGCGATCGATGCGCGGCGGAACTGGGTGACGCCGACGTGGATGTGATTGCTTACGCTTGTCTTGTTGCCTTGATGTCGCGCGGAGCAGGTGCTCACAAGAGGATTGAGGCAAAACTTGGCGAGGTCGTCCTCGGAGATCGGGGAAAGGGTGTCCCGATCGTGTCCAGCGCCGGTGCGTTGGTGCGCACGCTTGATGCGCTTGGGCTCCGGAAGGTCGCTTTGGTGGCCCCTTATATGCCGGAGCTCACCAAGATGGTAATCGCCTACATTGAGGCGGCGGGCGTAACGGTCACCAATAGTGTAAGCCTCTCAATATCAAACAATTTGGCGGTTGGTCGACTTGATCCACTGAATTTGCCCGAGCACGTGGCAAAGCTTGATCTTTCCGGCGTGGATGGCTTGATCCTCTCCGCCTGTGTACAGATGCCATCCTTGCCCGCCGTACAGATGGTCCAGGACAAAATCGGCCTGCCGGTTATTACAGCCGCGACCTGTACGACCCGTGAAATCCTATTGGCCTTGGGGTTGGACCCGATCGTGCCCAACGCAGGGGCAGCGCTTGGCACCCAGTCAACCGGAGTCATTAGCAAGGCAAAGGTATCGGCATGAAAGTTCAGATCGCCGGGAAGTCGCAGTATGTCGAAGCCAATGGCTTAAGGCACCATTTGCTAACCTATGGTAATGCTGGAGCGCCCGCGGTCTTCATGCTGCCGGGTATAACCAGCCCTGCGGCGACAGCTGATTTCCTTGCCATCAGAATTGCGGCGCTCGGGTTCACGGTATATGTGCCTGACATCCGCGGTCGAGGGCAAACCGAAATAGCACCCCCAGGGGGTTATCGCTTGTCGGATTACGCTGCAGATGTTCATGGGCTAATCAGAGCGCTCGGATTGCACAAACCGGTGATTATAGGCCATTCGATGGGCGCGCGGATCGCAGCAGCCTATGCGACGACCTATGCAATGGAAGATCACGGTTTGCTCGTTCTCGTGGATCCCCCCGTTTGTGGTCCCGGACGAGGCGGGTATCCGACCAGTCTCGAAAGCTTCATGACACAACTGAAAGAGGCGAAAGCTGGCACTACGCTCGATGAGGTCCGCCGTTTCTATCCGAAATGGCCGGAGCGCGAACTGCAGCTTCGTATCGAGGTGCTGCCGCAATGTGATGAAACGGCGGTTCGTGAATCCCACGCGGGCTTTGAGACGGAAAATTTTTTCCCGTACTGGGAAAGAATCACACAAC
The DNA here is from genome assembly GCF_014191775.1 of Limibacillus halophilus. Taxonomy (NCBI): domain Bacteria; kingdom Pseudomonadati; phylum Pseudomonadota; class Alphaproteobacteria; order Rhodospirillales; family Rhodovibrionaceae; genus Limibacillus; species Limibacillus halophilus. The sequence goes on along the minus strand of NZ_JACHXA010000002.1, from coordinate 147,608 downwards.
CTGCCGTGTTGATTTACGGCGGCAACAGTCCGGTAGTTACCCGCGAGGGGGCTGCCGATTTGGCGCGAGCCAATCCAACAATTCGTCTCTATTGCGTGCGAGAGGCCGGCCACATGATCCCCTGGGACAATGAGGCGGGCTTCTTTCAAACACTCGAACCAATCTTGGCGGACGCAAAGTCGTAATATCTGGCCAAGTGGTAGGGAGCAAGTTATGGATCTGATGTCACTGACTGAGATATGCCTTCATCAGTTGACCATGAGCGGAGTTCATGAGGGCGAAAAGGTAGTCGTGCTGTCCCAGGGCAGCGAGCGCCTGGACTATGCGGATGCGTTTATGGCGGCGGGCCAACGGCTTGGCGCGAAGATGTATAACATGCGCCTGCCGATGCCGGTCGCTGGGTCTGGCAACTGGGAAGTCGGTGTAAACGGTCTTTCCAGTAATCCCGAAGCCGTAGAAGCGCTCAAGCAGGCAGATATGTTGATTGACCTTATGTTTCTCCTGTTTTCAAAGGAGCAGATGGCAATCCAGGCGGCGGGAACCCGTGTGTTGACGGCAGTTGAGCCGGCATCGTTGCTGGCCCGTCTTCTGCCTACCAAAGAGCTTCGCGAGCGGGTTGAAATAGGTGCAGAGATATTGTCGAAGGCAAAGGTGATGCGGATCACTAGCCCGCACGGCACCGACGTGACCTATCAGTTAGGCGTTTACCCAACGATCAGCGAATATGGTTGCACCGATGAACCGGGTCGCTGGGATCACTGGCCTGCCGCTTTCGTCTTCACTGGCGCGTCGGATGATGGTGTGGACGGCCAGATCGTCGTGGCGCCGGGCGATGTACTGTTGCCGTTTAACGCGTATGCACGCGATCCAATCACTTACACGATTGAGAAAGGGCTCATAACCGATATCCGGGGCGGCCTCGATGCAGATCTTGTCAAATCCTATATGGAAAGTTTCAAGGACCCTCGGGGCTATGGGATGAGCCATGTCGGATGGGGACTTGATCATCGCGCGCAGTGGCATGGGCTAACAAATTTCCCCGGCGGCATGGGGATGGAACTGCGTAGCTTCTACGGCAATGTGATGTTCTCTACGGGCCCTAATAACGAACTTGGAGGGCCAAACGATACAGCCTGCCATCTGGATATTCCGATGCGGCATTGCTCTCTCTACCTCGACGACGAACCGATCGTTATTGATGGCGACATTGCGGTAGAGGAAATGCGGCACCTGCCAGCCTAAAGCTGTTTCGGGACGCATTAAAATGGCGATGACAATCCGCGGGAGGCATAAGGGACATTCATGATCTCGAGAACAAATCAAACCGAAGTATCCTTCACTGTAAATGGCGAACTTATTGCCGAATCAGCCCCTGTGCGAATGCATGCTGCGGATTTTCTGCGGCAAAAACTTGGCCTTACCGGCACCCATATCGGATGCGAGCAAGGTGTTTGCGGTATGTGTACGATTACTGTCGACGGTCAGGTCGTAAAGTCGTGCCTGATGCTTGCAGTGCAGTTGGATGGCAGGAACGTTTGCACTGTTGAGGCGCTATCCGAAGGCAACCGATTGAGTTTGCTGCAAGAATCGTTCAAGCGCCACCACGCGCTGCAATGTGGGTTTTGCACGCCGGCTTTCCTGTGCGTGGCCAAATCGCTGGAGAGCCACGGCCGCGTTCTTTCCAAAGAGGAGATTAGAGAAGAAATCGCCGGTGTACTGTGCCGCTGTACTGGGTACGAGGGCATAGTAAACGCCATTGAGGAATACCTTACTGCTGCCTTGGATGCGGGCGCCAATCAAAAGGAAGCTGAGGCATGAACGCCGAAACAAAGCCGCAAGCTCCCAATACAAAGGACCAACGCTCGACCTCCAAAGCTTCGACGAACAGGATCATCGGGCAATCGCTACCGAGAAAGGAAGACGACAGGCTGCTTCAGGGAGGTGGGCTGTTCGTAGACGATGCGCAGTTTGCCCATCAGATTGAAATGGCAATCGCCCGGTGCCCCTTTCCGCATGCAAGAATTCTCCGGATAAATACTGCGGCAGCCTGGCAGGTGCCTGGTGTACTGGAGATTTTTACCGGCAAAGAAGTCGCTGAGCGTAGTAATCCGCTTACCGTGTTACGGCCCGTGCCGGGCGCACCGGCACTGCCATACTTTGCTCTGGCGCGCGATGTCGCATTGCATGAAGGCCAGGCTGTTGTATCGATTGCCGCCGAGACGAGGGCAATTGCCGAGGATGCGTTAGATTTGCTCGAGATCGACTATGAGCCGCTTCCTCATGTGACCGACACGGCCAAGTGCCTCGACAACGACGCGCCTGTACTGCATCCGGAATTACTCGCGAACAACCTGATGGCGGAAAACACAGATCAGATCGGTGAGCCGGATCAGAAGTGCGGCACAGCTGAGGTTGTTGCGCGTGGCCGGTTTTATAACAGCCGTGTTGCGCCCCTGTCGTTGGAAACCCGTGGCGTTGCTGTCTATTGGCGCGCTGGAGCACGTATGCTCGACGTTCGCCTCTCGACACAGGTGCCGCACTTGGTGCGCAAGCAACTTGCAGAATCCCTCCGCCTAGAAGAAAGCGGCATTCGTGTTGTTGCATCCGACGTGGGTGGTGCCTACGGCATGAAACTTGGGGCTTTCCCAGAAGATATTTTAGCATCGCTGCACGCTATTTCGCTTGGTCGCCCCGTCAAATGGATCGAAGATCGGATGGAGTATTTTCGTGCCTCCACTCACGGGCGAGAATCAATCCACAACATGGCAATTGCTGCTGACCGAGACGGCCGGATCAAGGCGATCATCGACGATTACGTCACCGATATCGGGGGCTGGAACTCACCTTTCGGATCAGCGCAACTTTCGTCGGTAACTTTCGCGGGCCCCTATAAAGTATCAGATGCACGCGCAACACGGATGGTAGTTCTAAGCAACAAAACGCCGATTGGCGCTTATCGTGGATACGGCCAACCAGAAGTGAATTTTGCTCTGGAGGTTTTGCTCGACCGAATGGCTGGCAAGCTTGGCAAAAGCCCTCTGGCTCTCCGTCGATTAAACATGCTGCAACCGGGAGACCTGCCATGGCGAACTGCGAGTGGCGCGGTCTATGACATAGGAGACTACCCCCGAACGCTTGAAATGGCGGCCGCGGCAGTGGACTACGAAGCTCACTTTGCGGCCCCGCGCGTGGTGCGCGGCGACGGGCGAATAAAAGGGATTGGCCTTTCGTCTTTTGTTGAACGAACCGGCTATGCGTCAGCGCGCTTTCTAGCGAATCGAGGGTCACAATTCGGCGCGCATGAAAGTGTTACTTTGCGGGCAAACCGGTCGGGAGGGGTCGATCTCTACAGTGGTGTGTCGACTTTTGGGCAAGGCAGTGAAACAGCCTTTGCTCAGATTTGTGCGCAGGTATTGGGGATCGATTACGATGCCGTGCGGGTCCACGCGGGGGATACCGCTTCTTCGCCGCTCAATACCGGTGCTTTTGCCTCACGGACCTTGATCGCAGCCTCCGGGGCAATAAAGCAAGCGGCCGAAGTGATGCGGCAAAAGATACTTCTCATTGGCGGCATGGCTTTGGAGCAATCACCTGCCAATTTGACGATTCGGCAAATGGCGGTTTGCGTGAAGAATAATCCTACTCTCTCAGTGCCTTTGGCGGATGTCTTTAAACGAGCAATTACTGGCCAGGGAATCCCGAATGGTATCGAGCCTGGGCTTGAGGCGACGGCTCATTTCGAGCCGCGCGAGGCATCCTTTTCATTCGGCACAGCTGCGGCAGTTGTCGCTGTTGATCCGCAGACCGGGGAATACAAGGTGGAGCGCTTCGTGATGGCACATGATTGCGGCATCGAAGTTAACCCAATGCTAGTTGAGGGGCAGGTTCGCGGCGCGCTTGTGCAGGGGATAGGCGCGGCGATGAATGAGGAACTGCGCTATGACGCTGAAACCGGGCAGCTGATCAACGGCTCGATGATGGATTATTTTGCCCCGATGTCTGTTGATGTTCCACCAATCCAATTGCTTCATACGGAGGTGCCATCGGATGTTACAACCTTCGGTGTCCGGGGCGTCGGTGAGGTTGGGACTATTCCCCCCGCAGCGGCAATAGCCAACGCGGTTTGTGATGCCTTGAGGGACTATCAGATTGAGATTTCGGAATTGCCGATTACCCCTGAGAAGGTTTGGCGCGCAATTTGCACCGCCAAGCAAGCGCGTTAGCACCGTCCGAAAGGAAGTAAAATGCTCTCCAACCACGTCCCGAGTTTGATTGGAAAATATGCCGACCCGACATTCACGCCCTTGGAATTCAAGGCGATGGAATGGCTTGATGGATTTTATCAACTAGAGCATTTGCTGGCGACTAGGCAATGGGCGATAAAGCTGGCTGGCTCAAATGCGACCGATGCTCTGAAGTTCGCCGCGTTAGTTCATGATTCGGAGCGTTTCTTTCCCGGCGGACCAACCGGCACTCCTCAGAACGGGTTTGATGATCCCGACTACCTGATCAAGCATTCCATCCGTTCAGCGGAGTTCGTCGAAGAGTGGCTGCAAACGCAAAACCCTGAGCCTGACGATGTCTTCAAGCGTCGGGTGCGAGCCTTGGTTTTACGTCATGAGTTTGGTGGCAATACTGAAGAGGACATCCTCCAGGCAGCCGATTCCCTGGCGTTTCTAAGCACATTCGATTGGTTGGTAGTAGATTGGATTCGTCGAGGCAGTTACACAAACGCTGGTGCCAGAGAGAAACTCGATTGGACCATGACAAGGATTCGCCCTGAATCTGCACTACGGCTGGCGCTACCGCTTTATACAGAAATCACGGCGGTTCTGGATAACCCCGGCAGCTTTAGAATGGACTTGGCCGAGCGCCGTGCCTTGGCGGGCAACTGGCGGTTACTGACGGGTGAGTGCTGCCAGGCGAGTTTGAATTAGTCTCAGTAAGCCTTAGCAATGGCGAGCGTCAGACAGTGAGAAAGCCGCGCCATTCGGAGAGAGCGGCGGCGCGGTTCAGCTTGAAGATGGTTCGAGAGGAAAGGCTGCGTTCTGTATTGAAGAGGTTGTAGGCGGAGGCGTGGACGGCGGCGAATAGCTGCAAACTTCGCATTCGGCGGAACCTTAGCTTCGCTCGCTCCTGTCGCCGGAAGTGTAGATGTGAATTCTCAGCACGATTGTTAATCCAACGGCCACATTCTTGTCGAGCTGCGGTCCCAATGTCCCTGAGTGCAGCGCCGTACGAGCGCAGCCGATCGGTCACGATAACCTCGGGTCGCCCATGCTTATGCATTGCTTTCCTTAGGAATCTCAAAGCAGCCTTCTTACCGGTCTCTTCGTCACGAAGGATTCCAGGACCTCGCCCTCGCGATCGACGGCGCGCCACAGGTAGTGTGTCTCGCCGTTGATCTTCACGAAGACCTCGTCCAGGTGCCATCGCCAGGGGCCTGATCGCATGCATTGGATCCGTCGCTTGCGGATCTAGGCGGCGAACATTGGCCCGAAGCGCTGCCATCAAAAGCGCACCATTTCATGGCTGATATCGTTCCCGCGCTCGTGGAGCAAATCCTCCACGTTCCGCAGTGAGAGTGGGAAGCGAATGTACATCATGACCGCAAGGCGGATGATCTCGGGCGACGTCTTGAAATAACGAAAGGGGTGCGGTTGGTCATAGCCGGACGCTAGATGACCGCCTTACCTGCTTCAACACATTTTGCTCTGACAATGCCGGAAGGCGACCTAAATGTCCGAAGTGACGTCCAATAAGACAAGGTTTTCTGCCTCTGGCCCCTCTCCAATCTTGAGGTAGGGGGTTCTATCTTCCAAGCGAATGCGGCTCGCTTTTCTCGGGCTGACCGACGAGACCTCAAACACCACAAACTTCCGATCCTTTGCCAAAAATTTTCCATCCTCACAATAGCACAATACTTCCGAGTTAGGGTCGAGTGCCGCGAGGCATTCTTGAAGCTCTTTAACTTTCATTCTTTATCTCAATTATGATTTGCATCTTTGATGCGAGTTTCGAGTTCCCTCTAGATAGTTCCTCCCGGCTAAATAGAGAGTCCAGTAACAGAATTTGCCCTGTGTGGTTGAGTTGATCAAGCCGAATTGGGTACGTCAGACTAATGCAAAATAGGCACTAGATTGACAGTGACGCTACTCCGTTGTCTGCCCGATACGCCCTTTCCAAATCTCAGATTTAAACAGTAGCCCATAGCCATTCCACTAGAAACGGACGGTTTTGTTAGCGACTTCAGTGCCGCGCTCTTGAAGCAGATCCCAAAAGTTGCGTAGAGAAAACAGCAATGGGGCGGCAAGCGTCACTGCGAGGCGGTTGCGTTTGGACTAGTTCTTAAGCAGCAGAACGGATCTCGTTTTGTCATGCTGGAAGGGTAGGCTTATACAAAAGTCACCTCGACTCAAGCTCCTCTGATGGGTCCTTGCACAGCCCACCCGCACCCCCAATTCCGACTGGACTTCCGCAGCGAGGCGAGCGTTGCTGTGGTTAGGCCCGGCGGCTGCGCTGGGCTTCTCCCGGTAGCAGGGCCGGCATGGGGCCGGCCTCGTCACCCGGGAGACCGAGATGATCAAGGCTAAACCTAAATCCCCCGCAACCGCCACCGCGTCCAAGAGGCGCGACCAGGCAACCTCAAAGGCGAACCCCAAAGCACCGCGTCAGACCAAAACGGCGCTGCTGCTCGACATGCTAGGGCACCCTGAGGGAGCCAGTTTCGATGCTCTCCGCGAGGCTACTGACTGGCAGCGTCATACGCTGCGCGCGGCGCTCAGCCGCCTGCGCAAGGCGGGGCACGCCGTCGAGCACATTACGGAGGAGAGCGGCCCCTCGACCTATCGCATCGCGGGTGCGGGCGCTGGGGAGGGGGAGCAATGACCAGCGTTACCGAGATCGAGACAATGGAGCGGGCCGGGCTGCGGGCGCTCTGGCAGGAACTCTTCGGGGAGCCACCGCCCAAGAGCCTCAGCCGGGCGGGGCTGCAACGGGTGCTGGCTTTCGAGGTGCAGGTGCGCGCAGAGGGCGGCTTGCCCAAGGGCTTTACGGCCAAGCTCGAGCGGGCGGTGGCTGTCGATGCGCCGGCCCGCAGCCCGGCGCTGCAAGCGGGTGGGCGGCTGCTGCGTGAATGGAACGGGGTGACGCAGGTCGTCGAGGTGACCGCGCAGGGCTTTTCCTGGCGCGGCCGGAGCTGGCGCTCGCTTTCGGCCATCGCGCGCGAGATCACCGGCGCCCACTGGTCGGGCCCGCGCTTCTTTGGGCTAGGTGGGAGGGCAGGGGCATGAGCCGCAAGATCCGCTGCGCCATCTATACCCGCAAATCATCCGACGATGGGCTCGATCAGGAGTTCAACTCGCTCGACGCCCAGCATCAGGCCTGTGCGGCCTACATCGCCAGCCAGCGGGGCGAGGGCTGGCACTTGCTGCCCACGCGCTATGACGATGGCGGCCTGTCGGGCGGGACGCTGGAGCGCCCGGCGTTGCAGCGCCTGCTGGCGGAGGTGGAGGCCGGGCGGATCGACATGATCGTCGTCTACAAGATCGACCGGCTGACGCGCTCGCTGGCGGACTTCGCCAAGCTGGTGGAGCGCCTGGAGGCGGCGGGCTGCTCCTTTGTTTCGGTGACGCAGGCCTTCAACACCTCGAGCTCGATGGGACGTCTGACGCTTAATGTGTTGTTGAGCTTTGCCCAGTTCGAACGCGAGGTCACGGCCGAGCGCATCCGCGACAAGATCGCCGCCTCCAAGAAGCGCGGCCTCTGGATGGGCGGCCTGGCGCCGCTGGGCTATGACGCCCATCCCGATCCCAAGGTGCGCAGCCTGGTGATCAATGAGGGAGAGCGCCAAACGATCGAGACGCTCTTTACCCTCTATGCCGAGCTTGGCAGCCTGCGGGCGGTGGAGCAGGAGGCCGCCCGCCGGGGCCTGCGCTCCAAGCGGCATGTTTTCTCCACGGGGCGAGAGCAAGGCGGTGGACCGCTCTCGCGGGGGCAGATCCATCATATCCTGCGCAACCCGGTCTACCTTGGCCAGATCCGGCACAAGGGTGAGGTCTTTGACGGCCAGCATGCGGGCTTGATCGATGAAGGTCTCTGGGAGCGCGTGCAGGCCAGGCTGCAGGCGGCCAGCGTCCGGCCGCGATCGTGTGGGGGGAGAACTGAGGACAAGCCAGGCAGAGGCACCCTGGCGCCCCTCACCGGAAAGTTCCGTGATCCGACGGGTGACCGCCTGACGCCCTCGCATGCCAGGAAGAGCGCTCGCCGCTTTCGCTATTATGTCTCGAACCGCCTTCTCGCGGGCAGCGATCCCAGCGGCTGGCGCCTGCCGGCGGGGCGCTTTGAGGGTGCCGTGGCAGACGTTATCGCCGATCACCTCGAACAGGCGGCCGGGCGCCATGCGCTCTTGACGATACCGGATGCAGGCACTGGGGCAGAGCCCGGAGCACAGGCGAGGGCCTTAGCCACCCGCTTGCGCGCAGGGGAGGCAGAACTTCTGGCAGCCCTCGTGGCCGAGGGGCAACTGGGGACGGATTCGATCACGATCCGGCTCGAGGTTAAGTACCTGGCAGAGGCCCTGGGCCTGGAGGCCAGCCTGCTGGCGCCAGCGCTTTCTCAGGTCACGGCCACTTTCGAGAACCGGCGGCGCGGCGTGGAAGCCCGGATTGTGGCCGGTAAGATGCATCCGGCCGCGGACCCGGCCTTGCTGCGCGGCCTGGCAAAGGGACACAGATGGGCCGCGGCCCTTAAAGCTGGTGCATCCCTCTGCGAGATCGCCCGGCAGGAGCGTGTGACGGAAGCCTACATCAGGCCACGGATCAAGCTCGCCTTCCTGTCGCCCAGCATCCAGAGCGCCATTCTGGAAGGCCGCCAGCCGGTGGATCTGACACTGGAGCGTCTGGTGCGCCTGCGGCTCCCGCTGGCCTGGCCTGCGCAGGAGCGCCTGCTGGGCTTCGAGGTCCCTTGAGCAAAGCTATAGCAATGGGGGGTAAAAGATGTCGCAGGCGACAGCGGCCTATCGCATGCACCTCAATGGCAAGACTGGTACCACGGGCTGGTGTGAAACACCCTTGAGCGCTTTGATCAACGATTCGGATGAGGAAGATCCCCCAATCATCGCAAACGCGACCTGCCAGGATTTCGCTAGGGGCAGGCGCAAATCCCGTTCCCTGTTTTTCCTGAACGGTTTCCCTGTTCGTCAAAAACCTTTCCCTGTTCCCCTAATTTAAATTCCCTGTTCTGCCTGGAACAGGGAAATGCCCTATAACCCGCTGGAATCAGGTCCATATTCATGGCCAAAATTCGCAGAATCCGGCCAAAAGGCCCTCAAAAAACGAAAATTCCCTGTTAATTCCCTGTAAAGCAGGGAAGCTCCTGAAAACCGAACCGCCTCAAAGAGCCTACTGAGACTCGGGCTATATTTTCGGCTGATCTGGGGGCTGCGGTGCGTCTCTGATAGGCCAACCCCAAGGTAACCCGCGGAAAACACGCGGTAATTCAGAGCAATTCCGAAGCCTTCGAGAGAGACGGGGGTGAGTGGCGGAGGGGATGGGATTCGAACCCACGATACGAGTTTCCCCGTATAACGGTTTAGCAAACCGCCGCCTTCAGCCTCTCGGCCACCCCTCCGCAAAGCGAGGTGCATTCGACACGGCGTTTGCGGTTTGGGTTCTAGACACCGACCAGGGGCTTGTCAATTGCTCTCATGGGTGAACTAGGGGGCCAGAGCACCCTGTGAGTCCCTATTCTCCAAGAGCCTCGATAATTGGCTACCCCGACGGGCAATAAAGGCTTCCAGGCGCGCAGGGTAATCGGCAGTCACAGCACCCTTGATCGAAGGTCTTTCAGCCAAGGCCTGTCGATAGGCAATAACTTTTGGTAGCCCATCGAAAATGCCGAACTCAGCGATCTTATCGAAGCTGTCAAAATAACGGAAGATTGGCCCGAAAACCGCATCCACGAGGCTGAATTTCGCGCCGGCGAAGTAGGGGCCGTTGCCCAATTCCGCCTCCAGACGGGCGAACTTTTCGGCAAGCTTCTGCCGCATCTCCTTCAATCGCTCCGCATCGGCGGCATTATAGAATCCGCCGATGTCGTTGAGAATTGCCGATCCGTACTCGATAAAGCTGCGGGCCCTCGCTTTCTCCAGCGGGTCAACCGGATGCAGCGACCCCGCCGTTACCTCGTCCAGGTACTCGCAGATGACTGCTGATTCAAAGAGGACCGAGTCGCCGACGATAAGCAACGGCACGCGCCCCAACGGCGAAATCTTAGTGAACCAGTCCGGCTTGTTCGTCAGATCGATCTGGACGCGTTCATAGTCGACGTTCTTTTCGTCCAGCAGGATCGCCGCTCGCTGCACAAAAGGACAAAGATGGTGGCTGACCAGCGTAAGCCGGTCTGTCTTGAAAGGTTGCATGATTCACTCCGTCAATAAAGATGCAATTGCATATATATTGACGACGTGTTCTATTTTGTCAAGTTCCATGCGTTTGCATATTTTGCTAAGATACAAGGATGACCAAACTGCCGAACCAAGAAACCATAGACGCCTGGGCGTTGTTACTGCGCAGCCAGCAATCCGTCCTGGCCGCGGTAGAACATGACCTGAAGGCCGCCGGGTTTCCGCCGCTGTCGTGGTACGACATTCTGCTGGAGTTGAAGCGTGCCAGTCCCCGTTTGTTGACTGCGCGGGAGCTGGAGAAGGAGGTACTGCTGCCGCAGTACAACATCTCGCGGCTGCTTGATCGGCTGGAGAAGGCCGGTTACCTGCTGCGCGAAGCGTCGCCCGACGACGGTAGAGCGAACCTTTTGCGCATGACGGAAGACGGGCGGGCGTTACTCAAACGAATGTGGCCCGCTTATGGAGTGGCCATTCAACGACGTATGGGAGATCGGTTGAGTTCAACGGAAATCACCAGCCTCGCAGCGGTGCTACGAAGGCTGGTGGATCGCAAGGCGGGCACTTGAAGCGGGTACTCGGTCAGGCGGGAACCGCCATGCCTCGTTGCACTGCCGGGCGGCTGCCGATGGCATTGTACCAGCGCAAGACGTTCGGAAAATCGCTTAAGTCGATCCCTTGCCACTCATGACGCGCCGCCCAGGGATAGGTCGCGATATCGGCGATGGAGTAGGCTCCCGCCAAATACTCTGCCTCACCGAGGCGTTTATCCAAAACGCCATAAAGCCGCCGGGACTCGTTGGTATAGCGATCAATGGCGTAGGGAATTTTCTCCTTGGCGAAGCGCCGGAAATGGTGCGCCTGCCCAAGCATCGGGCCGAAACCGCCCATCTGCCACATCAACCACTGCAGGCATAGGCTGCGTCCTGCGGGGTCCGTTGGCATCAGCTGCCCGTGCTTTTCAGCCAGATAAATCAGGATGGCGCCGGTCTCGAAAACAGAAATCGGTTTGGCGTCGGGGCCATCGCTGTCGACGAGCGCCGGAATCTTGTTGTTCGGGCTGATCTTCAGAAAATCAGGTGCGAACTGTTCGTCTTTGGCGATGTTGATGGGCACCGTGTCATAGGAGAGGCCGAGCTCTTCAAGCATGATCGAGGCCTTACGGCCATTGGGCGTGCCCCAGGTGTATAGTGTAATGGACATGAGCTCCTTTCAGGCCGCCGAATCTGTGCGGCTAATGCGTGGAATTTTCATCAATCGATAGGGGGGCTGACTGTCAGATATGGCAGCCCGCTAAGCCACGTTTTGCCAGGTACTGCTGATGATACTCCTCGGCTGCGTAGAATGTGGCCGCGGGAACGATCTGAGTGGCAATGGGTCTACGGAAAACTTTGTCGTTCTCAAGCTTTTGCTTGAAGGCCCGTGCCGCAGCTTCCTGTTCCGGCGAATGATAGAAGATCGCGGAACGATACTGCGTACCCACGTCGGGGCCTTGACGATCGACCTGTGTCGGGTCGTGTAGGGCAAAAAAATCGTGCAGCAGATCCTCGTAGCTGACCAAGGCTGCGTCGAAGGTGATTTCTATCGCCTCGGCGTGGCCCGTCCGGCCGCTGCACACTAGCTTGTAGTCAGGGTTTTCGGTTTGTCCACCAGTGTAGCCGACGCGCGTCGACTTCACGCCCTTGACGGCCCGGAAGAACTCCTCCACGCCCCAAAAACAGCCAGCCGCAAAGGTTGCCTTTTCCATATTGTAATCCTCCAACTGAGATTATGCCTGTCAATGTAGGTGTGCATAGGCAGTTGGTCCAGAAGCTGCACGAAAATGTGCTTTACCCTTGCTTTGGCCTCGGAAAAGCATCACATCTGGGGGATAAGGCTGGGGTGCCGACGGATCGGCCCATGTTGAGATCCGAGCGGCTGAGATCAAACCCACCGAACCTGCTCTGGGTCATGCCAGCGAAGGGAGCCATCTGCCGTCGATGTCTACAAATGAAAAATCTTCGAATATCGCGCAACGCGCTCCGCTTTCGGTTGGGGTCGTCGGTGCGGGCGTGAGCGGCCTTTCGCTGGCCTGGGGACTGGCGAACAAGGGCTGCAAGGTCACGGTGTTCGATAGCGGAGAAGCAGGTCGAGGCGCCACCTGGGCGGCGGCCGGAATGTTGGCTGCCGGCGTTGAGGTAGAGCCAGGTGAGGAATCGCTATGGGCCCTCAATCGTCGTGCCCAGGAGCTATGGCCTGCGTTCCGTAGAGAGCTCGAACAAGCCAGCGGCCATGATATCGGCTACCGGGATCAGGGCACGCTGGTGGTGGCGACCAACCGCGACGATCTTGAGCAGCTCCGCTTTTCCTACGAGTTTCAACGGCGCTTGGGTGTGCAGGTGACCTGGTTGAATGGTCTGGATGCGCGGCGGATGGAGCCCTATCTGCGTCCGGGAATCGCAGGTGCGGTCTTCAGCCCGAACGATCATCAGGTGGATAACAGGAAACTTGCGGCAGCCTTGAAGCAGGCGGCGTTGAAGGCGGGCGTGCGATTGCACGAGAACTGTCGGGTGGAGCGCTTGGTGATCGAAGCGGGCAAGGCTTGCGGCCTGATGGTGGACAGTACGGTGCAGAGCTTTGACCGGATCGTCATTGCGACCGGCGCTTGGGTGCGTGACCTGCCGGGCTTGCCGGAGACCGCCCGCCCACCGGTGCGGCCGGTAAAGGGGCAGATGTTGGCGCTGCAAATGGATCCTGAACAGCCGCTCCTTCGTCATGTGGTCTGGGCACCCAAGTTGTACCTGGTGCCACGCGACGACGGACGGCTGATTATTGGCGCCACGGTGGAGGAGAAGGGTTTTGATGACACCCTGACGGCAGGTGGAATGTTGGCTCTGCTGGAGGGGGCTTGGCGCGCGGTTCCGGGTATCGAGGAGCTACCGATAGCGGAAACCTGGGTAGGGCATCGTCCGACCAGTAGAGACGATGCGCCAATCTTTGGGCCGGTCCGGGAAGTTGCCGGGTTGCACATGGCGACCGGGCACCACAGGAACGGCATACTGCTAACACCTGTCACGGCAGAGGCAATGACACACAGCGTAATAGAAGGAAGCCTACCTGACTGGGCTGCCGAATTCAGCCTTGATAGATTCGCTAAATCACCACACGAGCGAGACAAGACTACAGGGTCGATACAGGGCACGCTGGCGCCGATCGGATCGAGGAGTGGGATATGAACTGTAGCCTGACCATAAACGGTGAAACGCGCTCAGTGGATGCCGACAGTGTTTGGAAACTGCTACAGGGTGAGGGGCTAAATCCCGAAGCTCGCGGTCTAGCGGTTGCGCTCAACGGTGCGGTATTGCCGCGTGGGCGTTGGCAGGAAACCAAACCCACCGCGGGCGACGCCATCGAGATAGTCAAACCCGCCGCCGGCGGCTAAGGACCAGGAGACCAATGACGCAATCGACGAAGCCTTTGATCATTGCCGGAGAAACCCTGGAATCACGCCTGTTTGTAGGTACCGCGGGCTATCCGAATCAGGACATACTGCTGCGTTCGCTGGAGGCCAGCGCTTGCGAGATGGTCACCTTGTCGATCCGCCGCGTGAGCCTTGAGGGCTATGCGGAGAGCCTCGTTGATCTGCTTGGCGGCCGCTATCGTTTGTTGCCCAATACGGCAGGCTGCACCACGGTCAAGGACGCGGTCTTGACGGCTGAACTTGCGCGCGAAGCGTTGGAGACAAACTGGGTCAAGCTTGAACTTATCGGCGACCGTGAAACCTTGTACCCGGACGTTGATCAACTCGTCGTTGCTGCGGCTGAGTTGGTGGAGAAGGGATTTGTGGTGCTACCCTATTGCAACGATGATCCCGTGATATGCCAGAAGCTCGCGGACGTCGGCTGCGCCGCTGTAATGCCATTGGGCTCCCTTATTGGTTCCGGGCAGGGCATTGCCAATCCCGGCATGATCGAGATGATTTGCAAACGCAGCAGTGTTCCGGTGGTGCTGGACGCAGGTCTGGGGACGGCATCCGAAGCGGCGTTGGCGATGGAACTGGGATGCGATGCAGTCCTTGTCAATTCCGCCATAGCCAAATCGCAAAATCCGCTGGCCATGGCACAGGCTTTCAGGTTTGGCGTGGAGGCAGGGTTCCAAGCCAGGGAAGCCGGGCGGATTCCCAAGCGCCGCTTTGCCGAGGCTTCGAGCCCGCAACTGGGCCTGATCGGCGGATAAGCGCATGCCAGGCGAGGCTTTCGGTCCAACTGAAACCGGCACGGTTGCCGGCGTGCGCCGCAATTTGCCTTTGCCGCCTATTCTTGTGATCAGCGACCGGAAACAGGCGGCAGTATCACTGGCTGAAGTTGCTTCCGCCCTTTTTTCCGCCGGTTGTCGCTGGTTCTCGATCAGAGAAAAGGATTTGCCGACAGAGACGCTGGAACGTGAGGTTCAGGCGTTGAAGCCGATGGCTGTCGCGGCGCGCGCGCGACTGTCCCTTCATGGCTCGGCGCAGCTTGCGCGATCGTTGGAAATGGATGCGCTGCATTTGCCGAGTGGTTCTGATGTCTTGGAAGCGCGAAGGTTGATGGGGCAGGGTGCACTGATTGGCTTATCTCTTCATATCGGAGACCGCCTTCTACCTGCGCAGCAGGCAGCTCTTGATTATGCCACGCTTAGCCCGATTTTCCCGAGCGCCAGTAAGCCCGGTTACGGTCTGGAAGCAAGGCTTTCGGAATTCCAGGATGTGGCGGAGCACATGGACCTGCCCTTGTTGGCGCTTGGGGGTGTTGAAACGGCGGCCAGGGCCGCGCAATGCCGAGACTATGGCGCAAGCGGGATTGCCGTGATGGGGGCGATCATGCGCAGTCCCGACCCAGACCTGGTTTTCCGGGAGTTTCTGGAAGCTTGGGAGGCGCAGCGCTAGCACTGCGCCTCCGACTAGAAAGTTCCGCTGTCGTAAAACAGCACGGTCGCTTAGATTCCGACCTTGCTCCACCACCCCTTTTTACGGGGTTTGTCTTCAACCTTATCGACGTCGATGACGACACCGGGGAAAGCAGGCTCATCAGGTGCCGCTTTCGGTTCCGGAGCCGGCGTAGGGGCTGGTTCCGGAGTAGGTTGGGGCTCGGCGGCCACAGGCTTGCTCGTTTCAGCCGGTGCCTCTCCATTGGTTACCGGCTCAGCTGCCGTTTGGGGCTTCTTGCGGGCACGGCTTCGGCGTTTCGGCTTCTCGGTCGGCGCTTTCTCCGACTCAGCGGCAGGTTCGGCTTCCACGACGTTCGTTTCGTCGGACGCTGCGGTCTCTACTTCCTGCTGTCCGCTCTCGGCTTCAGCGACCGGTGTCTCAGCAGCATCCGTAGGTTGCGCCTTTCGGCGGCTACGGCTGCGGCGGGGGCGCTTTGGCTTGGTCGTTTCTTTTCCGTCCTCCGACTGGGCTTCTGCTTCCGAAGGTTCAGAAGCCGTGACAGTCTCCGAGGCCACCTGTTCGATCACTGCAGCGCGATCATCCGTCTCGCCGGCGTCGGGAGCACGCTCCACTGGCTGCGCGTCGGCGGACTCCATCTGGATGTCCTGATCGTCCTGACGCTTGTTGCGGCGCCGACCACCACGCTTGCCGCGACGACGCTTCTTCCGGGTGCGCTCCCTATCTTCCGACTCCTCGTCGTGCGCCGGGCCATCCCGATGGGCTTCCTGGCCGGCGTTATCGGACTCGCTGATGTCGTCGGGGGCCGGTGCGGCGATGGTCTCCGTCTCGCGCTCCTCCGAACGACCACGGCCGCCGCGACGACCGCGCCGGCGGCGGCCTTGGCGCTCACCGTCCGAATCGTCTCGACGGGCGTCCCGGGCTCCGTCTCTGGGCGTATCGGCGCTTGAAGTCCCTTGAGTGTCAGGCCCGGCGTCACGCTCAGCTTCAGAAGTGGCGTCCTGGGTTGAACGACCGCGACGGCTCTGGCCGCTTTCCTGGGCTTCCTGTGTGCCGTCGCGACGCAAGCGGTAATCGGGCGCGGTAAGGCGATCGTCCGCCTCGATAATGGCGCGAAACTGATAGCGGCTTTCGATCATGCCGAGATGGTCGCGCTTTTGATTTAGAATAAAGAGGGCGACAGCGGTCGGTACGGCCAAACTTATTTCACCTTGCCCGCGTTTGATGCCTTCTTCCTCAAGCATACGGAGCATCATCAGCGCTGTTGATTCGACCGAGCGTAGACGCCCGGTTCCACCGCAATGTGAGCAAGCCTCCGTCGAGGTTTCCACCAGGGACGGTCGTAACCGCTGCCGGGAAAGCTCTAACAGTCCGAATGGTGAGATGCGACCGAGCTGGATACGAGCCCTATCGGACTTCATTGCCTCCTTCAGACGGCGCTCGACTTCCCGGTTGTGCCGTGACTCGTCCATATCGATGTAATCGACAACGACCAGTCCTGCGAGGTCGCGCAGGCGCAACTGGCGCGCAACCTCGTCGGAAGCCTCCAGATTGGTTTTGAGGGCAGTTTCCTCGATATGCCGTTCCTTGGTTGAGCGACCGGAGTTCACATCGATGGCCACCAGCGCCTCTGTCTGGTTGATCACCAGATAGCCGCCGGATTTCAACTGCACCACCGGCGTGTGAATCGCGTCGAGTTGGTATTCCACCTGAAAGCGGTGCAGCAGCGGAATCCGCTCGTCCTTGTACTGCTTGATCTTGCGAGCATGGCTCGGTGCAAGCTGCTTCATGAAATTCTTGGCCGCTTTGTAGGCATCATCGCCCTCGACCAAGATCTCTTCAGTATCGCGGCTATAGAGATCACGCAGCGAGCGCTTGATGAGATCGCCTTCTTCATGGATCAGTGCCGGTGCATTCGACTGGAGCGTTTGCTCGCGAATTTCGCTCCACAAGCGAATCAGGTACTCGTAGTCGCGCCGGATTTCTGCCTTGGTGCGTTCGCTACCGGCGGTGCGGACGATGACCGCCATGCCCTCAGGTATCTCAAGCTCGTTGACAACCGTCTTTAGACGCTTTCTGTCAGGAGCGTTTGAAATCTTGCGGCTGATGCCGCCGCCGCGGGGCGTATTCGGCATCAAGACGCAGTAGCGTCCCGCCAGCGAAAGGTAGGTCGTCAATGCCGCGCCCTTGTTGCCGCGCTCTTCCTTGGTTACCTGGATGAGCAGCACCTGACCGCGCTTGATGACTTCCTGAATTTTATACTTGCGCAGGAAATGGGCGCGACGGCGCGCGGCGTCATCGGCTTCGTCGCCTTCCAGCGTATCGACGCTTGATTCCGTTTCAACTTCTTCGACCCGGCCTGAATTGCCGTTTTCATCGCTGTCGGCTTTGCTGCGCCGACGGCCTGATTTGGGCTTTTCAGTTTTTGTCGGTTGCTCTGCTGCGGCTTCCGCAATTTCGCTGTCGCCATTGCCGGAGTTGCGTGTTCTGGCTTCTTCGGCGATCAGCGCTTCGCGATCAGCAACAGGAATCCGGTAGTAGTCAGGGTGTATCTCGCTAAAGGGAAGGAAACCGTGGCGGTTTCCGCCGTAATCTACAAATGCCGCTTGTAGCGAGGGTTCGACCCGCGTCACCTTGGCCAGGTAAATATTTCCTTTTAGCGGCTTCTTACCTGCCGCTTCGACATCAAACTCGTCTAGACGATTTCCGTCCAGCACCACCACCCGTGTTTCCTCCGGGTGGGTGGCATCGATCAACATACGCTTGACCATTAAAATGCATCTCCTCAACGCGCCGAGCGTCGACCCCTCGCGAGAGGGGACGCGGCGCGCGCCATTCCATAAGGGAAAGGACTGAGGCGCGCGACCACTGTGCCTGGAAGAAATGAGCCATCTTTTCCGCTCCTCGCGCTCTACCTCGGTCCAACATGACCGACCTGGCAATATGCCACAATCGTCCTTCGTTCCGCGACGCCTGCGCTGCCGCAGAACGTCAAACCCGCTTGTTGGCTTACCGAACCCAGAGGGCGTTCTTGCATTGCAGCAATAGCACTGCAGACTGCCGCACCTGGAACTGTGACGGTCTCTAGCGCGCCGCCCGTGACCTTTTCGCTTTTCGGCTGAAAGTCCGGCGGCGGTCCTGACGACACACTTCGGAAGACGGGCGTACCTTACGCTGATACGGGGTTCAGGCTCAATGGAAAAACGTGCGCGCCCCTTTCCAAGCATTTTCAAGCTTTGTGTTGTCGAATCATGATGATACGCGGTATAGTTCGCCGAAACATGTAAGAACGGCTTCTATGCGCGGGGAAAAAAGTGGGCGCCGTGGTTCGAATTCTACTGCTTCTTTTGGTCTTTTTGTTCGCCATACCGCTGGCGAATGCGAAGCCGTCGGTAAGCGACATTCGAATCGGCGTCCATCCTGACAAGACCCGTTTTGTCCTGGAACTGAGCGAAGAACCGGCCTACCGGGTGTTCACACTGCCCAGACCTTACCGGGTTGTCGTGGATTTGCCTGAGCTTGAATGGAACCTGCCTCAGGAGATGGCGCAACAGCAGGGGGGCCTGATAAAGACCCTGCGTTATGGCTTGTTCGCACCTGGAACATCACGTGTGGTTCTGGACTCACAGGGGCCGCTTGAAATCATCAGCGTGTTCTTGTTACCGCCAAACGAAACCAGCAAACACCGGTTGGTAATCGATATGAAGCCCGTTGCGGCGAATGCGTTTGCCGCCACGCAACAGCCTTACACCTCAAGCAAACCGCTGCCAAAACCCAAAGCCGTGGTCGTGCGTTCCAACGATGGCGTCAAGGACAGTCGTGTCACGATCGTCCTCGATCCGGGCCATGGCGGCGTTGATCCTGGAACGATAGGTGTCTCTGGCATTTACGAGAAGGAAGTGGTCCTGACCTTTACCAGGGACTTAAAGGAAGCATTGGATGCGACGGGCCGCTACAATGTCTTGCTGACGCGCGACCGGGACATTTTTGTCAAACTAGCCGACCGTCGAGAAACCGCGCGCCAGGCGGGTGCCGATCTCTTTATATCCATCCATGCGGACGCTCACAGTGACCGCAGTCTTCGGGGAAGCTCGGTTTATACCCTATCAGAGACTTCTTCTGACGAGGTGGCCGCTCAATTGGCAGCGACGGAAAACAAAGCCGATTTGATCGCAGGCGTCGAACTGGAGGGGCAACCCGACGAGGTATCGAGCATCCTGTTGGACCTGACGCAGCGGGAAACCATGAACCTCTCCGCCCAGTTTGCGACCATGCTGGTGGAGGAGCTGAAAGGTAAGACCCGTTTGCTGGGTAATACACACCGTTTCGCCGGATTTGTCGTCCTTAAGGCACACGATGTGCCGTCACTCCTTATTGAGCTTGGTTTCCTGTCGAATAGCGATGATGAGCAACGACTGCGTTCCCAGGCCGAGCGCAAGAAGCTGGTTACCAGTATTGCAAGTGCCGTGGACCGGTACTTTTTCTGGCAGCAATCCATGCGCTGAGGCGCCTGGTTTTCTTCAGGCTTTGCCTCTCTGCCCCATTCCTGTCATCTTGCCGCGCCAAAATGCATGAGAGACAATCTTTTTGCCGTTTCCTCCGGACCATCTGGCGGGGGTTGCGAGCGAGCAAAGACGTGGCTTTGGAATGATTAGAAAATTCTTTCTTTGGTTGGTTGGTCTGGGATTCACCGGTTTAGTGCTGGCCGTGGCCGCGGTGCTGGGGGCTTTCTGGTATTTCGGCCAAAGCGTTCCCGACCATAGCCAGCTTGCCGGATATCAGCCGGCCACGGTGACGCGCGTTCATGCCGGCGACGGACGCCTGCTGGCGCAGTTTGCCGTGGAGGAACGCTTCGCCGTCCCTATTTCAGCAATTCCCAAGCGCGTTGTGGCCGCATTCCTGTCGGCCGAAGATAAGTCGTTCTACCAGCATCCAGGAATCGATCTTCCCTCGATCGGTGCTGCCGTTATCAAGAATGTTCTTCTGGTCGTTCAAGGCCGTAGACCGGTCGGTGCTTCGACCATCACACAACAGGTAGCGAAAAACTTCCTGCTCACCAACGAGGTGTCCATCGAGCGGAAAATCAAGGAAGCGATCATCGCGCTCCGCCTGGAGCAGGCCTACAGCAAGGACCGAATTCTCGAACTTTATCTGAATGAAATCTACCTTGGGCGCAGCGCGTACGGCGTGGCGGTCGCAGCGCTCAATTATTTCGATAAGTCGCTTGATGAGTTAACGGTTGCCGAGGCGGCCTATCTGGCGGCCCTTCCCAAGGCCCCAAACAACTACAATCCAATTACCAAAAAGCCCGCGGCGTTGGCGCGTCGGAATTGGGTTCTCGATCAAATGCGGGATAATGGCTACATCGACGCAGAGCAGGCAGCGGCGGCCAAGGCCGAGGATCTTGTCGTGCGTGAGCGCGGCGGCGCGGCCCGTGCACAAGCCGATTACTTTGTAGAAGAAGTTCGGCGCGAGTTAGCGGGTCTTTACGGCGACGATGTCCTCTATAAGGGTGGGTTATCGGTGCGCACCACCCTCGACCCGCAGCTTCAGGGTTTTGCGGACAAGGCATTGCAGGATGGCTTGATAGACTATGACCGGCGGCATGGCTGGCGCGGCCCACTTGCCCAGTTGGACTCCGTGCCTGAGGCGTGGCATGCAGCCGTGGAGGCCTTTGAGCGACCGGCTGCGGCCCTGCCCGAATGGGAAACCGCACTCGTGCTCGCGGTGCAGGATACAGGTGCGGTTCTGGGTTTCGCGGATGGCCGTCAGGGGCATTTGCCGTTTTCGGAATTAACCTGGGCGCGGCCGTGGCTAGAGGAACAGAAAGTGGGTGCGCGGCCGAAACGCACTGCAGATGTTTTGACTGCGGGCGATTTTATCTTAGTCGAGGCAGTTGTCGAGGATGCCGAGGGAAAGGCCTATCCGGAAAACAGCTATGGGCTACGCCAAATTCCTGCGGTCAATGGCGGTATTGTCGCAATGGATCCGCACACCGGCCGCGTGCTGGCTATGTCAGGCGGTTTTTCCTTTGGGGCCAGCGAGTTTAATCGCGCGACGCAGGCGACCCGGCAACCCGGATCGGCCTTCAAGCCTTTCGTCTATCTGGGAGCTTTTGAGGAAGGCTTCACGCCCGCGACCATCGTTTTGGACGCTCCCATCACGATTGATCAGGGTGAGGAGCTGGGGAAATGGAAACCGGCGAACTACAGCGAGGAATTCTACGGGCCGTCACCATTGCGCCTCGGGGTCGAGAAATCGCGTAACCTCATGACCGTGCGGTTGGCTCAACAGGTAGGGATGCGCAAGGTCAAAGAGGTCGCCGAACGCTTCGGCATTGTGGACAATCTGGAACCGGTTCTGGCTATGGCGCTAGGATCCGGAGAAACCACTGTCCTGCGTTTAACGAGAGCCTATTCCGAATTGGTGAATGGCGGTAAGGCGATTGAGCCGACTTTCATTGATCGTGTGCAGAATCGTCAGGGGCAGACGATATTCCGACATGACCAGAGGCGTTGTGAAGGCTGTTTGGCGGATGTGTGGCAAGGTCAGGACGTGCCGGTGCCGCCGGATACACGCGCACAGCTTGCCGATCCCGCCGTCGTCTATCAGATCGTCTCTCTGCTAGAAGGGGCGGTGCAGCGCGGCACGGGTGTTCGTCTTCGGGAGTTGGGTATTCCGCTCGCGGGCAAGACCGGCACCACTAATGACAGCCGCGACACCTGGTTTATGGGATTGACTCCCGATCTGGCCGTCGGTGTTTTCGTCGGCTTCGACACCCCCGTTCCGATGGGGGCGAAAGAGACCGGTTCCAGTGTTGCCCTTCCTGTCTTCAAGGGTTTCATGGCGCAAGCGATGCAACAACGACCGGCTGTCCCTTTCCGTATTCCGCCGGGTATACGTTTGGTGTGGGTCGATCGCTTCACGGGTGAGCGCAGCAACCCAGGTGCCGAGGACGCAATTTTGGAAGCCTTCCAGCCAGGCACTGAACCGGCCTTCGGGGAGGCGCCGCGGGTCTTGCCAGACGTTGGATCGGCGGTTGCCCCAAGCGCCGCGGGAACGGCGCCCGCTGCCGGCGACAAGCCGTTGCCGCCAAGTCCCAGCACTACCGGTACCATTGGCAGCGGTATCTATTGAGATGATGACATTTTATGCAAGGCCGAGGGGTTGCACCTCTTGCCCAATGCAATGCCTGCACCTAGATTGTCGGCATTAAAAAGGAGCGTTTACGCATGACGGTCAAAACGGCCAAATTCATGATCGGCGACGTGGTGCGGCATCGCCACTACGATTTTCGCGGCGTGATTTTCGACGTTGATGCCATCTTCTCGAACACCGATGAGTGGTGGGATGCCATTCCCGAAGAAGTGAGGCCCAGCAAGGATCAGCCGTTCTATCATCTCCTCGCGGAAAACGAGGAGACGACTTATATAGCCTATGTTTCGGAGCAGAATCTGCTTCCGGACGATAGCGGCTTGCCGGTGTCGCATCCGGATGTCGGCGATTTCTTTGAAGATCTGGAAAACGGGCGCTACGTGCCCAGAGTTCAGCAGGTCAACTAACGGTTTGAATCGTATTGTGCCCGGCGCTGTTGCGACTTGCGGAAGCCGACGCCGAAGAAGAGGGATTTATCCATGCGCGCAGAAACCCAAGCGGTGGTCGACGAGCTTAAGCAGTCGTTGGCTCTGCTGAGGAGGCATCTTTGACTGGGATGTCTCGCTGGCCAGGCTTGATGAACTAAACGCTGCCGCTGAGGATCCCAGCCTTTGGAACGACGCTGCCCGCGCTCAAGCAATGATGCGCGAACGCACCCGTTTGGAACAGTCCATTGGCGGATACCGCGAACTCGAGCAGGGCTTGGAGGACTCGGTCACGCTGATTGAGCTAGGCGAGCTGGAAGAAGACAAGGGCGTCATAGAAGAGGCGGAAAAGGAACTTTCGCGCCTTCTGTCGGTGGCTCAGAAGCGCCAACTTGAAAGCCTGTTATCGGGCGAAGCGGACGCCAATGATTGCTATTTGGAAGTCCATGCAGGCGCAGGAGGAACCGAAGCTCAGGATTGGGCGGAAATCCTGGTGCGCATGTACAGCCGTTGGGCCGACGCGCATGGCTACAAAAGCGAATGGCTTGAGGAAAGCCCCGGTGAAGAGGCGGGGCTGAAATCGGCAACGCTGTTAATCAAGGGACACAATGCCTACGGATGGCTGAAAACCGAAACCGGGGTGCATCGGCTGGTTCGCATCTCACCGTTTGATTCGCAGGCCCGCCGGCACACCTCATTTGCCAGTGTATGGGTCTATCCGGTCGTCGACGACAATATCGAGGTCGAGATAAACGACAAGGACGTCCGCGTTGATACCTATCGGGCTTCAGGAGCTGGCGGTCAGCACGTGAACAAGACGGATAGTGCGGTTCGCATGACCCATATGCCCACCGGCATCGTCGTGCAGTGCCAGAACGACCGGTCGCAGCACAAGAACCGGGCACAGGCTCTGGCGATGCTCAAGGCGCGTCTCTATGAGCATGAACTGCAGAAGCGAGAGGAAGTTGCCAACGCCGAAGCAGAACAGAAGACCGACATTGGCTGGGGCCACCAGATTCGGTCGTACGTTCTGCAGCCGTATCAGATGGTCAAGGATCTGCGGACCGGCGTGGAGAAAGGCAACGCCCAAGGCGTTCTGGATGGCGACATTGACGACTATCTGGAAGCAGCCCTTGCCCAACGGCTTGACCGGGGGGCCTCGCGCACGGACAAGGAACAGGCGTGATCTAGCGTCAGTGAGTACGTCCGTAGAATGTCAGTCTGGCGGCCTCCGACAAAGCGACGCCCGGCTTTGAGTTGTAAGCAAGAACCACGAGGATTCGCGTGCGCTCGCCTTCGTTCGGCGTCACTCTGTGGATTGCGTTTCTCCCACGAAAGAGAACCAGCGCACCAGGCTCCATGGCCAGGCGTTTGGCGGCAACCCTGCCGTCCAGAACCGCTTCCACGCCCCTGAAGTTCATATCACCGGCGTCCGCGTTGCGAACGGCACCGATGTATTCGAACTGGCCACCGCGTTCGGCCGGTTGGATCATCAGGGTGATGGCGAAGGACGAGTTGTCGAAGTGCCACCCCAGTTCCTGACCGGTCTTGGCGTAGTGTATGTTAATCGACGAAAGCGGGTCGGCGTAGGGGTATAGGCCCACTTCGCCAAGGACTGCGCAGAGAAAATCCTGAAATTCTGCACTATCATAAAGAGTCCGCAGGACGGAACCCTGAGGAATCTGATCGTCGGTGATGCAGCCTTTCGAGGACTTGATGGGCCGGTTGCGAGGATGATCCGCCGGAAGGTCAGGGTCCGGTGGGCTGAGATAAGCCGTATGAGTTTGTTGACAAAAATAGGCTTGATGCAGCCCCGTATCACTCTCTCGCTTTACAGATTTGATGGCTTCTTGCGTCAGAAAACCCGGCATGACGAGGACGCCGTTGCTGTTCAGATCACTGCGGCAAGTGATTCTGAAATCTCGGTCCAGAATTGGAAATTTCTCGAGATCAACGATCCGCCGAAGGTCCATGATCGTCTCCTAAGCCGCTATCAATGATTAACTGGACCCAAGGGTAATATAGCCGCATGGATTGCAAAAACGGTTTTTAACGCTGTATAAGAAAAGAAAAAATGACCTTATGCTTTGAATGGGAAACGTCGAAATGCAAAGGTTCACTATCAAACAATGCGCCTATTTCTGCGCTGTCGCCGAACAAGGTGGTATCGCGGCGGCGGCCCGCGTCCTCGGTGTTTCGCAGCCAGCCGTCGCCCAGGGCATCGACAAATTGGAGGAAATGGCCGGCTTGGTCCTTTTCCATCGGTTCCATGCGCGGGGTATGGCGCTGACCCGACAGGGTGCGGAGTTTCACAGCTACGCCACGGATATTCTTGCCTCTGCGCGGAAAATGGAAAACGCAGCCGCCGAAATTGCCCAGAATCGGCGGGGGAGCATTCGGCTCGGGTGCTTCCAATCAATCGCACCCTTCTGCGTGGCCCGCATCGTTCGCGAGTACCGTACACTGGCACCCAAGGTCACGCTCGACATCACGGAAAAGCTGCAGGGTGAGCTAAACGATGCAATTTTGACGGACGATCTGGATCTAGCGATTATGTACGACCTCGGTTTGAACCCGAGCCTGTTATCCTGGCAAACTCTTTCGCTCTCGCCTCTTTATCTAATCGTGCCTGCGGGGCATCGACTTGCTGGTTCAAGACCCGTCTCCATTCGGGAGGTCGCCAACGAGGACTATATTCTGTTCGATGCGCCAGGGAGTCGTGATTACTTCTTCTCGATCTTTGCGCGTTATGGAATCGGACCACGGATTGCCTTTCGCTCAACGTCGATTGAATCCGTTCGGACCGCCGTCGGAAACGGCCTTGGGGTTTCCATCCTTTCAATGCGTCCAGTGCCGAATGTAACCTACGATGGTGGCCGGGTAGTGCCGGTAGACCTTGAAGAAACTCTGCCGCCGATACCCATCGTCATTGCACAGCGTGCCGATAGGACCGTCAATCCATTGGAGGCAACCTTCATGGATCATTGCAGGCAGGTATTTAGCGGGATACAGCCCGGATCATTGGTTCGGTAAGGTTTCTCTAAAGCTTCGATTTCCGATGTCTTGACCTCAAAACCCTTGGCGCCCAGTGAAGGGTTTGCCGGTTAAAAGCGTGACAAGGTGTCCCAGCATCAAAATGAAGCCAAGCAGTCCGATGAACTGTAATCCGGTGTAGGGAATCAGGCGCGGCTGGCCGGGCGGCGTCTCGCGGCGGGACATGAGGTTGCAGAACACCATAAAAACGCCAAATGCTGCCAGTGCCACAACGGTTGCGGTCAAACCCATTACAGGCCTTTCTCCTCTATCAGCCGTTGAGGCATCGCTCACTCAAGGGCTCGTAGTAATCGGGTGGTAATCCGGCCTCGGTGCGCGCAGATTCATTAAACGGCGGCTTCACCAGGCCGCGGAAATGAAGGCGTACAAGGCTTTGCCATGCGGCCTTCGGATCGGCCACGCCGCGCGTTTCACAAAGCCAGAGGAACCATCGTTTGCCAATCGCTACATGCCCGATTTCCTCATGGGCGATGATTTCCAGTACAGCGGCGCTGTCGTGGTCGCCTGCGTTGGTGAGCTTGGTGATCATGGCAGGCGTTACATCCAATCCACGCGCTTCCAGAACCATCGGCACGATGGCAAGGCGTGCGAGCAGGTCGTGGGCGGTTTCCTCGGCGGCTTGCCATAGCCCGTCGTGGGCCGCGAGGTCGCCATAGCCGCCCCCCAGATCGCCTAAGCGGCTTTGGAGCATTTGGAAGTGCTTGGCCTCGTCATTTGCCACGGCGACCCAATCGTCAAAGAAAGCGCGCGGCAGAGTTGTTGCCTCGGCAAAACGGGCAACCATGTCCCAGGCAAGATCGATTGCGTTCAACTCGATATGGGCGAGGGCATGCAAAAGCGCGAAGCGACCGACGGGCGCGGCAGTGATTTTTCGTCTGGGCACCTCGCGCGGCGGGCGCAGCGCGGGTGTGACCGGACGCGCAGGGCGGTCGGGTGCCCCCGCGGCGCCGACTTCGCCGATACTACCGGCACGCCACGCGGTCGCTAGGTCGCGGCTCGCCGCAGCCTTTGCGTCGGCATCTGCGGTGCGTAACACCGCACGAGCGCCCTCGGTTAACTGTTGCAAGCCCTTCAAACCTCTCGGGCGGCGGCCAGAACTTCCTCGACGTGCCCCGGCACCTTTACCTTACGCCAGATTGAGGCGATCTTGCCCTCGGCATCGATCAGGAAGGTGGCGCGGTCAATACCCATGTACTTTCGGCCGTACATGGATTTCTCGACCCAAGTGCCGTAAGCCTCGCATACGGAGCCGTCCTCGTCGCTTACCAGTGGAAAAGGCAGTTCGTACTTGGCCTTGAATTTATCGTGCTTGGCGACGGAATCCTTGGAGACACCGATCACCACCGCATCGATCCCAGTGAAGTCGGGCAGGCTGTCGCGAAACCCGCAGGCTTCTTTCGTGCAGCCCGGCGTATCGTCTTTAGGATAAAAATAGAGGACAACCGTCTTGCCCTTAAGTCCGGATAAACTGATGCTGCCGCCGCCATCGCTTGGCAAGGTGAAATCCGGTGCCTTATCTCCAACATTCAAGGACATTCGCTGACTTTCCTTCTTCCGTTTTCAGGTTTGAGTTTCCGGCACCAAAGCCTTTGCTGGGTCGCCGATGAATGACATGTAACTGGAAAGAACGAGATCGTTTGCTGCTTTCAACTTGTCTCTCAGGGCGTCAAAATCAAGCGCTCCGCCAGCCCGGGCAAGCACATCTTTCAGTCCCTGCGGTGCGGTCTCTTCGTCCAATTCCCCCTTCAAGGTCAGGCGCAGCAAGCTTTGAAGGGTTAATAGCAGGCCCCCGGCTTCACAAAGGTTTTCGGCGTCGGTCGGATCGAGAAAGCCAGCCTCCGCCAGTTTTCTCAAAGCCTCGGGGGTGTTGCCGGTCAGGATATCGGGCCGCTCGGCACAGTGGCGCAGCAGCAGGTACTGGGTGAGAAACTCCAAGTCAACGATCCCGCCGCGCCAATGTTTGATGCTCCAGGGAGTCTTGGCGGTATGTTCCTTGGCCATGCGCTCGCGCATCGAAGCGACGTCCGCCAGCAACCTGTCGTTGTCACGGGGAGCGGTCAATATTTCCCGGATCGTCTGAGATATGCGCTCGCCAAGTTCGGCATCTGCCGAAACCACGCGGGCACGGGTCAGGGCCATATGCTCCCATGTCCAGGCTTCGCTGGTCTGATAGCGCCGGAAGCCGTCAAGTGTTAGAGCCAGCGGTCCTTTGTTGCCCGATGGCCGCAAGCGCATATCGATCTCGTAGAGACGACCCTCGCCGGTCATGGCGGACACGGCGGTAATCAGGCGTTGGCCAAGACGCGCATAGTACTGGCTGGCTGCCAGCGGTTTTGCGCCGTCGGAGGGATGGTTGCTGTCAGCGTCGTAAAGGAAAACCAGGTCGAGGTCAGAGGTGGGTGTCATCTCTCTCGCGCCCAGTTTGCCCAGTGCTACAACGGCCATACCCGCCTGACTGGCGGTGCCGTGTTGTGTGGAAATCTGCCGGGCGACGGCATGGTGCAGGGCACCAATCGTTACCTCAGCGATGTCGCTCAGCGCTCGGGCCGCCTCTTCGTTGCCGCAGGCTTGTCGCAACAGTTGGACGCCCACCTGGAACTTGCGGTCATTTGCCCATTGCCGTGAAAGCTCCAGCACGTCTTCAAAATCTCGCGCCTGTTCCAAATGGCCGGAAAGTTCCGTTCTTAAGGCTTCCGTATCGGGCACGGCATCAAAGAAATCTCCCGATAGAACGGCGTCGAGCAATCCTGGCCGCCGACTGAGGTGCTCGGCTAGCAGGGGGGCGCTGCCCATAACCTCCGCCAGCAAATCAAGGAGCGAGGGATTGGCGTGGATCATTGAGAACAGCTGTACGCCTGCGGGCAAGCCCTGCATGAAGGCGTCAAATCGCAGTATCGATTCATCCGGGTCAGGGGTGTCCGCAAGCTCTTGTAGCAGTGTCGGCATGATTTCGGTGAGAATCTGCCGGGCGCGGGTCGCGCGCAGTGCCCGGTAGCGGCCATGGTGCCAACCTTTTACCAAATTGTAGACGCGCTCGCCGTCGGAAAAGCCCATGTCGGTCAAGGTCGTCATGGTGTCGGGGTCCGGCTCGCCGCCGGTAAAGACCAGATTCCCACGCTCCGCCAAATCGGCTGATTCTTCAAACAGCGCCGCGTAGTAGCGCTCAACGGTTTCCAAGATGGCAATCAAATGCCGACGAAATGCGGCGACTTCGTCAAAACCCAAGAAGGCCGCCACCTCCGCGAGTGCCTCTGGTTGAGTCGGAATGCTGTGAGTCTGCTGGTCCTCAATCATCTGAAGGCGATGCTCGATGCGTCTTAGCTCTCTGTACGCCTGGGTCATATCTTCAGCGGTCTTGGGTTCTATGCGCCGGTTTGCTGCCAGCAATTGCAGCCCCTCAAGCGTTTGCGATGTGCGTAACGTTGGATCGCGACCGCCGTAGATTAGCTGCTGGGTCTGGACGAAAAATTCGATCTCGCGTATCCCGCCGCGACCGAGCTTGATGTTGTGGCCCTCGACCGCGATTTCCTTGCCGCCCTTGGCCGCATGTATCTGGCGTTTGATCGAATGAATGTCCTGGATGGCCCAAAAGTCCAAGTTTCGACGCCAGACGAAGGGCCGAAGCGAACGCAGAAACTCGGCTCCCAGCTTGCGGTCGCCGGCGACGGTGCGCGCCTTGATCATGGCTGCCCGCTCCCAGTTCTGACCCAAGCTCTCATAGTAGGTTTCAGCAGCTAAGTAGGTCAGGGCAAGCGGCATGGCCGCCGGGTCGGGGCGCAGGCGAAAGTCGGTTCGGAAGACATACCCATCCGCCGTTCGCTCATCCATTATGCGTGCCACATCCCGCGTCAGCCGAACGAACAGATCCTGATGGTCGCGCTTTCCGGTCAGCGGCGCCTTTTGGGGGTCATAGATGGCAATCAAGTCTATATCGGAGGAATAGTTGAGCTCTTTCGCGCCTAACTTGCCCATTCCCAGGAGAAAGTAGCCGACGCTGGACAGAGGGTCTTCGCCTTCTTGAAACTCCAGTTCTCCACGCTGCGCAGCCTGACGCAGCAAGAAGGCGAGGGCGATATCCAGGGCCAGTTCAGCAAAATCGGACAGGGCTGCGGTTATGAGTTCCAACGGTTGCGCCGCCGTGATGTCAATCACCCCCACGGCCAGTGCCATCCGCCGCTTGGCCTGCCGAAGCGCACGCATCACGGCAACTTGATTTTCTGCCTGTCCCACCTCGTCAACCAGACGCGCATTCGACGCATCGAGCGCGGGCGGCCCCTTTTCGAAGAGCATCGCGGTGAAACCCGGGTCCGCGAGCGCGCAAGCGGAAAGATGCGGAGAATTGCCGAAAATCACCTCCAACAACAACCGGCTATCGGCTGACTCTACCAGGGTTTGCGCGGCGGCATGCCAGGGCTCGCCCTCGCTCCGTTGCAGGTTGTCCAGCCACTGTTCCAGGCAACGCTCCGCACGAGGACGGTTGCCCACAAGTAATTTGGTATTATCCTGCAAAAAAGCGCTGTGCATTGCGGCTCCCGTATATGGCATGGCAAGAGTGTGAAGGAAGCCCCTCAGGGTCAAGCCCGACGGTTGCTGTAATTCAAACCCGCGCAGGGATTCATACCGCAGATGATTCGCCATTCAACCAAGATCGTTGCGGAAATCATAATCGGCGCTTTGGTCATGGTGTTTTTCCTGGGCTTGGCATTGGTCTGGCGCTTGTCCGAAGGCCCCATCACGCTTTCCTTCATCACGCCTTATCTCGAGGATTCGCTTTCCGATCCGGGTCGTGGGATCGATGCAAGAATCTCGGACATGTCTTTGGCCTGGGATGAAGACTTGCGGCGTCCCGAGTTCCGTGCGTTCGGCATAAGCTTGCGGGATTCGGAAGGGGTTGCGATCCTCGAATTACCACGCGCCGACGTGCGTATAAGCCTGCCACTGCTTCTGGAGGGGCGGATCGCTGTGGAGCAGGTTGATGTGATTGGCATCAGCTTAAGCCTGGCGCGCACCGCAGAGGGGCGTGTCCGGCTCACATCTGCGGGTGTGAAAGGTGATGACCCTGCCTTGCCACAAACGGATTCCGGCGGACTCAACGAGTTGACGCTTGACGACTGGCTTGAAGAGGGCACCTCGTCCGACGACCAGGAACCGAGTGAGCCGTCGATTTTCTCAGCCCTGCGGCGTGTAAGAATTATCGGCGCAAGCTTGGTCATGAGCGACGAAAATTCGGGCCTGACGTGGCGCGCTCCGCAGGCCTACATCGATATGCGTCGGAACGATACAGGTATCGTGGCGGCGTTACGCCTGTCATTGGAAGTCGGACAGGACCTGGCGGAACTGACGGCCGATGCAAACTACGAACAGGAAACCGGTCGGATAGATGCGACGACTCGCTTCTCGGGTATTCATCCGGGCCGTCTTGCCGCTCTTCTGCCCTTTCGCGAACTCAAGGAATTGCAAGGCCTGGACCTGGAGCTGCGTGGCACGATGGTTGTCTCCCTGAACGCGGCTGGCACTATAACTCAGGCGGGGTTGGAGATAGACGGAGGCCCAGGCTTTATCACGGTGCCCGGCGTTGATATGACGGTGTTTCCGGTCCGCGGTGTGCGGCTGGAAGCAGGGGTCGATCTTTTGCGTGCGACCGTCAATTTGCGCCGCTTCGATATTTCCCTGGGACAAGGTGATAGCGGGCCCGAGCTCGCACTCTCCGGCGAGTTGCAAGGTCTGTCGGGTGACCTGTTCGGTCGTCAGGCGCGAGATCTCAGAACCAGACTGAAATTCACACTGGCAGGCATGGATGTTGAAGCACTGCCTTTGTACTGGCCGGAGGGCGTATCGCAAAACGGGCGTGATTGGGTGCTTGAAAATATTACCGCCGGAGATGTCGATAACTTAGTGGGGGAGGTCGCGCTCTTCGCGCCGTTAGGCAATTGGGACGAGTTGGTCCTGGAAAACCTCGATGGCACTTTCACGTTTGCCGGTGTCGATGCCCATTACCTGCGCCCCATGCCACCGGTGGTGGGTGTAGATGGTACGGCCACATTCTCGCCCCAGGGACTGGTGCTCGAGATGCAGGGGGGGACCTCAGGTGACATTGTGCTGGGCAGCGGCACTTTGGATATAACCGGCCTGAATGCCAAGGAACAATTTCTTGCGGTGGAGTTTACTGCAATTGGCCCGCTGCCAAGTGTGTTCTCTTTGTTGAATCACCCCCGCGTGGCCTTGATTGATAAACTCGGTCTGAACACGGAAGGTGCGGTCGGCAGTGTCTCGGCGCGAGCCCGGTTTGCGTTTCCGTTGTTGGCCGATCTGACCTTTGATGAAATGGATGTCTCGGCCCAGGGAGATCTGACCGACACGGGGTTGATCAAAGTGCTCCTTGGGCAGGACGTGACGGGTGCCAATGTAAAGCTCGATTTATCGAAGGACAGTATGTCGATTGCCGGAGAAGCCAGCCTTGCTGATGTCCCGCTTACATTCAAATGGCGTGAGAATTTCACGCCAGTAAAGGGAATTCGACGCCGTCTCGAAGGGACTGTGGCGACCGTGGGCCACGAAAAACTGCAGATTTTTGGGATTGCCAGCGCGCCTTACTTGACGGGGCCGTTCTCCGCGGACTTCCTCTATACAGAACAAGCTAAAGGCGAAGCCCAAGTAGATGTGAAGGCCTCGCTTACCTCCGCGACGATGGAGATCAGAGATCTCGGGAACTGGCGAAAAGCAGCGGGTGAGGAAGGGCAGGCAAGCTTTTCCTTGTCTCTTTTGAAGGGTACACCGCGAAGCCTTCAGAATATTCAGGTGACGGCGGGAACACTAAAATTATCCGGCGACGCTCAGTTCAACGCAGAGGGCCGCGATATCGCTCAAGCGCGATTGAGTGCGCTAGCGTTTGGCGAGCAAGCCTTGCGGGATGTGGAAATTACACGTGGTCCTAAGCGCTTGACGGTATCCGTAGCGGGGGGAAGCCTGGACGCTCGACCGTTTCTGAAAAGTGATGAGGATGAGGATACCGCCGCTACCGAACCGGATGACACACACCTGACTCTGACGCTGCGTAACATCGAGCGATTGCGCTTTGGCGATGAAAGCTATCTGGAAAACGGACATCTTGAATTGGAGCGCGTGAAGGAAGGCTGGCGCCGTTTCCTCCTGCGTGGCCGGATTCCCAAGCAGCTTCGCAGTTCTGTCGTGGACGGGCAGGAGCGCTCCCCCGAGGTGGAGGTTTCCTATGCGCCTGCAACGGACGGGCGGCAGGTGCTCGAGATGGCCGCCGCCGACGCTGGCGGATTGTTTCGGAGCCTGGATTTTTTCGACACAATGGATGGGGGGCTGTTGCGGATCAATGGCTCACGGGAAGGGATTGCACGCACCAATCCGCTACGGGGCAATATTGAGATCAAGGATTTCAAGCTAATCGATGCGCCGGTGTTGGCAAAATTGCTGACGGTCGCTTCGCTGACGGGGATCGTCAATGTCCTTAGCGGCGAGGGGATTGAGTTCAAGAGGGCTAAGGGCGATTTCGAGGCCGTCGAAGGGCGTATATCCAGTGATCTGCTGCGTATTTACGGTTCGGCGTTGGGGCTGACGGCGCAGGGCAGTGTCGATATCGATCAAAACCTCGCCGACCTGCGCGGCACCGTTGTGCCCGCATACGCGGTCAATCAGGTGCTGGGCGCAATTCCCTTGTTGGGAGATATCCTGACTGGCGGAGAAGGCGAGGGCGTTTTTGCCGTTACCTACACGATGACCGGTCCGCTGGATGACCCAGTGGTTGCCGTCAATCCGCTGGCGGCCTTGGCGCCCGGCTTTCTGCGTGGTCTTTTCGATGTGGGAAACGGCAACAGCGACACGGATCGTCCCAGGGCAATTCCCGAAGAGGTGGATCGGTAAGGCTAAGGGCGGGTGATGTACTTGAAGACACCCTCGCCTTGACCGATCAGACGACCCAGCGCGTCGGTGACCTCGCAGCTTGCGTAGAAGATTGATCGGCCTCCTCCCTTGCGAACGGCGCGGGCCGTCAACTTGGCGCCCGCTTCTGCGGTGCTGATGAACTGGCAGGTGAGCGAGAGGGTAAATGCGCGCAACGACTGTTCCGGTTCATCACGGTAGCATCCGCTGTACCCGCAGGCCGTGTCGATCAGGGTGGTCAGCATGCCGCCGTGCATGACGCCACTGCGGTTCAGATGCTGGTGTCTGACCAAGAGCGAGACTTCCGCTTCATCCTGCCGCCAGGCGGTCAGGTGATAATCGGTCAAATCGGCGAAGCCACCGCGCACCCGGTTCGGGTCTGCTATGGCTGAGGGTGTTTGCTGTGCATTGCTCATGATCTCCCAGAGACTGCCCAATTGGATTGGCCCTGTCCATAAGCCGCAGGCCTTCTTGACCGCCGCAGCGTTCTACCCTAAAAAGAACATAACAAGAACATTGGTGTGGAAATGATAAGAGCTTCAAAGGAAAATAAGAAAATACAAGAGCTTAGAATGAAAATTCTTCACCTTGAAGGGGGAGGATGCTCTTCCAGCAAGCGCCTGAAGTTTGGTCTGAAAGCTTTGGATCGACTGCTACCGGAAAGGGGGTTGCCGCTTGCGGCCCTGCATCTCTTCGAGCCTTGCAGGCGGGAATGGGATGACGGTGTCGCGAGCGCTTTTGCAACCTCTTTGGTGCGATTGTTCCTGCAAGAAAGCAATCGGCAAGGACCGCTCTTTTGGGTCACGCGACATGACGACCTCTATGGCGCCGGTTTGCTGCCCTTCGGTGTGAAGCCAACCGACCTTCTGGTTGTTCGCGCTGCTGGAGATGCCGAGGTCTTCTGGTGCCTTGAGGAAGCTTTGACGGATAGCAGCCCGGCCTTGGTGTTAGGCGAGATTGGCAAGTTGGGGCGCATTGCCGCCCGTCGCTTGCAGTTGGCGGCGGAAGCAAGCGGTATCCCTTGTTTTTTGCTGCTGCGGTCTTTCACGCCGCCGCCCGAGCAAAAGGGCAGCGGTGCTTTCAGCCATTGGCGCTTGGCGCCTGCGCCCAGCACCGCTGGTGCTGCGGGGCAATCCAGCCGCACCGATAATCGTTTGTTGGGACGGCCGCGCTGGCAGGTCGAGTTGCTGCATTGCCGGGGTGGGCGCCGGGGGGACTGCCTCATGGAGTGGAACGATGAAACGTGTGCTTTCTCTATGGCTGCCCCGCTTCGCGACGGAGCGCTACCACCTGTCTCCGGCGCGGAACTGGGAAGGGCAACACAGGCTTCCTGAGGCCCCCTTTGCCCTAACCGAGAACGAGCGCGGGCTACTGCGCCTATCGGCAGTGGATAGACGAGCCGAGGCTCAGGGTCTGACGCCGGGCCTGCCTTTGACCCAAGCGCGGGCGCTGCTACCTGGTCTTGTTACGCTCGCGCATGATCGGGGTGCCGAGAAACGTCGCCTGGAGAAGCTGGCGGATTGGTTGGAGCGCTACAGTCCCTGGGTCGCTCTGGATGAAAGTAATGAGGGGGCCGCGGGCTCGGCGGCTTGTTGGCTCGACATCAGCGGTTGCGCGCATCTGTTCGGTGGTGAAGCCATGATGGGCCGGGACCTCTTGCATCGCCTGGAGGGTTGGGGTCTGACGGTCCGATTGGGGCTTGCCGATACGCCGGGAGCAGCCTGGGCCGTGGCACGCTTTGCGACTGCCGCAGGAGAGCCGTTGCGGATTGTCCCGGCGGACGGGCAGCGCGCCGCCTTGGCGTCTCTGCCGATTGCAGCCTTACGACTGCAGGAGGCGGAGGTGGAATTGTTGGGGCGGTTCGGCCTGTTGCAGATCGGTCAGCTTTACGAGCTGCCGCCCGCCGGGCTGGCGCCGCGTCTGGGGGGAGCCGTGCAGCGACGCCTGCGGCAAGCTTTGGGGGCGATGGCTGAGCCTTTGTCGCCACGCCGCGCGCCGCTGCGCTTCGAGGCCCGGCTCGGGTTTTCGGAGCCGGTCGCCGCCGTGGACGATCTCGCCGCAGCGGTGGAGAAGCTGCTCCAGGAACTCTGCAGAACCTTGCAGCAAGCGGACCAGGGCGCGCGCCGTTTGCTTCTAGTTCTGCACAGGGTCGATGCCAGTCGGCAGGAGATCCAAATCGGCGTTAGCAAGGCGAACCGTGATCCAGAGCATCTCGGCCGTTTGCTGGCGGACCGGCAAGAGTCTTTCGATCCGGGTTATGGGGTCGAGGTCATGACCCTCGCAGCGGGGGTGACGGAGCCCCTGAGCGCCGAGCAGATGACCCTGGCGGACAGAAGGAAAGCGGACCGGGGTGAGACTGGCGGGCTGCTTGACCGCCTTCTGAACCGCCTTGGCACAGGGCGCGTCTACAGTCTGGAGCAACGACCGTCTCATTGGCCTGAAGCGGCCCAGGTTAAGAGAGAGCCCACGGAGAAAGGAGACCTTCCCAACGCTTGGAGAAGCACGTTTGATGGGCAGAATCCTGCGGGTTTACGCCCGTTACGCTTGCTACCGCGTCCCGAGCCGATCGAGACGCTTGCTTTGCTGCCGGATCATCCACCCGTGCGCTTTGTGTGGCGGCGGGTCACACACCTGGTGGCGCGGGCTGAAGGCCCCGAGCGTCTGTTGGGCGCCTGGTGGGAACGACCGCTAACGAACGAAAATGCGGCCAGGGATGCGGCCAGGGAGGCAGGCGAACCCGCAAGGCTGCCGCAGCGCGATTATTACCGTGTCGAAGATCAGGAAGGTCGGCGATTCTGGCTGTTTCGCGATGGCGGCGATTGGTTCTTGCATGGGCTTTTCGGTTGAACGGAGGCGGAATGGGATGACAGCCTTTGCCGAGCTACAGGTGACGACCAATTATTCCTTCCTGCGGGGCGCGTCCCATGCTGAGGAATTGGCAACGGCGGCCGCAGCCATGGGCTTGCGGGCAATCGGTGTGGCGGATCGCAATTCGTTGGCCGGAGTGGTGCGCGCCCATGTTGCCGCCCGGCAGGCCGGAATAGGTTTGTTGGTGGGCGCGCGGTTAGTTCTGCGCGATGGCTTGGAGATCATCTGCTATCCCAGAGATCGAGCGGCTTATGGGCGCTTGTGCGACTTGTTGACCAGAGGCAAGCGGCGTGCCGGAAAGGGAGACTGTGAACTTCATCGGAGCGACTTGGAGGCATTGGGAGGGGGGCAGTTTCTGATCGTTCAGCCGCCGCGCCGACCAGGGGGGGATTTTCAGCCTTGGCTAGCGGGTTTGGCGGCCAGCCATCCGGGGGAGGTTTTTTTGGCCGCCTTCCGCCACTACCACGCCGGGGAGCTGCGGCGGCTGGCGGAGCTGGCGAGACTGGCCGAGAATAGTGATTGCCCGCTGCTGGCAAGTAACGATGTGGCTTACCATGAGCCCGCCCGCAAATTGCTGCTGGACGTTCTGACCTGTATCCGCGAGGGCTGCCGGATCGAGGCTTCGGGCTTTCGCCTGGAAGCTAATGCGGAACGCCATCTGAAATCTCCGGAGGAGATGGCGCGCCTCTTCGTCGACTATCCCGAAGCCCTGACCCACAGTCTGGATATTGTCGCGGGCGTAGATTTCTCCCTCGATGATCTACGCTACGAATACCCCGAGGAGATCGCGCCCGATGGAACTTCACCCGGCACGCGACTGGCGCAGCTTGCCTGGAACGGTGCGGCGCGGCGGTACCCAGGCGGTGTGCCAGACAAGGTTCGCGCGCAGATCGTGCATGAGCTGGAACTGATCGCCGGGCTTGGTTACGAGCCTTATTTTCTGACCGTTTATGAGTTGGTTCGTTTCGCGCGGGAGCGCGGCATCCTCTGTCAGGGACGGGGCTCGGCGGCTAATTCGGCGGTCTGCTATTGCTTGGGGGTCACTGCAGTCGACCCGTCGCGGTTAGATCTTCTGTTCGAGCGTTTCATGAGCAGTGAGCGCGGCGAGCCGCCCGACATCGATGTGGACTTCGAGCACGAGCGTCGCGAAGAGGTTATCCAGCATATCTATGAAACCTACGGACGGGATCGCGCGGGTCTCACGGCGACGGTGATCCGCTACCGCAGCAGAGGGGCGCTGCGCGACGTCGGCAAGGTCATGGGGCTTTCCAGCGACACCCTGGGCGCCTTGGCGGGTAATATCTGGGGTTGGAGCCGTGAGGAAGTGCCGACGGCGGGCTTGCGCGCGGCCGGATTGGACCCGGATGCACCCCGCCTGCGGCAAACCTTGGAGATCGTGCGGGCCTTGATCGGCTTTCCCCGCCATCTGTCGCAGCACGTCGGTGGCTTCGTGATGACGCGGGGGCCCTTGCGGGAACTGGTGCCGATCGAGAACGCGGCAATGGCCGATCGGACGGTCATCGAATGGGACAAGGACGATCTTGATGCGCTCGGTATCCTGAAGGTGGATGTGTTGGCGCTTGGCATGTTGACTTGTCTGCGAAAGGGTTTTGACCTGCTGGCCTGTCACAAGGGATTGCACCACAATCTGGCCAGCGTCCCGGTTGAGGACAGCAAGGTTTACGACATGCTCTGCCGGGCGGATAGCATTGGTGTCTTCCAGGTGGAGAGTCGGGCTCAGATGAGCATGCTGCCCCGGCTCAAACCGCGCGACTTCTATGACCTGGTGGTGGAGGTGGCCATTGTGCGGCCAGGGCCGATTCAAGGGGATATGGTACATCCTTATCTGCGTCGGCGAAGCGGCGCGGAAAAGGTCTGCTATCCCTCGGATGCGCTGCGTGCGGTGCTGGAGAAGACCCTGGGTGTACCACTGTTCCAAGAGCAAGCCATGAAGATTGCCATTGTCGCCGCCGGGTTCACGCCCGCCGAGGCGGACCAACTGCGTCGGGCCATGGCCACTTTCAAGAACACCGGCACCATCCATAAGTTCCGCGAAAAGATGGTGCATGGCATGGTAGAGCGCGGGTATGACGAGGATTTCGCCGAGCGTTGTTTTCGGCAGATTGAAGGTTTCGGAACTTACGGGTTTCCGGAAAGCCATGCGGCTTCTTTCGCGCTGCTGGTGTACGTCTCCGCCTGGATGAAGTGTCACCATCCAGAGGTTTTCGCCGCAGCCCTGTTGAACAGTCAACCGATGGGTTTCTATGCGCCGGCGCAGATTGTGCGCGACGCCCGTGAGCATGGCGTCGAGGTGCTGCCCGTGGACGTTAATCACAGCGATTGGGATTACGGTTTGGAGCCGGGATCGCGCGGGACGTTGGCGCTGCGCATCGGACTGCGTCAGATCAAGGGCTTGGCCGAAGCGGAGGCCAAGCGCCTGGTTTCGGTGCGGGGCAATGGTTACCCGGATATCGTAACGCTGTGGCGCCGCGCCCGCTTGTCCAACCGTACGCTGGAGGTGTTGGCCCGCGCCGATGCTTTCGCTTCGCTTGAGCGCGACCGGCGTCAGGCTTTGTGGGAGATAAAGGGTCTGCCCGACGCCAATCCCTTACCACTTTTTGCCGCCGCGCAAGAGGAGGAGAGGGGGCCTGAGCCGGTTGTGACGTTGCCCGACCTGGCACCCGGTCAGCAGGTGGTGGAGGACTACCTCAGCCTGCGCCTTAGCCTGCGTGCCCATCCGCTATCGTTTCTGCGGGCTCGGCTTGAACGCGAGGGATGGCGAGACAGTCGTGCGCTCAAGGATTCGCCGGACGGATGCCGACTCGGGTTGGCGGGATTGGTTCTGGTGCGCCAGCGTCCCGGAACGGCCAGAGGCGTTATCTTCGCGACCCTGGAGGATGAGTGGGGTGTGGCCAATATCGTGATCTGGCCAGACCTTTTTGAAAAGCAACGCGCCGTGGTGATGAAGTCGAGCTTGTTGGCGGTGCAGGGGCGGCTCCAGAAGGAAGGGCTCGTTATCCATCTTATCGCCGATCAACTCTATGACCTGAGCCCCCGTCTGGCTGAATTGGAGATGCCCGCGACGGCCTTTGCCGGGGCATCTGGTCGGGCAGATGAAGCCCGGCATCCGACACAGGATCGGAGGCAAGCGCGCCATCCAGCGCTCCACCGGTCCCGGGATTTTCATTAAGAGCCTCTAAAAACCCTGGAAAACTGCGGTATTGATTCAACCCCCTTGCTCATCTCGCCGTTAACCTTTAGCTTTTTCCGCGCTTGGAAGAGCGGCATCTCAGAAGCTAGCCAAACGAGCAAAACGAGAAGCTAAACGGAGCGCCTGATAAGCAGGCATACTCTGAGGTAACAACGGGGGATACCCCTTTTAACAAGGGAAACGCTGCAACGGTCCGCCTTCCTTAGCGTTGCCGCGTTTATTGGTTCGAATGCAGGAAATTCTCAGACACGTTCGTGCCTGGGTCGATCGCCAGTTTCCCGAAAGGGAAATTTATTTGCGTGCCGAAGGCAGAGTCCGATTTCTTCGGGTTTCGCCGCGGCAGCAGAAACTGGCGACGGGCTTGGCGATTTGCTTAGCAGGTTGGGGACTCGCAGCGACGGTAACGGCTGTTGTTTCTCCCGTCATCATAAGCGAGCAGCAAACGGAAATTAACAAGCGCGACCAGGCTTACGTATCGCTCTTGAACGAGATTGACCAGTACTACGATCAATACACCAACATCCTGGGCGGTCTGGAAGACAACCAGTCGATGCTGCAGGATATTCTTTCCGGTCAGGCCGAAGGCGTAAATCTGGCTGACATTCAGGCCCGGCTTAATCGCAGTGAGGGCGATCACGCAAAGGTTGTCGTGGCGCGCGACGCGCTCGAAAACAAGCTGGCTTCATTCGAATCCAGCCTGCGCCAGATCGCTGAGCAGAACGTGACCCTGGAAACCCAGGTCACCTCCATGAAAAGCGTGCTGGATTCAACAAAGGCCGAGCGCGAAGAAGTTGTGAAAGCCCGGGAAACTTTGCTTGGTCAGCTCACCGAGACTCAGGAACGCCTGACTCGTGAGAAGCTGACGAAGCAAAAGCTTCAGGCAAATCTGGAAGACATATCCGAGGATGTCGTGATCGGCGATGCCGAACGTCAAGCCTTGATTGAAAAGCGCTTCAGTCTCGAAGCGGAAATCGCCGCGCTTGAAACGCGTCAGCGAGGCGCGGAAACCCGCCAGACCCAGCTAGAGCAGATCATTATCAACCTGCAGGAATCTCTTGATGATTCCCGTGATATGCGGGCTCAGTTGTCCAGGGAGCGCGATGAACTGAAACTACAGGTCGTGAGCCTGGAAGAGACTCTGTCGGCCTATGAGCAACGCCAACTCGATCTGGTAGCGAAGCTTACCGAACGCACGCTCAGCAGCATCGGTGACATCGAAAAAGCCGTTGCGATGACGGGTGTGGAAGTCGACAAGCTTTTGAACCGCGTGAACGATGCACCGGAGGGCGAGCTTGGCATGGGTGGTCCGTTCGTACCGTTGGTAGGGCCGGAACTGGATCAGGACAACTCTTTCCAAACAGCGCTGGCACTACTGGACCTGCACCTGCGGCGCTGGGAGGGGCTGCGAACCATCGCAACCGCATTGCCTCTGACACCGCCGATGGATAGCTACGAGTTGAACAGTAACTATGGTCCGCGTAAGGACCCGAAGAACGGCAAGCGGGCGCAGCATTACGGTATCGACCTTGGTGCGCCGACGGGAACACCGGTATTCGCACCTGCACCAGGCAAGGTGGTAAAAGCCGGATGGTTTGGAAATTATGGCCGTTATATAGAAATTGATCATGGTTTCGGTGTTACAACACGTTATGCGCACCTCAAACGGATAGAGGTGAAACGCGGTGAAACCATTGATTTCCGGCAACCGATTGGTGCCGTAGGGTCGTCTGGACGAAGCACTGGACCGCACCTGCACTACGAGATCCGCATCGATGGCAACCCGCTCAACCCGGATAACTTTCTGGAGGCAGGTAGGCATGTTTTCAAAGGCTAAGAACGGAGGACCTTCTGATATGACCCCCTCCCCGGAGCCCAAGGACAATGGCCTTGGCAGTCGCCCTCGTGCATCGATCGGGGGCGTGCCGTCGATCATCAGCAACGATCTGACGATTCGCGGAAACCTTGAATCCGATGGCGATATTCAGATTGACGGACAGGTTGATGGCGATGTTTTGAGCCGAAGCGTCACGATCGGACATGGTGCGCGAGTCAAAGGCGTCATACGGGCCGAAGAGGTCAAGGTATCTGGCCAGGTCGATGGCGAGATACACGCAACCAATGTCGCACTCCTCGCCAGCGCGAAGGTGACCGGCGATATTATGCATAAATCCTTGTCTATTGACGCGGGCGCCTTCATCGAAGGCATGCTCAAACGTATCGAGGATGCCCGTCCGGCTTCCATACAGCCCAAGACCGCAGCAGCCTCGTCCGGCACTTCTGCGGTCAGCGCAAATTCATCCGGCAGTAATACGTCGTCGTCGCCCGTTTGATGGGGTCAGGCTCTTTCAAGAGCCTCTTGGAGCCGAGGCCAGTCGACATTTCCGCCTGAAAGGACGATGGCCAAGGTTCGGCCGTGCGTCGCGACCTTGCCTGAGAGAACGGCGGCTAGCGTGACGGCGCCACCTGGTTCAACAACCAACTTCAACCATCGAAACGCGAAGGCCATGGCGTCCATTACTTCGTCGTCGCTGACAGCGACGCCTTGAGTGACCAGGCTCTTATTGATCTGAAAAGTTAGGTTCCCCGGCATAGGCGAAAGCAATGCGTCGCAGATCGACCTTGCCGCGGGGTCGTTCGCCTCTCTTGATCCGCTCCCAAGCGAGCGTCCCGTATCATCGAATCCGGCAGGTTCAACGAGCGTTAGTGCGGTATCTGGAAGCCTGTTCTGGAGGGCGAGGGCGATACCGGCCGTCAATCCGCCGCCGCCGCAGCACGTAAGGACCTCTTCTGGAAGCGCGCCAAGCGCCTCGGCCTGTTCGGCAATCTCCAGGCCGCAAGTGCCCTGGCCGGCAATGATCCGGCGGTCATCATAGGGTGCGATCAAGTAACTTCCGTATTCGGCGCAGATACGAGCCGCAATTTCTTCGCGGTTCTCGCCAAACCGGTCATAGGGGATGACCTCCGCGCCATAGCCTTTGGTATTCTGAACCTTGATGGCAGGGGCGTCCGACGGCATGACGATACGCGCCGGGATGCCGCAAATCTGGGCGGCGGCGGCCACGCCCTGCGCGTGGTTTCCTGAGGAGTAGGCAATAACACCGCGCTTTTTTGCGTCAGCGGGAAGGCTGGAAATTGCATTGTAAGCGCCGCGGAACTTGAAAGACCCTGTGCGTTGCAGGACCTCCGGTTTGATCAGAATTCGGCCGCCGGTACGTTCGTTGAGCGCCATATTCTCGAGCAACGGCGTACGGATGGCATGGCCTTTCAGCCTCTCGGCGGCGGCCAGAACATCGGCAAAGACCGGTGTCGTTAGGTCGGACGCAGAGGTCTTAGGAATCGATACGGGCGAGGAACTCATCGATCGCTAGCTCCACTTCGGGTTCATCCAATGTCGGGGCGTGTGGCGTGCCTCTGACGCACACCTCAGTCAGGTCCGGATGCCGTTCGGCCATACGTGCCGCCGTTTCCGCGCTCAGGAGATCGGATGTCTCCCCCCGGACCAGTAAAAGCGGCTTTTGCTTCAAGCTCAGAAACGGTGGCCAGAGGTCGCCCGGTGGCGGACCCTTAACGAGTGCCTGGGCAATCGCCGTATCCCAACTGAAATGCAATTTTCCGTCGTCGCCGGCCTTGAACGCGGTCTCGGCTAGTTTGCGGTAGGTGTTCTCATCCGCGCGTGGGTAACTGCCGGGCGGGAAGTTGCTGGCGATATGCGCCATAGCATCGGGCCAATCCGCCTGCGGTTTATCTTCGCCAATTGCTGCAAGTATCCGCTCGACACCGCCTGGAGTGAAATCGGGACCGATATCGTTGATGACGGCGGCTTTGAAAGCGGCGGGCATCAAAAGGCCCATACCCATGGTTAGTAAACCGCCCAGGGAGGTTCCCACCACAACGAAGTGGTGGAGGTTTGTCGCAGCGATCACCTGGAAAACGTCATCCAGATAAACTTCTGGGCGGTAGTTGCGCCAGTTGCTATCCCGATCGGATCGACCCCGGCCTCGGTAATCGAAAGTGACAACACGACGATGCGGAGCATGCCGTTCAGCCAGTTCCCGAAAGTCGCGTGTGTTCCGGGTCAAACCGCTGAGACAAAGCAACGGAGCCGTGTCGTCTAGCGGATCGCCCCAGTCCTCGACGTGGAGACGCAGGCCGTCCTTCGTTCGGACTTTCAGGTCGCGGCGAGGAGTCATCCGGTTCTACACCCTCCCAACTGTCTCAAGCGCGGACCGGTACCGGAAGGTCGTCCAGCGTGCTGATAACGGCCTTCGGTGTTCCCGGTAACTTATCCCAGAGGCGGTTGAAGCGATTCAACCAGGCCACCTGAAAACCAAAGTGCGCGGCTGCGGTTGCATCCCACGTATTGCTTGAGACGAAACAAATCTCCTGTCGCGTCACGCCCAAACGGTCGACGGCCATCTGGTAGACACGCGAGTCTGGCTTGTACACACCCACTTCCTCAACTGAAAGGGCATAGTCGAGCGATTGGCCAAGGCCTGCGAACTCGATAGCGGCGGCCATCATCTTGGGCTCGCCGTTCGAAAGAACCGCTGTTGCGATGCCTGCGGCTTGCAAGCGCTGCAGGCAGGCCGGCACCTCCGGATAGGCCTCAAGTTTCAGATAGAGCTCCATGAGCTGAGCTCGGAATTGCGGGTTCTGAACGCCGTGGCTTTCCAAGGCGAAATCCAGGGCGTCACCTGTGATTTTCCAGAAATCCACATGCTCTTTCATCAAGCTGCGTAACCAGGTGTATTCCAGCTGTTTTTGGCGCCAGAGATTAGAGATGGAGTCTTTGTTCGGCCCCAGTTCTTCGGCAAGTCGTGCAGCGGCCGAATGGACGTCGAACAGGGTGCCATAAGCATCAAAGACGCAAGCTTTGATCTGGCCCCAGGGAGTGCTGTTAACTTCAGTGTTCATTTTGCTGCTGATCCTCACTCACTGATCGTTGACCCTCACCTCGCTGCGCAGCACAGCAGATGAGGAACTTGCTGTCTAGCGACCGGCGGCTCGGTCAAGGTCTTGTGAAAGCTG
Organism: Limibacillus halophilus; assembly: GCF_014191775.1. Lineage (NCBI taxonomy): Bacteria > Pseudomonadati > Pseudomonadota > Alphaproteobacteria > Rhodospirillales > Rhodovibrionaceae > Limibacillus > Limibacillus halophilus. Next base: position 102,654 of record NZ_JACHXA010000002.1, on the reverse strand, counting down.
AAGCTCCAGTGCGTTTGGGCCGCCGATCCGTTGGCGGTAGACAACCATCGCTTCGAGGACGCGTTGCACGTAATTACGGGTCTCGTAAAACGGTATCCGCTCAATCCAGTCGACGGGGTCGACGCCCGGTGTGGTCGGATTACCAAACCGACCCAACCACTCATCCACGCGGCCTGGCCCCGCATTGTAGGCGGCAATCGCAAGGATGTGAGATCCGCCAAACCGCTCCAGCATTTCCTTCAGGTATGCGCTGCCAAGGGTCATGTTGTAGCCCCCATCATCGAGCAGCCGATCACTGCTGTAAGGCAAGCCAAGGTCTTTGGCCACTTTCTTTGCAGTGCCCGGCATAAGCTGCATCAGGCCGCGTGCGCCGACGCGGCTTATGGCATCGCGGCGGAATAGGCTTTCCTGCCGGATCAGGGCCAGAACGAGCGCCGCTTCCGGATTGCGCTGTTGCAATTGCTGTGCCGGGAAGGGCGCCACCGGAGGCAGCGGATAGAGGTAGTCCTCTAGATAAACATCGGCTAACTGAGCTGATTTGGCGACGATAACGGCCAGATCCGTGCGCTTGCTCTCTGCGGCAAGATCAGCCAGCAGGCGATAATCGCTTGCGGATTCGGCATTGCTCCGAAGGGCGATCACAAAGCTGCTCAAACGCTCGGTTTCATCAAATCGGTTAAGCAAACGGACAACCTGTACCAATTCCTTGGCCTCAAAAGCCTCTTTCTCTTTTGTGTCAGCCGGGGGGGCAGCCTGCGCAGGCGATAGGGCATTGCGCTGGTGCAAGCCTGCGCGCACGGCCGCCAACTGACCATAGAAACTGGTGGACTCAGCGGCCGCCAATTCATACCAGCGACGGGTCTCGGCACTCATGCCCGCAGTTGCCTCCACGGCGCGGCCGGCCCAATAAGCAGCACGTCCCTTGCTGATCGGCGTGCCGACGCCGTCATAGAGTCGTTGAAAGTGGGCGAGCGCATCGTCGGGACGGTCGAGGAACCGCAGGGCGAGCCAACCCGCCAGCCACTCCGCCTGCGCAAACTCGATGCCACTCTCCAAGCCGTTTCCTGCAGCAATTCTGTAGGCGGCCTTGAAGTCTTTTCGATCCATCGCTTCCCGAGCGGCCCAATGGCGCAGCCTCCACCAGCGATCCGCATCCCTGTATTCGGGATGTGGCGGGTCGAGTAACTCCATCACGCCTTCATAACGGTTACGCCGCAAACGCCAGTGCGCACGTTCGTAAAGCAAGCCTTCATCGTCCTGCAGATTGGCAGGCACCGCACGAACCGCGCCGTCTACGCCCGGCTCGTCTCCGGCGAGCTTCAGGCGCGCTGTTGCCAGCGCTGCAATCCCTGTCCCTAATCTGGCCGCTTGACGCAACGCGCCCTTCGAATCCTGCCGTGACAACAAAGCCTCAAAACGTTCGCGATCATCGTCCTTGGTCAAAAAGCGGCTGTATGCGGCAAAGAATCGCTTCTCCACATCCTCTGACATTGATTGTTCGCGCCAAGCCTTGCGTGCGAGCTTGCTGACCTCGGCTTCTTGGCCGATCCGGGAGTAATGCGCCAACGCGCGCTCAATACCCGGCATGGTGCGGGGCCGATAGGACTCAAACCAGATCGATAGTGTTGCGGGGTCAATCTCCTCGGGAAAACGTTTCTCGGCCGCGACGACCACATTAGATTCCTGCGGCCAGCCCGGATGGCGGTCCAAAAAGACGGCAATATCCCAAAATCCAACCTCCGGGCTATCGGCGAGTGCGGCTCGCCAGATCAGGAGGCCGTCAAGAAGTGGCGATTCGAAAGGGGCAACGAGCGCTTGCGCCGCTTTTAAGGACCCCTTGTCCGCTAGTTCGAGCGCCTTCGAGACAACGGGGGCCGCCAGAGTTCCCGAAGACTGTGCGGATTGGTTCGCGACCTGAGCAAGGCCAGGCGTGGCAAGGGAAACGAAAAGCGATAAGGTAAAAACGAGCCAAGTTGGCCGCATGAATGGACTCCCGATCCGGTTTGTTCCCCCGTGCGGGACTCTACTCGTTTGCAGCCCGACCAGCAATCAAGGCCTCGGGATAATCGCACTTACAATGCGGGTTTTATCAATACTTGCCGCAGCGGCAGGCTGAGACTAAGGTGCGCCCGATTTCCGACTGTTTAGGCTAGTCGGGTCTTCTTACTTTGAGAGGAAAGAATAGACGCTATGTCTGGTCCGATGTTTCGTGGCTCACTCACTGCATTGATCACGCCGTTTACGAATGACGGCGTGGACGAAGATGCCTTTCAGGCCTTCGTGGATTGGCAGATCACCGAAGGCACGCAGGGGCTGATTCCCTGCGGCACGACGGGTGAATCGCCGACCTTGACGCATGCTGAGCACAAACGCGTCGTCGACCTTTGCGTGGAAGCGGCGGCCGGGCGCGCACCTGTGATCGCTGGCACGGGCTCCAACAGCACAGCCGAAGCGATCGAGTTGACCAAGGCGGCCAAACAGTCTGGTGCGAACGCCGCACTCGTGGTCACGCCCTATTACAACAAGCCAACTCAGGAGGGGCTCTTCCAGCACTTCAAGGCGATCCATGACGCCGCTGATTTGCCGATCCTGATCTACAACATTCCGGGGCGTTCGGTGGTTGATATGTCGGTCGAGACCATGACCCGCCTATCCAAGCTGCCAAACATCGTCGGCGTGAAGGACGCGAGCAACGACCTGACTCGTCCGATCGAGACGCGTCTGGCCTGCGGTCCCGACTTTTGCCAGTTGTCCGGCGAGGACGCGACGATCCTGCCGTTCCTGGGTGGCGGTGGGCATGGGTGCATTTCGGTGACCTCCAATATCGCGCCTCGGCTTTGCCGTGAAATGCATGATTCTTGGGCAGCAGGCAATTTTGCCGCCGCGCAAGCTTTAAGCGATCGCTTGATGCCGTTGCACCGGACCATGTTCTGCGAGACCAGTCCCGGGCCGGTGAAGTACGCCGCTAAACTACTGGGTCGTAGTTCGGACCGCCTGCGGTTACCCTTGGCGCCCATCGCCGAGGCTACCTGCCGCCGGGTCGAGCAATCGATGTTGGACTGCGGGCTGATCGACGGGTAAGGCCTGCGTATCGTTAGCGTTGATAGGATAGAATAGAGGAGCGGACCCGCTATGGCTGGCACGGGGACCCGCGTTGTCGCCGTCAATCGGCGGGCGCGGCACGAGTACTTTATCGAAGATACCCTGGAAGTCGGACTCGTTCTCATGGGTTCCGAGGTTAAAGCCTTGCGCGCCGGTCATGGGTCGATCAAAGAGGCCTACGCGCGCGAACAGGGCGGTGAGCTATACCTGTTCGGCTGTCACATTTCCGAGTTTGCACCGGCGGCAAGAGAGAATCACAGTCCTTTGAGACCGCGCAAACTACTGTTGCATCGCCGCGAGTTGGGCAAACTTCTGGGCAAACTTCGGGAGCGAGGTGCGACGCTGGTCCCGCTCTCCCTCTACTTCAACGAGCGTGGCGTGGCCAAGCTTGAGCTGGGTTTGGCGCGCGGCAAGAAGAAGGCCGACAAACGCGAAACCGAGAAGCAACGCGATTGGGATCGCCAAAAGTCGCGCCTCGTCCGCGAGTACGGTTGATAGCTGGGTGCTACGCCAACTCTTCCTGTAGCTGGGTAAATACTGCTTCGAACATCTGCGTGGTCAATCGACCGGTATTGGTGTTGTAACGCGAGCAGTGATAGCTGTTGGCAAGAAGCAAGCCGTCGGGCAATCGGTGCTGGGCCGCATGGGCGAAGCGAAAATGACTCTTGCGCAAACCCAAAGCCGTCAGCACCGCGCCATGTGATACCAGACCCAAGCTTAGAATTGCCGCAAGGCCAGGGCGCAGACTTGCGATTTCCGCACGCAAATAGCCGTTGCAGTTCCGTATTTCGGATGTTTCGGGCTTGTTTGCCGGCGGTACGCAACGCACCGCATTTGTGATGCGGCAGCCGCTCAAGGTCAGGCCATCGTCGGGCGCTGCCCGATAATCACCAAGGGCCCAGCCAAACTTGGTCAAGGTCGGATAGAGAAGATCGCCGGCATAGTCACCGGTAAAGGGCCGCCCGGTCCGATTTGCACCCTTCAAACCAGGGGCTAACCCCACGATCAACAGGCGCACCGGTGCCTGCCCGAATGCCGGGACAGGACTGTTGAAGAAAGTAGGGAACTTATCCCGGTTACTGGCGCGAAATTCCGCTAACCGCGGGCAAAGCCCGCAGTTGCGGTTGGGTTCAAGATTGCTCATGCGCCAGCGGTATCGTCGCCGTCTTCGTCGAAATAGTCATCGTCATCGTCATCGTCTAGATAGTCGTCCCCATTCTCGCCTTGGCCTTCACCATGATCTTCACTGGGCCGGCGTGGCGCGCTGTCGTCACCGTACTGGCGAGCGATCTCGCGTTGCAAATCCACCAAGTCGACAAAGTGATCGGCCTGGCGCCGTAGTTCGTCGGCTATCATCGGCGGTTGGGTCTTGATTGTCGAGATGACGGTAACTCTGACGGCCTTGCGCTGTACGGCTTCAACCAGACGGCGGAAATCCCCGTCACCGGAAAAGAGTACGATATGATCCAGATGCTCGGCCATCTCAAGCATGTCGATGGCAAGCTCGATATCCATGTTGCCCTTGAGCTTCCGGCGCCCCGAAGCGTCGGTGAACTCCTTGGTCGGCTTGGTGACCATGTTGTAACCGTTGTAGTCCAGCCAATCGACCAGAGGGCGTATGGGAGAGTATTCTTGATCTTCGACCAAGGCAGTATAGTAAAAAGCCCGAATCAGATGGCAATGATCGCCGAAGAACGTCAGAAGGCGCTTGTAATCGATGTCAAAATCCAAGGATCGCGCTGTTCCGTAAAGGTTTGCGCCATCAATAAACAGCGCCACGCGTTCATCAGGGTAAAATCGCAATTTCATTAGGTCGACTTTCTCTAAAAATAGAAGTTTGCTAAATACGCTCCGGAAATGCTGCCGCGCCCGTAAACCACCTCCTGCTAATTTTCCGACGCGGGAAGTGACCGGAGCCCTTTCAATAGGATTCGATAATTGCCGGTAAATTCATAACTTGGAATGTGGCGCAAGAGCAGCCCGGATTCAATGGCATAGTGTGATCAAATGATCTTGATAGCTTTAGGCGCAAACTTACCTGCCGCGGGATATACCTCACCGCGGGCTACGCTTGAAGCCGCTTTGTCTCGGCTACAGGACAAAGGTCCGAAAATCACGGCAAAATCGCGATGGTATCGCAGCGCACCTGTGCCGCCGTCCGATCAACCGGATTTCGTCAACGGTGCGGCCTGCGTGGAAACAGAGTTTGGTTCCCGGGAACTGCTGGAGGCCTTGCATGCGATAGAGGCCGAATTCGGTCGCAGGCGCAGTGTCCCCAATGCGGCACGAACACTAGACTTGGATCTACTGGCTTATGACGCCGAGGTCGTGGATCAGCCAGGGGGATTGCAGATTCCGCATCCCCGTTTGCAAGACCGCAGTTTCGTGCTCCTTCCTTTGCGCGATATAGCAGCGGAATGGCGTCATCCGATCTCCGGACTGAGCGTAGGGGAGATGTTGTCTCGCCTTCCGACCCTTGAGGGAGTAAGCCCTCTGGATGACGACTAGGGCCAATATCAAGGTGGCAGGCCGGACTTGCTTTTGCCTGAACCGCTGCCTATATTCCGCCCTTCGTTTTATTGGCTAATCTTCAAGCTAGAGAAGGGAGCGATAGGCCGATGGCCCGCGTTACCGTCGAAGACTGCGTTACTAAAGTTCCCAATCGATTCGATCTTGTCATGCTCGCTTCGCAGCGCGCGCGGGAAATTTCCGCTGGTGCGCCGTTGATCGTCGAGCGGGACAACGACAAGAATCCCGTCGTTGCCCTGCGTGAAATCGCTGAAGATGCCGTGAGCCAGGACGAACTGCGCGAATCGGTTATTTCCGGCATGCAAAAGCACAACGAGCGCGACGAGCCGGAAGAAGAGGCAGCGGAACTCGATGCCCTTTCCGGCGAGACCTCGGAAGCCGAGGCAGGGGCTGCTGAGGTCGAATCCGAGATGGATGGCGAGGGTTTGGAAGCCGCGCTCGGGAAAATATTTGAGGACATTACTGCCGACGACGTCACGAATTACGACGATTGATCAGGCAGTCCTCTCAAAGTGATCGAAAAACGGCGCGGTTCCCTTCCGCGCCGTTTTTTTTGCCGCCATTGGGGCTGGCGATAAGCCCGTTCTGTTCTTAGATTTATGTGATGTCATGTAGTTCGGGTACATTGAGTTGCCTGGCAACTGTTTCTGGCGTTGAGGAATGACCCGGCAGCAAGTTTTAAGACAGGTCGAACTGGTTGAACGTGTGAAGTCCTACGATCCGGACGTGGACGAGGACGCGCTCAACCGCGCCTATGTGTTCGTCACGCATGTTCACGGCGCTCAGCAGCGTGCGTCGGGAGATCCTTACTATTCTCACCCAATCCAGGTTGCCGGCATCCTGACCGAGTTGAAGCTCGACCAAGCCACCATCCTCACGGCCTTGCTGCATGATGTTATCGAAGACACCGACACGCCCATATCGGAAATCGAGCGTCTGTTCGGCGAGAAGGTCGCGCATTTGGTGGACGGCGTCACGAAGCTGTCCCAGTTGGAATTGAAGTCCGAGCGCAGCAAACAAGCGGAAAATTTTCGCAAACTGTTCATGGCGATGTCTCAAGACATTCGCGTGCTGTTGGTGAAGCTGGCCGACAGGCTGCACAACATGCGCACGTTGCATTTTTTCAAGGATGAGGCTAAACGCCGGCGCATTGCTGGTGAAACGATGGATATTTACGTCCCGCTTGCCGAGCGGATCGGCTTGCATCGTTTCAAGGAGGAATTGGAGGATCTAGCCTTTCGGGAGATCAACCCGGATGCCCGCGATTCAATCCTGACCCGCCTTGGGTTCCTGAAGGAACGCGGCGAGGACTTGACTGGAAAGGTCATCGACCGGTTGAAACGTGATCTCGCGGAAGAGGGGATCGACGCTTGGATATCCGGACGCATCAAATCCGCTTACTCGATTTGGCGGAAAATGCAGAAGCGCAACGTTGCGTTCGAGCAACTCTCCGACATCATGGCCTTTCGGGTGATGGTCAAGGATATCGCCGAGTGTTACCAGGTGCTGGGTGTGCTGCACAGCCGTTACCCGGTCGTTCCTGGGCGCTTCAAGGATTACATCTCGACTCCCAAACCGAATGGCTACAAATCCTTGCATACGGGGCTGATGGGGCCTGAGCAGCAGCGCATCGAGGTGCAGATTCGCACGCAGCAGATGCAGGAGTACGCTGACCTTGGTGTCGCGGCGCACTGGTCCTACAAACAGGGCGTGCCGAATGTTGATGGCCGACAGTACCGTTGGGTGCGCGAACTTCTCGACATCCTCGATCATGCCTCCGATCCGGAGGAATTCCTGGAACACACGAAGCTTGAGATGTTCCAGGACCAGGTGTTCTGCTTTACGCCGCGCGGCGAGATTGTCGCCCTGCCAAGGGGATCCTGTCCCGTCGACTTCGCCTATTCAGTGCACTCTGAGCTAGGCGACACTTGCGTCGGGGCAAAGGTGAACGGCCGCGTCGTACCGCTGCGCTACGCTTTGCAGAACGGCGACCAGGTGCAGGTCATGACCTCGCGTGGCCAAACGCCGTCCCCGGACTGGGAAAATTTCTGTGTCACCGGGAAGGCGCGAGCCCGAATTCGCCGCTTCATTCGACAGAAGAAACGCGGCGAATATATGGAACTGGGACGTGAGGTCATCAATCGGCGTTTCAAGGAAGAAGGACTGGAGGCCACCGAAAAGGGTTTAGCCGGCGTCCTCGCAAAGTTCCGATTGGATCAGGTAGACGATCTCTACGCGGAGGTGGGCGCAGGCAATCTGACCGGCCGCGAAGTCATGTTGGCAGTGTTTCCGGGCTTGAAAGAGAAGCAGCGTCAATCCCGTCAGGCCACGGCGATTGAGCGGGTATTCAAGAAAACCGTCGATCGCACCAAGCACCGCAACGGTATTCCCATTGATGGTCTGATACCCGGCATGGCGGTGCACTATGCCCATTGCTGCCATCCGCTCAAGGGTGACCGCATCGTGGGGATCGTCAATACCGGCAAGGGTGTCACGGTCCATACGATCGATTGTGAAACGCTGGAAGCGTTCCAGGACATGCCCGAGCGTTGGATTGATTTGTCATGGAACCACGACCGCGATGCGGACGAGGACCTGCAGGTAGGCCGCTTGCACCTGGTGGTATCAAACGAGCCCGGCGGCTTGGGAAACCTATCGACGGTCATCGGCAAACACGGCGGCAACATCTCGAATTTGAAGTTCACCAACAGGAAACCGGATTTCTTCGAGATGCTTGTTGATGTAGAAGTTAAAGACGCCAAACATCTTGTGGACATTATCGCTGCGCTCAGGGCATCGCCCTCGGTCAGCTCCGTCGACAGACAGAGAGGGTAGCCGTCAATGTTCAGTATGTTTCCAGCAATCGTCGAAGCCTGAAGATGCTGTTTAGTCGGCGCGTTCCCTCGACCCTGTTTGCAAAGTTCCGGCAGTTTATCTGGCCGAAAGCGGGCTGGCGCCGGGCGGCTACATACGTTGCCCATCGGGTTCGCCGCCTTCCCGGGACGCCCTATCATATTGCTGCGGGCTTTGCTTGCGGGGCAGCGGTCTCCTTCACGCCTTTGCTGGGATTGCACTTCGTATCAGCGGCATTGTTGGCGTGGTTGATGCGGGCCAGCCTGATGGCATCCGCCATCGGCACCGTTGTGGGAAACCCCTGGACCTTTCCCTTCATCTGGGTGTGGATCTATACCTTGGGCCGTTTCGTACTCGGATACGAGCACCCTGCAAGCCTGCCGGGGAAGCCCACATTTGGTGAGTTGGACGCGACAATTTTTACCGTGGAGTACCTGCGAGACAATTTCATGGATGTGGCCGTGCCTATGATTGTCGGTGGTCTACCAACAGCTATTGTCGCCTGGTTTGCCTTTTACTGGCCGCTAAAGATGCTGGTAGAAAGCTACCAAAAGGCGCGACAACATCGGCTTGCAAATCCTCGTAGGAAAAGCCGAAAGGCAAAGCTTCATAATAATTTGAATGCGGGTAATGTGAACGAACCCATCAACAGTGGAAAACGGCAATGACTGGATACCTTCGGCTGGGTGTCAACATCGATCATGTTGCGACAATACGGAACGCCCGCGGCGGGCTCCATCCTGACCCGCTGCGCGCGGCCCACCAGGCGGCGGCCGCCGGCGCGGACGGCATTACAGCGCATCTGCGGGAGGATCGCCGTCATATCTCCGATCATGATATCGAGCGTCTGACACAGGAAATCGATCTGCCTTTAAACTTGGAGATGGCAGCAACACCGGAGATGCTGGAGATCGCACTGCGTCATTGCCCGCATGCTGCCTGTATTGTACCGGAAAAACGCGAAGAGGTGACGACTGAAGGCGGGCTCGATGCCGTAGGCAACATGGCGATTTTACGGCCCTTTGTTGCAAAGCTGAGGGATGCCGGAATTCGGGTTTCTCTGTTTATTGATCCTGACGTAGACCAGATCGAGGCGGCAAAACAGCTTGGCGCGCCCGTCGTCGAGTTGCATACCGGCGCTTACTGTGAAGCCGTCATTGAGAATGCAGACGGTGCTTCGGCAAAAAGCGAACTACATCGCATCCGTCAGGCCGCCGCTGTCGCGAGCGACCTGGGTTTGGAATGTCACGCCGGACACGGGTTGACGTTTGATAGCGTTGCCCCGGTTGCGGCCATAAGTGAAATCGCCGAGCTTAATATTGGTCATTTTCTGATCGGTGAGGCGATATTCACCGGATTGGAATCGGCTATATGCCGGATGCGTCAACTGATGAATGAGGCGAGGGCAGCAGGGCAGGACCAGACGTCAACATCCGCAGAGGCGATTGGGCAATGATCCTCGGTATCGGCAACGATTTGATCGATATCCGCCGGGTAGAGCGCACTCTTGAGCGCTTTGGCAATCGTTTCACGCAGCGTGTCTTTACGGAAGTCGAGCGAAATAAGTCTGACCGGAGGCAAGCCAGGGCGGCAAGCTATGCAAAACGGTTTGCTGCCAAAGAAGCCTGTGCGAAGGCTCTCGGGACCGGCGTGCCGAGACGGGGTGTCCATTGGCAGCATATGGGTGTGGTGAACCTTCCGAGCGGCAAACCGACAGTCGCTCTGACCGGCGGCGCGTTGACGCGGTTGCAGGAGATCACGCCGGCCGGCATGGTCGCGCAGATCGACATAACGATTACCGACGATTACCCGCTTGCGCAGGCTTTCGTCATCATCTCGGCGCTACCTGAAGCGCTGGAGCAGGATAGTTCCCTGGACGCTGGCATTGTTGGTCGTTAGAAAGGCGCAGCCAATCGGAGCCGCGGGCTCAAGGGCTGTGCATCATGCCATCGAGGGCGAATATGACTGAAAGCCAGGATAAAACCATGTCGCGTGAGAAAACTGGGGGATGGGGAGAGACGTTCCGTACGGTAATTTATGCTGTGCTGATTGCGGTTGTGGTGCGAACTTTCGCATATGAGCCCTTCTCAATCCCTTCAGGGTCCATGCTGCCGACGTTGCTGGTAGGCGATTATCTCTTCGTCTCCAAAATGTCCTACGGCTATAGCCGCCATTCGATGCCGTTCTCACCAAATTTCTTCGATGGTCGGATCCTGGCCGACGAACCCGAGCGGGGAGATGTTGCGGTCTTCAAGCTGCCGAGCGACGGCGAGACCGATTACATCAAGCGCTTGGTCGGGATGCCGGGGGATCGCATTCAGGTGAAAGCGGGAATCCTCTACATCAACGACGAGCCGGTCAAACGCGAGAAGGTGCGCGACGTCATAATCCAACATTCAGGCGGTTACTCCAGCAAGGTCACGCAGTATGTCGAAACCTTGCCCGGTGGGCGCCAGCATCTGATCTGGGAACGGTCGGACAACGAGTTCCTGGACAACACACCGCTCTATGTGGTGCCCGCGGGTCACTACTTCGCCATGGGTGACAATCGCGATTCGTCGCAGGATAGCCGGGTGATGAGTGTAGTCGGATTCGTGCCTTTCGAGAATCTGGTCGGTCGCGCGGACGTTCTGTTCTTCTCGCTGGAGGAAGGCGCTTCGATACTGGCGTTTTGGAACTGGCCCACGTCGGTGCGCTGGGGGCGCATCTTCGATGGTATCAAGTAAGAAAGACGCGCCGTTGAGCCAGTCCGGACGGCTTGCCGACAGGCTGGGCTACAGCTTTACTAAGCCGGAGCGATTGCTGACTGCGCTGACCCATTCGAGCACACTCGGCCAAGACCGCGGTGGCTCCGATAGTTATGAGCGTTTGGAATTTCTGGGCGACCGGGTTCTGGGACTGGTGGTCGCCGATCTGCTGCTGGCGCGCTTCGCGCAGGAGTCGGAAGGGGCAATCGCCAAACGTTTTGCCCTGCTGGTCAGTCAACAGGTGCTGGCGGAAGTAGCCAGAGATATCGGCTTGGGTGAGTTCATCAGGCTTTCGCCGGGTGAGGATGACTCCGGCGGGCGCGATAACCCGGCTATCCTGTCGGACGTGATGGAAGCGGTTATTGCCGCGCTTTACCGGGATGGTGGCCTTGAAGTGGCGCGCGCCTTCGTCGAGCCTCGGTGGGTGCCGTTGATCGAAGCCGATCTTAGTCCACCACGTGAACCCAAGACGGCTCTTCAGGAGTGGGCGCAAGGCCGCGGACTGCCGCTTCCAAGTTACAGGCTGGTTAGCCGGAAAGGGCCGGATCACGAGCCGGTCTTCACCGTCGAAGTTACGGTCAGCGGCGAAGGGTCCGGTGAGGGTACTGGGCGCTCCAAGAGGCTGGCCGAGCAGGCGGCTGCAGAGCGACTCCTGGCCCGGCTGGACCGGCAGAAAACAAACAAGGATCAATCTCAAAGAAAGGGAAGGGCATGAATCAGCGTTGCGGATTCGCGGCCATCATCGGGGCGCCCAACGCTGGCAAATCCACGCTGGTGAATGCGCTTGTCGGCGCCAAGATCACGATTGTGTCCCCCAAGGTCCAGACGACGCGAACCCAAGTGAGAGGACTGCTGATTGAGCAGGAATCGCAGATCGTTCTGGTTGATACACCGGGTATTTTCCTGCACCCGAAGCGGCGTTTGGAAAGAGCGATGGTGCGCGCCGCTTGGGCCGGTGCTGACGAGGCTGATGTGATCCTGGTGATCTACGATGCGTCGCGCAGCAAACGCGATGCGGACACCACCCGCATCATCGAGCAGTTGAAGAAGAATGATCGCAAGGCAGTCCTGGTGCTGAACAAGATCGACCTGATCGCGCGCGAAAAGCTGCTAAAGCTAGCGGCGGCGTTCGATGCGGAAGGCTGCTTCGATGAGATCTTTATGATTTCAGCGGAGAAGGGCGACGGGCTCGAACGGCTGAGAGGCTTTCTGGCGAAGCGCATGCCGATGGGGCCTTGGCTTTTCCCGGAAGATCAACTCTCCGACATGCCGATGCGCTTGCTGGCCGCTGAAGTAACCCGCGAGAAGCTGTTCCTCCAACTTCATGACGAGATACCTTATGCCCTGACCGTCGAGACGGATTCCTGGGAAGAGTTCAAGGATGGTAGCGCCAAAATTCAACAGACCATCTACCTGCAGCGTGAGAGCCTGAAGCCTATCGTTATCGGCAAAGGCGGTAATCGTATTAAGAAGGTACGTGAGGACACTCAGGCCGAGCTATCGGAGATGATGGAGCGGCCGGTTCATCTCTTTATTTTCGTCAAGGTACGCGAAAAATGGGTGGACGATCCCGAACGCTACCGGGATTGGGGCCTGGACTACCAGTCCTGACGGTATCAGCCGTGGCAGCATGCCCCTTACATGATCTATTCTCGCACGCATGATCGAGTGGCGCGACGAGGGATATCTATTGGCGATAAGGCCTCACGGTGAGGACGCCGCCGTTGTTCAGTTGTTAACATTGGAACGTGGGCGCCACGCGGGCTTGGTACGCGGGGGACAGGGGCGGCGGTTAGCCGGTGTTCTCCAGATTGGCAATCGACTCCGTGTGGATTGGCGCGCCCGTCTCGCGGATCACCTGGGCATGATGCAGGTGGAGCTGGTAGAGGCGAATGCAGCACGCTTTCTCCACGACCCGGCTCGATTGGGGGCCCTAACCAGCGCGGCCGCAATCTGTGAGCGAGCCTTACCAGAACGTGAAGCTCATCCGGCTTGTTTTCACGGGTTTGCCGCCTTGTTGGAGGCGTTGGATGGGGATCACTGGGCGGAAATCTATGTGCGTTGGGAATTGGCTGTCCTAGCCGACTTGGGGTTTGGACTCGACCTTGGTTCCTGCGCGGCCACCGGCTCGGAGGAAGGCTTGATATACGTGAGTCCGAGGAGCGGACGGGCCGTGTCGGAAGGGGCTGGTGCAGTTTATAAGGACAAGTTGTTGAGACTCCCCGGCTTCCTGACGGGACAGGGAAGCGGTGGCGTCGCCGAAGTGGCGGCTGGGCTGGCGCTGTCAGGATATTTCCTGGAAAAGCGGGTTTTCCACCCGCAAGACCGCCCGCTTCCCTCGGCGCGCCAACGTCTGGCATCGCGCTTTCCTATCGATTCGCAAGAAGACGGAAACTAGCATAAGACTTCTCTTTCGGTCAGGACGGTCTGTCGCTAGAGTGCCGGCCTAATCCAGACCACTTTAGCGCCTGCCCACCAGGAGGAAAGCCGCCGATGCTCATCGACCCGAAGCTTGCACATTCCAGCGATCTTCGCCGCAAATTGCGTGATACGACATTCGCCGACGAAAGTGAGACAGTCGCAGCATTGCTTGATGAAGCGACACTTGGTTCCGTTCAGGTCGAAAGGGTTCAGGAGAAAGCCCGGCAGCTTGTGCAGGAAGTCCGGCGTTCCAGTGTTGGGCATGGCGGTATTGATGCGTTTCTCTATGAGTATGAGTTGTCGAGCAAGGAAGGCATCGTACTGATGTGCTTGGCCGAGGCATTGCTTCGGGTGCCGGACGCGGATACACGCGACCGCTTGATCAAGGACAAGATTTCCGCCGCCGATTGGCAATCGCACCTCGGGCGCAGCGATTCTCTCTTCGTGAATGCCTCCACCTGGGCTTTGATGCTGACGGGACGCGTCGTACGCCTCGACGAGGCGCAGAAGGATTTCAGCGGTGTGCTTGGGCGTCTCGTGCACCGCAGTGGCGAGCCGGTGATCCGTACTGCCGTCACCCAGGCCATGCGTATCCTCGGGCGTCAGTTCGTCATGGGCCGAAACATCAAGGAGGCGATCGAGCGCGCTCGGAGCGACGAGGCCAAGGGTTATCGCTATTCATACGACATGCTCGGCGAGGCCGCGCGCACGATGGCGGACGCCGAGCGTTATTTCGAGTCCTACCGCAAAGCTATCGCGGCTATCGGAAAGGCCGGTAAGGGCAAGAGTGTGGCCGACAGCCCGGGAATCTCTGTGAAGCTTTCGGCCCTGCACCCCCGTTACGAGTTCTCCCAACGTGACCGGGTGATGAAAGAGTTGATGCCGCGCCTTCTGCAGCTCGCTGTGGAGGCAAAGGAGCTGGATATTGGCCTGACAGTCGATGCCGAGGAGGTGGATCGTCTGGACTTGTCGCTCGATGTCATCGAGGCGGTTTCCAGTTCAAGTGAGATCAAGGGGTGGCATGGCTATGGTTTGGCGATACAAGGCTATCAAAAACGCGCGCGCCCTTTGATTGACTGGCTGGCCGACATGGCCAAGAGGCACAAACGTCAACTTATGGTGCGCCTCGTCAAGGGAGCCTATTGGGACACCGAGATCAAACGCTCTCAAGAACGCGGCTTGCCGGGCTATCCGGTTTTTACGCGCAAAGTGAATACCGATGTTTCCTATTTGGCCTGTGCCCGCGCTTTGTTGGCCGATCCCAAGGCCTTCTATCCTCAGTTCGCCACGCACAATGCACACTCGGTTGCCTCGGTTCTAGAAATGGCCGGCAACCATGCCGGCTTTGAATTCCAACGGCTGCATGGCATGGGTGAAGCGCTCTATGCGCAGGTTGTCGGCAAGGACAAGCTCGATATCCCAACCCGCATTTATGCGCCGGTCGGAAGCCATGAGGATCTGCTGGCTTATCTGGTCCGCAGACTCCTGGAAAACGGCGCCAACAGCTCATTCGTCAATCGTATCCAAGATGAGAAACTGCCTGTCGACGAGATCGTAGCGGACCCTCTGGTCAAGGTGCGTAACCTCTCGCGCATACCCCATCCGAAGATTCCATTGCCGGTCGATCTTTACGGTGAGGAGCGCCCCAATTCTGCGGGTATGGACGTTTCCAACCCCGTCGTTGTCTCGGATTTCGCGGAGCGCATGGGGACTGTAAGCCAGACTCTCTGGCAGGCGGCTCCGCTGGTTGGTGGCAAAGCTCTGGCAGGAAAACTGCGCAAAGTGCATAACCCGGCCGACCGGCGCGAAGTCGTGGGCGAGGTTGTCGAGGCCGACGCCAAGATGGTCGAACAAGCCCTTAGCCGTGCCGAACGGGCGCAGTGGGATTGGAACGCAACGTCGGCTCACACGCGTGCCGATTGCCTTATGCGCCTCGCGGATCTGATGGAAGAGGAAAGCAGCCGCCTCATTGCTATTTGCATACGGGAGGCCGGTAAAACCTTTGCCGATGGGATCGCAGAGGTTCGAGAAGCGGTTGATTTCTGCCGTTATTATGCGGCACGGGCGCGCGAGCATTTCGCGGAACCGAAAATCATGCCCGGGCCGACCGGAGAAAGGAACGAACTCCGGTTGGGAGGACGCGGCGTATTTGTCTGCATCAGCCCCTGGAACTTCCCGCTGGCTATCTTCACCGGACAGATCACGGCAGCCTTGGCTGCCGGCAACAGCGTGATCGCCAAACCGGCAGAGCAAACACCTTTGATTGCCACGGCGGCGGTACAGTTGATGCACCGCGCGGGCATACCGGAGGATGTGATCCAGCTTCTACCCGGCGACGGCGCGACGGTTGGCGGGCCGCTGGTTGCTGATTCACGGATTGCCGGGGTGGCCTTCACCGGTTCGACGGAAACCGCACGAATCATTAACCGTGTGTTGGCGGAGCGCGACGGGCCAATCATCCCCTTTATCGCCGAGACCGGCGGTCAGAATGCGATGATCGTCGATTCGACGGCCTTGCCGGAGCAGGTCGTGAACGACGTCGTGATCTCATCCTTCCAAAGCGCTGGTCAGCGGTGCTCGGCACTCAGGGTGCTCTTTGTCCAGGATAGCGTTGCCGATCGCATGTTGAAAATGCTCAAAGGCGCGATGGCGGAACTTCGCGTGGGTAACCCGTCATTGTTACAAACCGATGTGGGCCCCGTGATCGATGAGGAAGCGCGCGATATGCTGGAAGCGCATGTCACACGCATGAGCAGCGAAGCCAAGGTTCTGGCGCGCAGCGATCTAGGTAAGGATTGCAAGCATGGAACCTTCGTTGCTCCCACAGCCGTGGAAATCGATTCCATCAGCCGTTTGCAGCGCGAGGTCTTCGGCCCGATCCTGCATGTGGTCCGTTACAAGGCCGACCGCCTGGATCAGGTCGTCGAGGCGATCAACGGGACCGGCTATGGTCTGACCTTCGGTATCCACAGCCGCATCGATAGCACGGTGAATGCGCTCTATCACAAGGTTCGCGCAGGCAATGCCTACGTTAATCGGAACATGATCGGCGCCATCGTCGGCGTGCAGCCTTTCGGTGGCGAACGGCTGTCAGGCACGGGACCCAAAGCCGGCGGTCCGCATTACCTGTTCCGCTTTGCCTCGGAGCACTCGCTGTCGATCGATACCACGGCGGCGGGCGGCAATGCCTCCCTGATGTCGCTGGAGGAAGATCTGCCGATCTGATCGGAGCCGAGAACCTAAGTTAGGTTGCAAGAAAGGCCAGAACGCCGTCTGCCATGAACTGAACGGCGAGGGCGGCCAGAATGATGCCTGCGACGCGGCTGATCACATTGACGCCGGTTAGACCCAAAAGGCGCATGACCTCGCCGGCAACCAGGAGACAGATCAGGACCAAGGTCAGTACGCCGAGCATCACCAGCACGATCAATGCCTGCATCTGCAAGTCACCGCTGGCGCCACCGACTAGCAGCACGACCGAGGTAAGGGCGCCAGGACCGGCTATCAAGGGAATCGCAAGCGGGAAGACCGAAACATCCTGGCGATGGCCGCTTTCCTCGATCTCGCCTGGCGTCGTGGAACGCAGACCCGACTGACGAGCCATCACCATATCAATGGCAAGCAAAAGCAGTAGGATGCCGCCAGCAATGCGAAAGGCGGGCAGACCGATGCCCAAGGCGCTCAGCAAAGTTTCGCCACCAACCGCGAAGGCCAAGAGAATGCCGGTGCCGATCGCTACGCCTTTGATAGCCATGCGGCGGCGTTCGCTGCCGGTCGCTGTTGGCGTCAACCCGGCAAAAATCGGCGCGTTCCCAAGGGGGTCCAACACGACGAGGAAGGTGATGAATGTCGCCAACAGGGTTTCGAGCATGTACTTGCTTACCCCCAGCGACGCTCCGGGATCAAGCTGCCTTTCTGTGACCGGCGCGCTTGAAACGCTGTTCAGCGAGGCTGTCGGCCGCCTGCGCTGATGAAATTCCCTTACGTTCCGCTATCTCGAAGATTTCCGTCAGGGTATTGCCGATACGGGCGACATGCGCGAACGCCGTGGCTTTCACATAGGGTTTGTCGCCGGTCAAACGCTTCTCGTGGCTGATGTTGATCACACCACCAGCGTTGATCACGTAATCGGGGGCATAGAGGATGCCGCGGTCGCGCAGCAGAGCGCCATGGCGCTCCTCGGCGAGCTGATTGTTGGCGGAACCTGCGACGATGGCGCAGCGGAGCTCGCCGATACTAGCATCGTTGATGGTGGCGCCCAGCGCGCAAGGGGCGTAGACCGAGACCGCTTCACGGATGATGGCGTCGGGTGCGCTAACCTGGGCGTCGAACCATTCAACCGCGCGTTGGGTTTGCTGCCTGTTCAAGTCGGCCACGATCAACTGAGCACCTGCTTCATGGAGAAGACGGCAAAGTTCCCAACCAACATGCCCCAGCCCCTGAACGGCAACCCGAATCCCTTTCAGGTCAGGGGCCCCAAGCTTAAACGCCACGGCAGCCTTTATGCCCTCAAAGACACCGAAAGCGGTAGCGGGTGAAGGATCTCCGGAGCCACCTGCAGTTATGCCCGCGACGTGCCGTGTCTCCTTTGACATGGTCTCGACGTCGGGTACCGAGATACCGACGTCCTCCGCCACCACATAGCGTCCGGAGAGACTTTCAACGAAGCGACCCATGGCGTGGAACAATGCCGGAGTCTTTTCAGTTTGTGGATTGCCGATGATGACGGACTTACCACCGCCAAACGGCAGGTCGGCCAGTGCCGATTTGTAAGTCATACCACGGGATAGGCGCAGCACATCCGTCAACGCTTCCTCCTCGTTGGCATAGGGCCACATTCGGCATCCGCCGAGCGACGTACCCCGTGAAGTATTGTGGATGGCAATAATGGCTTTCAGGCCGCTCTCGGCGTCCCGGCAGAACACAACCTGTTCGTGGCCATCAAATGCATCATGTGAAAAGACCGACATGAAGTCCTCCATAGCAACTGATAGCGCCTTTTAGTGGCGGTTCAGGGCGGTTCTTCTTACCTTCATGTCGATGCTTTTTTTACAAATCTGCAATCACAAAATCGCTATTCAAAAAAGAAAGCAAGAATGTAAAGAATTAGGAAAATGGACTTTCTGGTTACTACAAAAAAGAGCCCGACTAAGAACGAATTTAACGGCTGACCTGTCGTCGATGGCTCGAGGAATTACGGAACAAACGACGTTCATGCGTCTAGTTGCTCTTTCGACGAGAAGATTTCATCTTGAGCGAAAGCGCGCTGATTGAGGATGGAATAAGGCCTGATGACACCGACGGATTTTCTAAACATCGCAGCAATTGTGAGTGTTTTTGCGATTGGGGCGGCCAGCCCGGGTCCGGCCACGCTCATGATCGCCAGCACGGCTATGAATCGCGGTCGGCCCGCAGCCGTCAGATTTTCACTGGGTGTAATGACGGGCTCAATGATTTGGGCCATTTTGGCGGCAAGTGGTTTGGCCGTTGTTCTGCAGACCAGTGCGACAGCTTTTGCCTTGTTGCGCACGCTGGGCGGCCTCTATCTGCTGTGGCTGGCGATCAAAGCCTTGCGTAAAGCCTTTCTGGCCGAACCGGCGCAGGGAACCCCTCTGCCGCCCCAGCGGACGCCGCTCGCCGATTATTGCACCGGAGTGCTCCTCCACCTTACAAACCCAAAAGCGCCGCTCGTCTGGCTTGCAACGCTGTCTGTCGGCACGGGTTTGCAGGCGACGGCTGATTTTCTCGTCGCGACAATTCTGGCTTGTAATTTGGCAAGCATCATTATCTTCGTCGGATACGCATTGCTGTTTTCTACGCCCGCCGCAATGGGGTGGTATCAGCGCAGCAGCCGCATGATTGACGGCGTATCCGGCGCATTCTTTGGTGTCGCAGGCCTGAAGATTCTGACGCTTCGGTCGACAGCCTGAGGTTCCTGTCAGACAGTGCCTTCCAGGGCCATTACCAGCATCTTGCGCGCCCCTGCTTCATCCAGGGGCAGGGGATTGCCCGGCGCAGTGGGGTCGACCACGGCCATGCCCGCGATTTCGTCAATCCGTCCGTCATCGACACCGATTTCCGATAGGCGATGTGGAATGCCTAGCTCCGCTCGCAGGGCTAACACCCAGTCGAGAAAGCCCTGATAGCCGCCGCTCAATCCAAGCCAAGAGGCAAGCCTTTCCATGCGATCTTCGATCGCAGGTCTGTTGAACTGTAAAACATAGGGCATGAAGACGGCGTTGGTCAGGCCATGATGAGTGTCATACAACGCGCCCACCGGGTGACTGAGGGAGTGGATTGCGCCCAGGCCTTTTTGGAAAGCGGTCGCGCCCATTGAAGCAGCCACCAGCATATTTGAGCGTGCTTCCAGGTCGCGTCCATCCGTCGTCGCCCGCGGCAGCCACTCCTTCACCAACCGCATGCCTTCCACCGCGATACCTTCCGCCATGGGATGAAATCCCGGCGCACAGTAGGCCTCCAGGCAGTGCGCCAGAGCGTCCATTCCGGTTGCCGCAGTTATCTTTGGCGGCAACCCCACTGTCAGGACCGGGTCCGAGATCACGATAGAGGGCAGCATCTTCGGATGGAAAATGATCTTCTTGGTGTGGTCACGCTCATCCAGGATGACCGATGCGCGACCGACCTCGGAACCTGTGCCGGCTGTCGTGGGGACTGCGATGATCGGTGCTACGCCCGCGGGGTCTACGGCTTTCCAATTGCTGCCGCGGTCTTCGAAGTCCCAGAGGGATTTCGATTGGCCGGACATCAAGGCTACGGCTTTAGCGGCATCCAGTGCCGAACCGCCACCAAAGGCGATGACGCCGTCGCAGGAATTGCCATGATATGTCGCAAGGCCCGCCTCGACGTTGCTGCCGGTCGGGTTCGGCTTGACCCCATCGAACAACGTCGTGGGAAGTCCGGCATCCTCGCAGAGAGCGAGGCTATCGCGAACGATCTGCAAGCCGGACAAACCCGGATCCGTGACGAGGAGCGGCCGCGACATTCCAAGACTGCTACAGGCTCTCGGCAATTCGCTGATACGGCCCGGACCAAAACGCATCTGGGTCGGATAGTTCCAGTTGGAAGTGTAAGCGCTGGGATCGAAGGTCATCTTATCCTCGCGGATGACGTGGAATACGAAGGCTGTTTCATGACATTGCCGGGGTGCTCGTGGCAAGACCCGAAGACAAATGAGCTCCCACCTTCAAATGTGTTCAAGGGCGGGCCATCAGACCACCGTCCACAATGAGGTCGGTTCCGGTAATGAAAGCGGCTTTGTCCGAAAGCAAAAACAAAACGGCATTGGCCATATCCTGCGGCGTCCCCACACGACCAAGAGGCACGGCTGCCGCTGTGCGTTGCTTGGCTTCGGGATTGCTTTTCCAGCGATCCTGCATCGGACTCTCCGTCGGCCCGGGGACGAGGCAGTTCGAGCGAATTCCATCGGCCGCGAATTGAATCGCCAGGGATTTGGAAAGCGACAGGATCGCCGCTTTGGCCGCTTGATAGGAATCTTGAGGTTGGTCGTC
Source organism: Limibacillus halophilus (assembly GCF_014191775.1). Taxonomy (NCBI): domain Bacteria; kingdom Pseudomonadati; phylum Pseudomonadota; class Alphaproteobacteria; order Rhodospirillales; family Rhodovibrionaceae; genus Limibacillus; species Limibacillus halophilus. Next base: position 81,473 of record NZ_JACHXA010000002.1, on the reverse strand, counting down.
ACCCCGCAATGCCTGGGTGGAGGCGACATGCACCATCGCTCCGCCACCACTCCGCTTCATCAGGGGTACGGCATGCCGGCAGGTCAAAACCAGCGATGTGAGGTTAATGGAAAGCGCCTGGTTCCAAGTATCCAAGTCGATATCGACCAGGGAACGGTCACGCCCGAACCAAAGCACCGCTGCAGCGTTGACCAGGTAGTCGAGACGCCCGGTTTCACTGTAGGCAGCGGCGATGGCTGCTGCTACCTGGTCGTCCTGGCTGACATCGCATTTTTGAACCATTGTTTTTCCAGGAAGCCCGGCGAAATCGGCCTGTGGTGCCTTCATGTCCAGCAAGGCGACATTACAGCCTTCGGTCAGCAGCGCTTCGCTGATTGCCATGCCCATGCCCCCGGCGGCGCCGGTCACCACAGCGGTTTTGCCGGAAAAGCTCATGATCGTCAGACCCGATCAAACAAGCGTTTCAATTCCCAATCGGTGATCCGTCGGTCGTACTCCGACTGCTCCCATCGAGCGGTATGAATATAGTGTTCCAGCACGTCTTCTCCGAAGGCTTCGCGCAACATCTTTGAGCGGTTGAGCAGCTCGATAGCCTCGCGAAGGGTTTTGGGAATCTCGCGTAAACGCTTGCCGTGGTAAGCGTCGCCGAAGTAGGCGGGCTCCAGTTCCAAGCCCTGCTCGATCCCGGCCATGCCCGCTGCCAGTAGCGCGGCGTAGGCAAGGTAGGGGTTGAGGTCCGCGCCGCCAACCCGGCATTCGATGCGGATGCCCTTGGTTTTCTCACCCACAAGCCGGAACCCTGCAGTGCGGTTATCAAGTGACCAGATCGCGCGCGTGGGAGCAAAAGTACCGATCTGGAAACGCTTGTAGCTGTTGATATAGGGCGCCAGGAACCAGGTCATTTCCCGGGCATAGGTCAACTGACCCGCCACGAAAGACTTCATGGTGTCCGACATACCGTATTCGGCCTGCTTGTCGAGGAACAGTGGCGTCTTGCCCTTGGCGTCCCAAAGCGACTGATGGATGTGGCAGGATGACCCGGCCAAATCGTAGTCCCACTTGGCCATGAAGGTGACAGCATGTCCGTGGTTGTGGGCAATCTCCTTCATGCCGTTCTTCATGATGGTGTGACGGTCGGCCATGGTCAGCGCGTCGGCATACTTGACGTTAAGCTCTTCCTGGCCGGGGCCCCATTCGCCCTTGGAGTTCTCGATCGGAATACCGGCGGCTTGCAGATTGGTGCGCATAGCGCGCAGGACTGTTTCCTCGCGGGTCGTCTGCAAGATGTGATAGTCGGCGATGTAGTTGCCGGCGGTTTTGGGGTCTCTGTAACCCTTTTCATGAATGGCCTCGAAGGGTTCGGCGAACAGATAAAACTCCAACTCGGAAGCCATCATCGCGGACATGTTCTTGGCTGCAAGGCGATCGATCTGCTTCTTGAGGATGGCGCGCGGGCTGTGCGGCACCGGTTCATGAGAGTGGTGGTCGATCAGATCACAGAGCACGAGCGCCGTGCCGGGAAGCCAAGGCGTGACGCAAAGCGTTGAAAGGTCCGGCTTCATAACAAAATCGCCGTAGCCCTTTTTCCAGTTCGCGGCCTTGTATCCCGGAACCGGCTCGTTCTCGATATCGCAGGCCAGCAGATAGTCGCAGCCGTGGGTTTCCTCGTAAGCGCCTTCGACAAAGAACTCGGCCTGAAAGCGTTTGCCCGCCAAGCGACCCTGGAGATCGGGAAAGCAGACGAGAATGGTATCGATCTGGCCATCAGCCACGAGTTTCTTGAGTTGGTCGAGCGTCACTTTGCCGGTCATGATTTTCCTCGTTTGAAGCAATCCCTGGTGGGAGGGTTTCCCTTATTTTGGCCAGCAAACGCTAATGGTGGCAGCAAAGAAAGAAAAGGCACTTGTCATCAAGCTGTGCTGTGAACCACGGTCCGCGTGGCTTTTCACGCACGCGATTCGTGGGAACTCTCGGTTCAACCGAGAAATTGCAACAAACCGAGCCGTTATCGCCCCGTTAGACAACTCAGCCGGAAATTTTCGCCGCTAGAAGATCCAACCGATCCTGTCCCCAAAAGACCTCGCCATCGACAACATAGCTCGGTGAACCGAAAACACCGGCAGCCAGCGCTTCCTCGGTATTCGCATCATACTGTGCGGCGCTTTCCGGGCTTTGACCGGCCTGTAGCAGCCCCTGGCCATCAAAACCATTCACGCCTGCGATTTCGACAACGGTTGTCTCGTCGGCAAGGTCACGTTCCTCGGCCCAGCAGGCGCGCAGAAAAGCCTGCGCCAACTTGCCGGCATCCTGACCCTTTGCGGCAGCGGCGATGACCATCAGGGCGGCCTTGCTTTCGTCGGTGGGGAAGTATTTGGGATGCAACGTCAAGGGCATGCCGAGGTGCGCCGACCAACGCTTCAACTCAACAAGCCGATAGGCTTGGCGCTCCGGCGGCCGTTTAGCCAGAGGCAAGCCACCTGTTTTCGGGAAGATGACGGATAGCTTGACGGGTTTGACCCGGATTTCAGCGCCATGCTCTCGGGCTATTTCCATTAATCTGTCACCACCTAAGTAGGTCCAGGGAGAAATGAGGGAGAAGTAGTAATCGATGGCGCGGGCCATATTGCCTCCGGGTCTGGTTGGACAGAGCAAGCGAGTTATCGCAGGATCGTCCTAGTTTGGCGAATCGATAGAGAATTGGAGCAGCTATGGTAATTCCGAAAAAGATCGGTGTCATCGGCGTGGGGCACATGTCCGGTACGATGATCGAGGGATGGGCGCGATTGGGCGACGACATGCCCCGGTTTTACCTGTCGCCGCGCGGTGCGGAGGCGGCCGCAGCGCTTGCCGAGCGCTATAGCTGCGAGGTTCTGAAGAGCAATGCAGAGGTTGTCGAAGCCAGTGAAGCGGTGATCCTTGCGGTGCGACCCTGGCAGGCGGAAGAGGCCCTCAAGGGCTTACCATGGCGAAGGGATCAGTTGGCGCTTTCCGTGATGGCCAGCGTCAAGACGGAAGTTCTAAAACCTCTTGTTGCGCCCGCGACAGTCGCGCGCTGTATCCCGGTTACGGCTTGTGTCTATGGAGAGAGCGCAACGACGCTCTATCCCGACGAACCCCGAGCGAAGGCTTTGCTGGCAGCATTGGGGCCGCCGACGGTGCTGGAGGATGAATCCGCTTTTGACCGCCTATCGGTTCATGGCTGCACATACGGATGGGCGCTGGCTTTGATCGATGAGGTGCGGCGTTGGACGGAAGAATCGGGTATACCGCCGGAAACGGCGCGCCAGCACGTGGCACAGGTGTTCCGGGCCGCTGCGACTATGGCGCGCGAGAGTGGTACGCCGGTCGCTCATTTGGTGGATGAACTGGCGAGCCCACGTTCCTTCACCCGCATGGGTCTGGAGGTGCTGCGCCGCGAAAACGCCTTTGCACCCTGGCAGAATGCCCTGGACACCATAAGAAAGCAGTACGACGGCTAATCGGCCTCAGCCACCGCCGCGCAGTTCACGGCGCACGATCTTGCCGGTGGCGGTCATTGGCAGATTGTCGCGAAACTCAACTTCACGAGGATACTCGTAGGCGGCCAGCCTGCCTTTGACCCATTCCTGGATTTCCTGGGCAAGGGTCTCACTGGGCGTATAGCCCTGCTTGAGAACCAGGAAGGCTTTCACTCGCTCGGTGCGCAATTCGTCAGGGATGCCGACAGCGGCGGCCATCTGGACGGCAGGATGGCGCAGCAGGCAATCCTCGATTTCCCCGGGGCCGATACGGTATCCGGCGGAGGTGATGACATCGTCCTCGCGGCCAACGAAATGGAAATACCCGTCCGAATCTCGGACACCTCTGTCGCCGGTAAGCAACCATTCGCCTGCGAATTTTGCGGCAGTCGCCTCGGGATTGTTCCAGTACCGCAGGAACATGACGGGGTCGGGGGCACCCACAGCGATATTGCCTTCCGTTCCGTCAGATTGCGGGTTTCCCCGATCATCGACGATGGCAACCCGGTGCCCTGGTACCGCACGTCCCATGGACCCCGGACGGACGGGCATGATCCCGGCATTGTTGGACAGCACGAGATTGCACTCGGTCTGGCCATAGAATTCATTGATGGTCAGGCCGAAGGTATCACGACCCCAGTCCAGCAAACCCTGGCCGAGCGTCTCGCCGCCGCTGCCTATGGACCGCAGGTCGTGCCCGAAGCGTTCACGCGCCCTATCGACCTGCCGAAGCATCTTCAGGGCCGTGGGCGGCAGGAAGGCGTTGCGAACCTTTGCTTCGGCCATCAAAGCGAAAGCCGCTTCCGGATCGAACTTCTGGAAGCGGTGTGCCAGGACGGGAACGCCATGATGCAGGCTGGGAAGGAGTACGTCATAAAGCCCGCCGATCCAGGCCCAGTCGGCCGGCGTCCAGAAAAGGTCTCCCGGCTTGGGGAAAAGCTCTTGAGGCATCTCGACTCCGGGTAGATGGCCTAAAAGGACCCGATGACCGTGCAGGGCACCTTTTGGCGAACCGGTGGTTCCGGAGGTATAGATGATAACCGCCGGATCATCGGGGCCGGTCTGGACGGGAGCGAAGGAAGCGCTGCCCTTTTCAATCAAAGCGCCATAATCGAGTACGCCATTCTCTTCGGGGCCGGAGACACTGATGATATTCCTGAGGCTGGGCAGCTTGTCGCGGAGCGCATTTACTTTAGCCGCACCGTCGGCATCGGTAATCAAGACCGTGGCGCCGCTGTCGGCCAGACGGTATTCCAGCGCCTCCGGCCCGAATAGCACGAAAAGCGGTACGGCGATGGCGCCTAGCTTGTAGATCGCGAGGTGGGCAATTGCGGTTTCCGGGCGCTGCGGCAACAGAACAGCGGCACGGTCACCGGGCGCGACTCCAGCGGCCTTTAGGGCATTCGCCAGACGATTTGACCGGTCTTTCAGCAAGTCAAAGCTATAAGGCTCGAGCTTGCCATCGCTGGCTTTGTGCAGGATCGCCAGGCGACCTGAGCCATCGGCCCACTTGTCGCAGCAATCCTGACCGATGTTATAGGCCTCGGGAATCCGCCAGTTGAAGGTTCCGTATAGGTCCTCGTAGTTGTCCGCTGCTGGAAGCATTGCCGATCCTCTTTTCTCAACCCATTCTGCCATGGTGGAGCGGCAAAACCAGGGGGAAGCCGCTTGCTTGATTGTCGCACTGAGATAAAGTTCGGTTTGAACCGCGGTATTTTATCGATGGGCCTGTGAGACCGGCGACTCGTTGCTACATGATAAGATCGCCGAATCGCGATAGTGTCTTGTTGGGAATCGCGTTATCTGGATCGTTTCGTCATGCCGCCGCCGGGTGGTCGGCGGGGTGGCCGGCGGGGCCGTGGTCGAAGCGTTCTTGGCTTGATAGGGGGAACTTAATGGATCAAGAGGCGCAGGTGCAGCCAGGCGCTCAAGCGAGTAGTGGCGCGAAATCGCTGATTGTCGTGCTGGGCAACGAGAAAGGCGGGTCGGGTAAATCCACGACCGCGATGCATCTGGCTGTCGCATTATTGCGTCAGGGGAAGCGCGTTGGGACCATCGACCTCGACGCACGGCAGGGCACGTTCTCGCGGCTGATCGAAAACCGGGAGTCCTTTTCGGCTGAATCGGGCTTGAAGCTGCCGATGCCAAAGCATTTACGAATCTTTCGATCACAGGCGTCCGCGCGCGCGGAAACAGAGGCCGAGGAGCGGCAGTTGTTTGACGAAGCCCTGGCCGCACTGGCGGATTGTGATGTGGTCGTGATCGATACGCCCGGGAGCGATAGCTACCTTTCTCGCCTTGGCCACGTTAGAGCTGACATCCTGATCACACCGTTGAACGACTCCTTTCTTGATCTTGATCTGTTGGCACGGATTGATCCCAAGGGACGCCGCATTCTGGGGCCCAGCGTTTATAGTCAGATGGTCTGGGAACAGCGTCAGGAACGCGCGAAACAAGGGCGCCGACCCTTGGATTGGGTCGTGATGCGAAACCGTCTAGCCCACCTGGATGCACACAACAAACGCGCCGTGGGGAATCTTTTGGGCGAGCTATCCAGGCGGATCGGCTTCCGGTTGGCGCCGGGGTTCGGCGAGCGAGTTATTTTTCGTGAGCTTTTTCCCAAAGGTTTGACGCTTCTCGACCTGCGAGAAAAGGGGGCAGGCGTCAACTTGACGATGAGCCACGTTGCGGCTCGTCAGGAAGTCCGTGCGCTGCTTGAGGCCGTTGGCTTCGAAGAAGCGACCCAAGACGAGGAAAATGGGTCTGAAGAGACCCAGGGCGCGTTGCCGCAGGGCGGTCCCGGCCGAGAGCAGGGGACTGGAACCTACTGACAGACTACACTACCTCTTAAAGAAACCCCTGGGGCTTGTCCCGGTGGGGTCTATCCAAGTGTAAGGCGGGGCCCTTTGAGCCAGGATCGAAAACTTCCCAGTGAGACCGCCAGCAAAACGGAAGTGGCGGATTTTCTTAGTAAGGTCTCAAGTTTGGCTGTATCGCAGCCGGATCAGGGAAATCGCGGGCGTTTGATCTTCGCATTGGACGCGACCGCCAGCCGTCAGCCGACCTGGGATCGGGCAATGGACCTGCAGGCAGAGATGTTCAACCAGACAGCATCGCTCGGTGGTCTGGAGGTGCAGCTGGCCTACTATCGGGGGTTCGGCGAGTTCCGTGTCAGTAAATGGCACCCGGACGGGCACGGTTTGCTACGGGCAATGACCGGTGTTTCCTGCTTTGCCGGACGAACGCAAATACGGAAGGTTCTCAAGCATGCTCTCAAGGAGACTCGGAAGCAGAAAGTCGGAGCGCTGGTCTTCGTCGGCGATAGCATGGAAGAGGATTTGGATACCCTCGGCGATTTAGCGGGCAAACTCGGTTTGGTGGGCGTACCTTGCTTTATTTTCCATGAGGGCGGCGACGTGAGCGTGCGGCAGGCCTTTGAACAGATCGCTAGACTGTCAGGCGGTGCTTGCTGCAGCTTCGATGCCTCAAGCGCCAGGCAATTGCGTGATCTGCTTTCAGCAGTCGCCGTGTATGCCGCCGGTGGGCGCAGGGCCCTGCAGGATTTTTCCAAGCGGCAGGGCGGCGTTGTGCGGCTCCTGACCCATCAAATGCGATGACCGGACGAGGCGTATAATGGTTCCCTATTTGCTTCTGGCCCTTTGTCTTGTCGTTGGCTTCTATCTGGTGGGCCGTTGGTTTGTGCAGGCTGACCCCAAGGCAGTTCTAAAGGCCCTGGGATGGACGTTCGGCACTATCGGTGTTCTTGCCGTGCTGGTGATTGTCGCCTTCAAGAAATTCAATCTGCTGATCTATACCTTACCCTTCCTGCTGCCCTTGATGGTGCGTCTTCCCCGATTAATCCGTCGTTTGAAGACGTTGCGCGGCGCGGCGCCAGGCGGCTCTTCCAGCGTCTCGACCCGGTTCTTGCGGATGGAACTGGACCATAGTACCGGGCGGCTCGATGGCGAGGTTCGAGAAGGTCCATTCGAGGGGCAGAAGCTATCAGGCTTGACCGAGGAGCAGTTATTGGAACTTTGGCGCCTGTGCCATGTGCACGACGAAGAGTCCGCGGCCGTTTTGGAAGCTTATCTGGATCGCACGCGCGGCGATGCGTGGCGAGATGCGCTGAACGAAGCCGAGGCCGACGAAAGTGCCAGGCGCAGGGAACGGGCCGGGGCCAGCGGCTCTCAGGCCGGGAGCGCGCAGACCGGTGCCATGACCCGCGAGGAGGCGCTTGCGGTGCTGGGGTTGGAGCCGGACGCGAAAGACGAAGATATCCGAAAGGCCCACCGTCGTTTGATGCAGCAACTCCATCCGGATCACGGTGGTTCAAACTATTTGGCGGCCAAGGTCAATGCCGCCAAGCAACAGCTTTTAGGGTCATAATCCAGTAATTACGTGTCTGCTTAACGCTTGTTTGTAGGGCTCGGCTGTGGCAGAAAACGCTGTAAGTGTTTGGATTTTAATGGATTCTGGACATAAAAATGCAACATAAAGTGCGTAAAGCTATTTTTCCGGTCGGGGGCCTGGGCACGCGTTTTCTGCCTGCAACCAAGGCAATGCCCAAGGAAATGTTGCCGATTGTCGACAAGCCCTTGATCCAGTATGCGGTCGAGGAGGCCAGGGCGGCTGGGATAGAAGAATTCATTTTCGTCACGGGTCGGGGTAAGGCGGCCATCGAAGATCACTTCGATTTTTCCTACGAACTGGAGAAAACCCTGGCGGAGCGCGGCAAACAGGAAGTGTTGGCTGCGGTGAGTGAAATCCCTCTGGATCCGGGCCAGATTGCCTATGTTCGTCAGCAGGTGCCTAAAGGATTGGGGCATGCGGTCTGGTGTGCGCGTAATTTGGTTGGCGATGAGCCCTTCGCGGTGTTACTGGCCGACGATTTGGTTAAGGCGGCAACGCCGTGTCTGGCGCAGATGATGGACGTTTGGGAGGGGCTAGGCGGTAATCTGGTTGCCGCTATGGAAATCCCGGCCGCGGATACTTCCCGCTACGGCATACTCGATGTGGCTTGGGACGATGGAAAGATTATCAGTGCCAAGGGCCTTGTGGAAAAGCCCTCGCCGGAACAAGCGCCGTCGCGGCTATCGATCATTGGCCGCTACATTCTCGATCCTTCGGTGATGGTCGAACTTGGGCGTCAGGACCTTGGCGCTGGGGGGGAGATACAACTAACCGATGCCATGGCCAGAACGCTTGATCGGATTCCTTTTCATGGATTGCGTTTCGAGGGTCGACGGTTCGATTGTGGCAGTAAAGTCGGATTCGTTGAGGCAACCGTTGCATTTGCGATGGAACATCCTGAAACGGCTGAAGCTATGCCCGATCTGTTGAGCGCGTTGTTGCATCGGTCACGCTGAGTCGATGATGAGATTGGAATAGGGGGCAGGGGCCATGCAGATCGCGATGATCGGAACCGGCTACGTAGGCCTGGTATCTGGCGCCTGCTTTTCGGAGTTTGGAACGACCGTGGTTTGCGCCGATAAGGACGCATCCAAGATTGAACGCCTTCAGGCGGGTGAAGTTCCGATTTACGAACCCGGTCTGGAAGACCTTGTTACCAAGAACGCGGCGGCTGGCCGTTTGCGCTTTACGACCGATGTTGCCAGCGCGGTGGCTGAGGCCGATGTTGTCTTTATCTCTGTCGGCACGCCCAGCCGGCGCGGCGATGGTCACGCGGATCTGAGCTTTGTGTTCGCGGCGGCCCGGGAGGTGGCCGCAGCCATGCAGGGCTTTACCGTCGTCGTCACTAAATCCACGGTGCCGGTGGGCACCGGTAGGGAGCTTGAAGCGGTCTTACGCGAAAGCGCTCCGCAAGCGGATTTTGCAGTTGTTTCGAACCCCGAGTTTCTGCGCGAAGGGTCGGCCATCAATGACTTCATGCGGCCGGATCGGGTCGTAATCGGCACCAGCGATCCGCGCGCGCAGGACATCATGCGGCGCTTGTATCGGCCACTCTACCTGATCGAGAAGCCGATTCTATTCACCACCCGGGAAACGGCTGAATTGACCAAGTACGCCGCAAATGCCTTCCTGGCCATGAAGATATCCTTCATCAACGAGATGGCCGATCTTTGCGAGCAGGTGGGAGCAAATGTGCAGGACGTGGCACAAGGCATTGGCTTGGACGGGCGCATCGGGCGCAAGTTTCTCCATGCCGGCCCCGGATACGGCGGGTCTTGTTTTCCCAAGGATACGATAGCGCTGGTGAAAACCGCCCAGGATGCTGGGTCGCCGCTGCGCCTCATTGAAACCGTGGTCGCCGTCAATGATGATCGCAAGAAGGGTCTGTCCGGGCGCATCGTTGGACACTGCGGTGGTTCGGTCGAAGGCAAGACCATTGCCGTTTTGGGGTTAACCTTCAAACCGAACACGGACGATATGCGTGAGGCCCCCAGTTTGAACATCATCTCGGACCTGACGGCTGCTGGCGCGACGGTCAGAGCCTACGACCCCGAGGGCATGCCTGAGGCAAGGAAACTGCTGCCCCAAGCGGTGTTTTGCAACGATGCTTATGATGCCGTTACCGGTTGCGATGCCGTGGTAATCGTGACCGAGTGGAACGAGTTTCGGAACCTCGACTTGAAACGCCTAAAGTCACGCATGGCTTCGGCGATCATGATCGACTTCCGGAACATATACGATGGCGTGACCGCCAGTGCCGCCGGATTTACATACAGCTCAATCGGTCGTCCTAGGCCCTAAAGACGAGGAGAAAATCCCAAATGGCCGCTGGATATCATTTCGACCCAAGCATTCTTAGGGAATACGATATTCGTGGCAAGGTGGGGGAAACCTTGAGCGACGCGGACGCCTATGCGCTTGGCCGCGCCTATGGTAGCTACGCTGTCCGTCAGGGTGCTAAACGCATAGCCGTCGGCTTCGATGGCCGTTTGTCATCGCCAGACTTGGCTGATGCCTTGAGCCGCGGGTTACAGGACTGCGGACTTGAGGCCCTGCGCATCGAGATGGGGCCGACGCCCATGCTCTATTTTGCCGCCTACACGCTGGTGGTGGACGGCGGCATCATGGTCACTGGCTCTCACAATCCGCCGGCGTACAATGGCTTCAAGATGGTGCTGCGGAAGAAGTCGGTGTTTGGTGCAGAGATTCAGCGCCTGGGTGAAATTGCAGCCAGGGGAGATTTCGTCGACGGTATAGGTAGCGAATCCCATCATTCTGTGATGGATGCCTATATTGAGCGTCTGAGCGCTGATTTCGCCGGTCCGGACGACCTAACCGTCGTCTGGGATGCCGGTAACGGCGCTGCGGGCGAGGTGATGCGGCACCTGACGGAGCGGCTGCCGGGTCGCCACGTTCTTTTGTTTGCTGAGATCGACGGGACCTTCCCAAACCACCACCCTGATCCGACGGTGCCCGGCAATTTGGTTCAGCTCCAAGAAGCGGTAAAACGCGAAGGCGCTGATCTAGGTGTTGCTTTCGACGGCGATGGTGACCGTCTAGGTGCTGTCGACGCCTCCGGTGGGATTCTTTTCGGCGATCAAATCATGTTGCTGCTGGCGCGTGAGGTGCTTCGAGACAACCCCGGCGCGCACATTATCGCGGATGTCAAATCCAGCAATGTATTGTTCGACGGCATTGCCGCTGCTGGCGGCAAGCCGGTCATGTGGAAAACCGGCCATTCGCTGATCAAATCGAAGATGCTGGAGTTGGGCTCGCCGTTTGCGGGCGAGATGAGCGCGCATCTCTTCTTTAATGATCGCTACTACGGTTTCGACGACGGGCTGTACGCAGCCGTGCGATTGCTCACCGCGCTGAAGCGCTTGGGCACGACTTTGAAAGCATTCCGGGATTCTCTGCCACATCTTCACAATACGCCGGAAGTGCGACTGCCCTGCAGCGAAGCCCGTAAGTTCGAGGTCGTCAATGAGGTTGCAGATCGCCTTTCGGCAAGAAATGCCGATGTGGTTGCCATTGATGGGGTGCGTGTCAATCGTGAGGAAGGTTGGTGGCTCTTACGCGCATCCAACACCCAGGATGTATTGGTTGCGCGCTGCGAGTCGGACAGTGCCGAAGGCTTGGCGCGATTGAAAGCCGAGGTGTTATCCGAACTGCGCCTGAGCGGCCTGCACCCAGATCTCTTTTGATATCTGGGCGCTCGAAACCCTGCTGAGGAAATGATTACTGCTGAACTGCGGCCAGGTCGAGCGGGTCGGCCTTCACAACAATGCAGACCCGGCTGGTTAGCTTCAATGCGGAACAAGCAGCCTCGGCTTCTTCGACCTGCATGCCCAGCAACCGGGCGCGGTACAATATGCTCTTGCCGGATTCAACCCGTGTAATACGCAGTTCGCGGCCAAGCAAGTGAGCAGGGGCGCTGTCGGTGGCCGTACGAGCGGCCTCTTGCGCCTTGATAGGGTCGGTAAATGCGCCGACCTGAATTCCAAAGCTGTTGATCGGACCCTCGTCGTAATCGCCTTCACCGTGAATATTGTCTTGCGCCAGACTTGGCCGAAGGGCCGGGAGCACTACCATGCCGTTGACCTCAACAGCAGGAGCGACAGCAGCGGTTTGTATATCCGGGCCATGCGATTGTGCCGAAGCAAGAAGCGGCTTTTCGGGCGGCGGCGCACTTGGCAGATCGTTTCGGGCGACTTGGACACGGCTGAATCCACGATCCAGCAGCGTGATCATGTGTGCATTTCGGGACCGAGATGTCTTGCCGCCGAAAACCACCGCGACGATCCTTTGTCCGCCACGAACCGCCGAAGCAGCCAAATTGAACCCGCTGGCACGAATGTAGCCGGTTTTCAGTCCATCTACGCCGGGATAGTCGTCCAGAAGCTTGTTGTGGTTTTTGTAGGTCCGACCGTTGTAGGTGAAGGACTTGATCCGAAAATAGTCATAGTAGGTCGGGTACTGCCGAATAAGGACCGTCGACAAAGTCGCCATATCCCGGGCCGTACTGAGCTGACGCGTGTCCGGCAAACCCGAAGCGTTGCGGAACGTCGTGCGGGACATACCCAGATCGCGCGCCTTCTTAGTCATGGCGACGGCGAAACTGGATTCGCTACCGCTTATGGCCTCGGCTACGACCACGGCCACATCGTTGGCCGATTTCGTGACTAGGGCGCGAATTGCATCGTCGACCGCAATGGTGCTGCCAGGCTTCAAGCCAAGCTTGGAGGGTGGCATTCCTGCCGCGCGTCGAGAAACCTTCAAGCGGCTGTCCTTAGTGAACTTGCCGCTTTCGATAGCATCGAACAACATCAGCAAGGTCATCATCTTGGTCATGGAGGCGGGATAGGCTTGGCGGTCGGCTCCCGATTCATGCAGCACCCGACCAGTCGCCGTTTCAACCACTATGGAGGCGTAGCGCCTAGCTTCGGCGGTTTGGGGGAAAACGAACGTTCCGACAACGAGAAAGCAGAGAGCACAAAACAAGAGGCGCAAAGCCGCCTTTTGTTTCTCTCTCGGCGCCACCGAGGTATGACTTAATGGCCAAAGCAAAGGTTTCCCCCAAAGACTCGGCTCTAACTATCTTGATTCGTCTACGATTCTAATGATCGACAGAATCGCTGTCCAGTTTTTTCTACCAGAAAGCCCATTTAGCGACCTTCTAATGGTATTTTGAAACTTAACCCTTAAGGAAAGCTGAATATATCAAGGTTTTTCAAGCCTTTCGGCATTTATGGTGCACTGCACAAAAACTGCTTGACTTTCATCCTATACATTCATATTTTCTCGTCATGCTGCACCGCACAAAAATGTGCTGCAAAAGCGAACAGACAACAGAACTGATTTCTTCTCGGAAAGGAGAAACCAAATGACTTCCACTTCTAAGAAGACCACTGCGGCCCAGGCCGACGTGATGAAGCCGGTCGAAGACGCGGTCGCCGCCGGCAAGGAGACCATCGAGCAGTTCGTAAAGGTTGGCACCGAGACCGCCACCAAGAATTACGAGCAGGCTATTGCCATGACCAAGGAACAGGTCGAGAAGGCCTCGGCCAATCTGTTCCGTAACTATGGCGAGCTGAACGAGTTGAACAAGGACAACGTTGAAGCCGTCGTCGCTTTCAACACCAAGCTCGTGAAAGCCTACGAGGAGATCGGCAAGGAAATCGCTTCCTTCACGCAGACCTCCTTCGAGTCTCAGGTTGAGGCCACCAAGGCGATCTTCTCCGTGAAGAGCCTGCGTGACTTCGTTGACCTGCAGAGCAATCTGGCGCGTGTCCAGTTCGACCAGGTCATGGCCGAAGGTGCCAAGATCACCGAAATGTCGGTGAAGGTTGCCAACGAAGCTTACGAGCCCCTTCAGGCCCGTATGAATGTGACCGTCGAGAAGATGCTGAAGCCTGTCGCCGCCTAAGGCTGACAGCGGGCAATCCGGCGGCCCTCCCGGCAATAATCGCCGACCGGATTTCCCACAGGATCATCTCCGGAACAGGCCCGGCTCTTTCGAGAGCCGGGCTTTTTCTTTGCCCATGCCTTTGAAATGCCATGATTGGGGTCTTCACCGACCCGGCATTCATCCAATATCATTGGGGAACGGAATGAACGTGCAAAGTTACAGGTTGGGTGCCGAAGCGACTATGAGTGAGAAGGACGCAAACAAGAACGACGACGACAAAGGTCGCGGTGGGACCGGTGTCGTATTGCAGACTCGCAGTAAGACGAAGAAGCCGTCGCTCTACAAAGTTTTGATGCTGAATGACGACTACACGCCGATGGAGTTTGTCGTTCACGTCCTGGAACACTACTTTGGTAAGAGCCGGGACGAGGCGACGCAGATCATGCTCCACGTTCATCAACGCGGTGTGGGTCTATGTGGCGTCTATACATTTGAAGTTGCTGAGACCAAGGTGACACAGGTGATCGACTACGCGCGCCGAAATCAGCATCCTCTCCAGTGTACGCTGGAGAAGGAGTGACAGGATAAGGAGTTTATAAAGCGTCATGCTTTCAGCCAATCTCGAACGAACGCTGCACCGCGCCATGGCCTATGCCAGTGAGCGGCAGCACGAGTACGCGACGCTTGAACACTTGCTGTTGGCCATGACCGACGACAGTGACTCCATTGCGGTACTCCGTGCCTGCGGTGTCGACCTGCAACGTCTCCACGATGAACTGACCCGTTACATCGATGAGGAGCACGGTAAGCTTATCGCTCCGGAATCGACCGACCCCAAGCCGACGGCGGGGTTTCACAGGGTGCTTCAGCGTGCGGCCATTCATGTCCAATCGTCGGGCCGCGAAGAAGTGACTGGCGCCAATGTCTTGGTGGCCATGTTCTCCGAGCGGGAAAGCCACGCGGTTTTCTTTCTGCAAGAACAGGACATGACGCGGCTGGATGCGGTGAACTATATCAGCCACGGCATCGCCAAGGTTCCGCAGCAGGATCAGCCGCGCACGCCGACCGGTGCGGACGAGGAGGCCGAGACCGAACAGACCGTGCGGCAGGGCCGTGAGTCCTTGGATGCCTATTGCGTGAATCTGAACGAAAAAGCGCAGGCCGGTAAAATCGATCCGCTGATTGGTCGAGAAGCCGAGATTGAACGCACGATTCAGGTTTTGTGCCGCCGCACGAAGAACAACCCCCTCTATGTCGGCGAGCCTGGCGTTGGCAAGACGGCTATCGCCGAGGGCTTGGCCAAGCGCATTGTCGAAGGCGAGGTTCCCGAGGTTCTGGCCGACGCGACGATTTTTTCGCTGGATATGGGCGCCCTGTTGGCCGGCACCCGCTATCGGGGCGATTTCGAAGAACGCTTGAAAGCGGTCCTTTCGGAGCTGGAGGCAATCGAAGGCGCAGTGCTTTTCATTGACGAGATACACACGGTGATTGGCGCCGGCGCAACGTCCGGCGGCGCCATGGATGCATCGAACCTGCTGAAGCCCGCTTTGCAAAGCGGTCTGCTGCGTTGCATCGGATCGACCACCTACAAGGAATACCGCAATCATTTCGAGAAAGACCGGGCGCTCGTTCGCCGTTTTCAAAAAATCGATGTGATCGAGCCTAGTGTCGAGGACGCGGTGAAAATCATGCAGGGTCTCAAGCCCTATTATGAGGCCCATCATGGTGTCCGTTACACCGCCGACGCCATTCGCACCGCCGTTGAGTTGTCGGCGCGATACATCGGTGATCGAAAGCTTCCCGACAAGGCCATTGACGTGATCGACGAGGTGGGGGCATCACAGCGTCTGCTGCCGCCCTCGAAGCGGCGCAAGGTCATCGGCGTCAAGGAAGTGGAGGCGGTCGTAGCAAAGATTGCCCGCATCCCACCCAAAAGCGTCAGTAAGGACGATAAGACAGCCCTGAAGAACCTGGAGCGTGATCTGCGCACGATGGTCTTTGGCCAGGATACGGCGATCACGGCGTTGTCTTCGGCCATCAAGTTAGCCAGGGCAGGGCTGCGCGATGCGGAAAAGCCCATCGGTTCCTACCTTTTCTCGGGCCCCACCGGCGTCGGCAAGACCGAAGCGGCGCGTCAACTGGCACTGTCGCTGGGTATCGAGCTCACGCGCTTCGATATGTCGGAATATATGGAGCGGCATTCGATCTCGCGACTGATCGGTGCGCCGCCGGGATATGTCGGATTCGACCAAGGCGGTCTACTGACCGATGCGGTCGATCAACACCCGCATTGTGTCTTGTTGCTGGATGAGATCGAGAAGGCGCACCCTGATCTCTTCAACATCCTGCTTCAGGTGATGGACTACGGAAAGCTGACGGACCATAACGGCAAGAATGTCGACTTCCGGAACGTGATCCTGATCATGACAACCAATGCCGGTGCATCGGACATGACCCGCAAGGCCATCGGCTTCAACCGCGATACCCGAGAGGGCGAGGATGAGGAAGCAATCAAACGTCTCTTCACGCCTGAGTTCCGTAATCGCCTGGATGCGGTGATTGCCTTCGCGGCGCTTTCCGAAGAGGTCGTCGAGCAAGTGGTCGACAAGTTCGTGCTGCAGCTGGAAGCCCAGCTCGAAGATCGACAGGTAATGATCACGCTCAGTGATGCGGCGCGTAAGTGGCTCGCCAAGCGGGGATATGACCCGTTGAATGGCGCACGACCCCTGGCGCGCATCATCCAGGAGTACATTAAAAAGCCGCTGGCCGAGGAACTGCTCTTTGGCAAGTTGGTGAAGGGCGGCGTCGTCGAGGTTGATATCAAGGACGACAAACCGGCCTTCAAGCTGGAAGAAGAAGGCCCCGGGGGTAAGGGTAGCAAGAAGAAGCGCGAGCCTGCGCAGGTCCCTTGAAACCTATGCGAGTCGGGAAACTTACGGCCTGATCGTTCCGGTTAGCGCTTTACTGGCGCGCGTTCTCGTCTTTCGATAAATGGCCGATCGACTGCTGGACGACATAATCGGCCAAGGTTGCTATCCCCAGCTTGTTCAGATGGCAACAGGCGTCTCGGTAAACCGTTCTTTTCTCGGATTGAAACAACGTAGTTGCGTCGCCGAACGGCACGCCTGCCGCGGTGATATCCGTTTGCCTGTTGATTAAGGCCGGATACCCGACCGTGGCATAGGGGGCATAGATCGCTGCGGCGGACCGGAAACGCTCCTGCTCCTTCCGGCTCCAGGGTTTGCTGCCTTCGACATACTGATTGGGCTGCAGGATATGCACATAATCGATGCCAAAGCTGCGAGCAAGGCGGTGCATGGTTATCGAAGACCTGACCCAAAGGTCTGCCGAATAATCGTATAGCTGGGTATCCGTTTCGAAAGCGATGGGTGGCCCCTTGGCCTCCAAAGAGTACCCGGATGCGATCTCGAAAGACGTCTCGAACAGCTCTTGAATGCGCTCTTCGTCTTCCAGAATCTGGTTGCGCAGGAAGTGACCAGCTATAGCGGACCATCCGATGACGGGCTCTTTTGCTATGGTGATCCACTTCGCCTGTTCTTGCCGCAGGTAGGTTATCTCTCCGTCGAGCAGCCGGCGGTCAAGACTGACCTCGCCGACAACATTGGACCATTGCCGGGGAAAGGCCGGATGCTGACCGCTGCGCTGGAAGTTAAGGGCGGGCAACACGATCTCATTGAAGCCGTCTAGATTGATGACGAGGTCAAACCGTCCACTTAATGCCAAAAAATAACTGAGAACCTGCAGTTGTTGGGGTTGCTTGTACCCGCCGGTCGCGGCGTTGAAGACCTTCACCTTTCGGTTGGTGTGCCCGGCGGTCTTCAAAGCCGCTCGGAACCGCGTTTCGAGATTTCCGAAACGACCGATTTGTTGCGCCACAGACCCCCCCGTCAAAAGGATGGAGAAGGCTGCTGGCTCTGCTACAAGAGGGTCCGATTTACTACTAAACCCATGTGATTGCTCATTGTTTTCAATTTTTGGCGCAACGTAACCGAAGTAGGGATGAAGAAGGTAGTTCTTCATCCACTTCGGGCGTTCATTCTGCGTTGTCAGCATCGTCGCGCTTGGAATGTCTGCAAGATCCTCGGCAGCATAGGATTTGCCGTCGGTCAGGTAGAAATAGCCTCGAAATGCAGCTTCCAACGCGACAAGGTCGAGAAGAATCAAGAGACTCCAGAAAATCAATTTCTTCATAATATGTTTTTCTGAAAATTCTCAGCTTCAGGGACGCTAGCCCTTTGGCGGATAGGGGTAAAGATTTGCTTGTCGGGAGAATGAAATACGGGATCGAAAAGTGCTTAATCGCCGCTGCGATAGGGACTGTGTTCCAGCAGGTATTGCCGGTCCTGGTCCAGGCTGGCCCGTTCCTGTGTCAGAAACCGTGAAACGGGCTGTGCCAGCGCCGGGTCGGCGATCCAATGCAGGCTGTAGGTATCGACCGGAAGATAGCCACGTTGAATTTTGTGCTCTCCCTGGGCCCCAGCTTCGACGACCTCGAGCCCCTGTTCGATCGCAAAATCAATGGCTTGATAGTAGCAAGCCTCGAAATGGAGGAAGCGAAACTCTTCGAGACAACCCCAGTTTCGTCCGTAGAGCCGCTTCTTGCCGATCAGATTGAACGCGCCTGCCACCGGCTCGCCGTCCTTTTCCGCCAGAACCAACAGGACGCGGTCTCCCAGCGCCGAGGATAGCCCTTCGAAGAATTCCTGAGTCAGATAAGCGTGAGCCCATTTCTTGTCCACCGTTGCCAGGTAGAAGCCGTAGAAGTCGCGCCAATGCCGGGCTTTAATTTCGCCGCCGACGAGGTGCCGCAGCGTCACGCCACTGCGGGCGACGGCCTCGCGTTCCTTGCGGAGATTCTTGCGCTTTCGCGAGGTGAGCTTTGCGAGAAAATCGTCGAAACAGCGATAGCCACGGTTTTCCCAATGGTATTGCATCCCGCGGCGTTTCAAGAGGCCCAACTCTCCGCCTAGCTGCCATTCTTCCGCCGTGCAGAAGGTAAGGTGCAGCGAGGAAAGGCCGTGCTCCCCGGTCAGTCGAACCATGGCGCTGAGCAATGCCTGACGGAGTTGATCGCCCGTTGGCTCACCGGGGGAAAGATCAGGTCTTACCAGCAGTCGGGCGCCGGGTACGGGGGTGAAGGGTACTGCGGATTGAAGCTTCGGATAGTAGCGCCCGCCGGCGCGTTCATAGGCGTCAGCCCAACCCCAATCGAAGACATATTCGCCGTAGGAGTGGCTTTTGACGTAGAGCGGCGCACAGGCCAACAGTCTGCTGGCGTCCAAGGGACTGCGAATGGCAAGATGGCGGGCCATCCAACCGCTATCACGGGTCGCTGCGCCGCTGTCTTCCAGCAGCTTCAAGAAACCATGGCTAAGGGTCGGGTTGGCCGCACCGGCACAAGCATCCCACTGTTGCGCCGCGACATCGGACAAGCTGCCAATCAGGACGACTTCCAAAGGTTGCTCGTTATCGGTTCCGTCCGGCATATCGACCTCTTGGTGCATGATCTATCAGGACAATAAGACCAGCGTCAGCGTCGGGCAAAGGTCGATGCTTGCCCGCGCCTTCATTCTGCGGCTAGGCTCTGTGCTTCCTGAACGATCGTCCAGCGAGATACCAGAGGAGGGCACCGCCATTGGCTGCTGAAGCGCAATATGACGTCGTGGTGATTGGAGCCGGGCATAATGGTCTGACTTGTGCCGGATATCTGGCACGCGGTGGGTTGCGGGTGAAGGTCGTGGAGCGACGGTCCGTGGTTGGTGGCGCAGCGCTTACCGAGGAGTTTCACCCTGGTTTTCGCAACTCGGTATACTCTTACGTCGTCAGCCTCCTTTCACCGAAGGTCATCAAGGATTTGGAGTTGGCAAAGCACGGCTTGACGATCCTGGATCGTCCTTCCGGCTCCTTCTCGGCTTTGCCGGACGGTCAGCACTTGCTGCTCAGCCGCAACATGGAGATCGCAAAGCGGGAAATCGCGAAGTTCTCGACTGAAGATGCCGGCGCCTACGAGGCTTTTGACCGCCTGCTTGGCGAATTGGCCGAAGCCTTGCGCGATGTGGTGAACGAGGGGCCGCCAAACTTGGGCGGCGGTCTTGCCGACCTCTGGATCGGTTTGAAGACAGGCAACCGATTGCGCAAGCTCTCAACCAGCAAACAAGGCGCTTTGGCCGAATTGTTCACAATGTCGATCGGTGACTATTTGAACCGCTGGTTCGAAAGCGACCCCATCAAGGGCGACTTAGGGTTTGAGGGCATCATTGGGAACATGGTCAGCCCCTATGCGCAAGGCTCAGCCTACGTGTTGCTGCATCACGCCTTCGGGGAGGTGAATGGCCGCACCGGTGCTTGGGGCCATGCCAAGGGTGGGATGGGGTCTATTACCCAGGCGATGGCAAAAGCTTGCCAAGCACACAATGTCGATATCGAGACCGATGCGGGCGTCCGTGAGGTGCTGACCGAGAAAGGCCAGGCCAAAGGCGTGGTGCTGGAGGACGGACGTGTGATTCGTGCGCGGGCCGTGGCGGCGAACGTCAATCCGAAACTGTTGTTCGGCAAGATGGTTGATGGCGCCTTGTTGCCCGATGATTTCCGCCGGCGGATGGACGGGTGGCGCTGCCGCTCGGGTACTTTCCGCATGAATGTTGCGCTCTCTGAGCTACCGCGTTTTGCCTCGCTGAACGGCGAGGACGATGAGAAGTATCTGACCGGCACCATCAACGTCGCACCATCGCTCCCCTACCTCGAGCAGGCCTACGATGATGCGCGATTGAAGGGCTGGGCGGCGAAGCCCGTTATCTCGATGTGCATTCCGTCGCTTCTGGACGATAGCCTGGCTCCGGAGGGCTGCCATGTCGCCAGCCTTTTCTGCCAGCATTTCAACCCAGAACTCCCCGGCGGCCAGTCATGGGATGCGGTGAAGGAAGGGGTCGCCGATACGATCATCGAGACGCTGGATGCCGTCGCGCCCAATTTCAAAAACGCGGTCGTCGGCCGCCAGGTAAAGTCGCCATTGGATTTGGAGCGCGATCTAGGGTTGATCGGTGGCGATATTTTTCATGGTGCATTGCATCTGGATCAGATTTACAGCTTGCGTCCGGCGGCTGGTTATGCGGATTACCGTATGCCGTTGCCGGGCCTTTATCTCTGCGGATCAGGGGCTCATCCAGGCGGCGGCGTTTCCGGATTGCCGGGACATCACGCCGCCCACGTAATTCTGAAGGACGCAAGGCGTCGCAAGTAATCGGCCTGAGCGGCTTGTCGCTGCGGAGTGTAGAGGGAGAGGCCCGTCATGGCGGGAGAGAAGAAGAAAGTCGTTGTCATAGGCGCGGGCGCTATTGGGGTTTGTACGGCGCTCTATCTGCTGCGTGATGGACATGATGTGACTCTGGTCGAAAAAGACGGACCCGCCGAGGGAGCCTCGTTCGGCAACGGCAGCGTCATCGGCGAGGAATCCGTGGTTCCCGTCGCCATGCCGGGAATTTTCTGGCGCGTGCCGAAGATGTTGCTCAACCCGCTTGGACCTTTGGCTGTGCGCTGGTCCTACCTTCCGCAGCTTGCACCCTGGCTGGTAGAGTTCCTAAAGGCCAGCAGCCCGGCGCGCGTCGAGGAGATATCCAAGGCTCTGGCAGCGCTGATGGCCGGCACTTTCGAAGCCTATGATCCTTTGCTGGAAATGGCCGGCGAGCCCGACATGATCCGGCGCACCGGCTGGATGGGGGTTTACGAGACGGAAAAGGGTTTTGCCAACGACAGCCGTTATCTGGATATCCAGAAACGGCGCGGCGTCGAGCATGAAATCCTGCAGGCCGAGGAGATCCGGCAGCTTGAACCTAGTCTTGCGCCAATTTTCAAGCGGGCGGTCTACTATCCGAAGGTCGGCTATTCCATCAACAACTACCGCATGGTGCGGGCTTTTGCCGAGGCCTTCCAGCGCGGCGGCGGACGCTACCTGCAAGCCGAGGTGTCCGGCTTCGACATAGGTGAGGCGGGACCGCGCGCGGTGCGGACAGACAAAGAGACAGTCGCTTGTGATGCGGTGGTCGTAGCCGCTGGCGCCTGGTCCAAACCGCTGGCAGAGGCTCTTGGCGCGCCGGTGCTATTGGATACTGAGCGTGGCTACCATATGACCTATCCGACGCCCGGCGTCGCACCGCGTCTGCCGGTTTACTCAACCGAGCGCGCATTCGTGGCAACGCCGCTGGAGAACGGCTTGCGCGTGGCGGGTACGGTCGAACTCGGGGGCCTGAAAGCAGCGCCTAACTGGAACCGGGCCAAGGTTCTGGAGAGCCATGTATCGCGCTGGTATCCGGGTCTCAACACAGAGGGCGGCAAACCCTGGATGGGCTTTCGTCCGTCGATGCCGGATTCCCTGCCGGTGATCGGACGCAGCCCCCGCCATGCCAACGCCTTCCTGGCTTTCGGCCATGGTCACTGCGGTTTGATGCTTGCGGCCAGGACCGGCGCACTGGTCGCGGAAATGGTTTCTGATAAGCCGATGTCGCTCGATATGACGCCCTACAGGCCAGATCGCTTCTAATTGCCGTCAGAACCGCCGAAGACCTCTTCGAAGCTGAGCTTCAACGCCGCGTCCAGGTCTTGCAGTGTTACCGGAAGCCCCAGATCGACGAGCGAGGTGACACCATGCTCGCGGATGCCGCAGGGCACGATTCCCTCGAAGTGAGTAAGATCGGGCTCCAGGTTGATGGAAATACCGTGGTAGGTGACCCAGCGGCGCACACGCACACCGATGGCGGCGATCTTATCTTCCCGTCGCTGGCCTTGAGCGTCTGACCCGCGATCGATCCAGATTCCGACGCGCCCGGCGCGCCGTTCACCTTCGACATTGAACTTCGCGAGCGTGCGGATGATCCATTCTTCCAGATTATGGACGTAGCAGCGGACATCCGGGCCGCGCCGCTTTAGGTCCAGCATCACGTAGGCAACGCGCTGGCCGGGGCCGTGGTAGGTATACTGGCCGCCGCGACCGGCTTCATAGACCGGAAAACGCGAATCTAGCAGATCCTCGGCATTGGCGCTGGTGCCCGCTGTGTAGAGGGGAGGGTGTTCCAGCAACCAGATGCATTCCGGGGCGATTCCCTGGCGGATTTCCGCCACCCGTTGCTCCATGAAGGCCAGCGCGTCGGGATAGGGAACCAGCGTATCGGTATGCAGCCACTCCGGTGTGTCGGCGAAAACTTTTACTTGTTGTTCGATCATTCGGTAATAACCGGTGGTATCAGCTTGAATTCCTGGGGGGCATTTGCTATCTCCCTCGTCACCATACGGTAAGCCAAGCGTTTGGCAAGCCGGAGGTTGCGTCAGGGTATGCGGTCGTGGCGGAATTGGTAGACGCGCAGCGTTGAGGTCGCTGTGGGCGAGAGCCCGTGGAAGTTCGAGTCTTCTCGACCGCACCATCTGACTGGAACAAAATTCGGCACGAACAGGGCCCGCTTGAGTTTTTTCGGCGGGCTTTCGTTTGAGGTGCCATGCGATTCCGGCAATGATAGACGTCCAATCGAATCGCTCGCTGTTCTGATCGCCTTTCGTAGGCTGCAGCAGCGGACCGTTAGCAGGGGGTTTCATGGCAAAGGATTTTCGCGAAGCAGCACTCGCCTATCACCGGCAGTATCCGCCCGGAAAGCTGGAGATCAAGGCGACCAAGCCGCTGGCTAACCAAGCGGACTTGGCGCTTGCTTACTCGCCTGGCGTCGCGGAAGCCTGCCGACTGATCGTCGATGACCCGGATCAGGTGGCCAGCGTCACCGCCCGGGGAAACCTGATCGGTGTGGTTACGAACGGCACCGCGGTTCTGGGATTGGGCGCGATCGGGCCGCTTGCCGCCAAGCCGGTGATGGAAGGCAAGGCCGTTCTCTTCAAGAAGTTCGCCGGGATAGATGTTTTCGATATTGAGGTGGATGAGCGCGACCCGGATCGCTTCGTTGATATCGTCGCAGCCCTGGAGCCGACGTTCGGCGGCATCAATCTGGAAGACATAAAGGCGCCGGAGTGCTTCGAGATCGAACAGCGCTTGCGTGAGCGCATGAACATCCCGGTTTTCCATGACGATCAACACGGTACGGCCATCATAGTCGCAGCAGCGATCTACAATGGATTGCGGCTGGTCGGGAAGAAGCCGGAAGAGGTGAAGCTGGTAACGTCGGGTGCCGGAGCGGCGGCGATTGCATGCCTCAACCTTTTGGTGGCTATCGGTGTCAAACGCGAGAACATCTGGGTCAACGACATCATGGGGCTGGTCTACGAGGGCCGTACGGAGCAGATGGATCCCTGGAAGGGTGCTTACGCGCAGTCCAGCAATATGCGCAGCCTGGATGAGGTTATCGAAGGCGCCGATATTTTCCTCGGTCTGTCGGCGCCGGGCGTACTTACCCAGTCCATGGTTCGGAAGATGGCCGACAAACCGATCATCATGGCGTTGGCCAATCCGACGCCTGAGATCATGCCGGAGGAGGCTAAAGAAGCCTCGCCGGGGGCCATCATATGTAGCGGACGCAGCGACTACCCCAACCAGGTCAATAACGTCCTTTGCTTTCCTTTCATCTTCAAGGGCGCGCTTGACGTAGGCGCCACGACAATCAACGAGGAAATGAAGTTGGCCTGCGTCAAGGCATTGGCCGATTTGGCCATGGCTGAGCCGTCCGAGGTCGTCGTGCGCGCTTATGGTGAAACGCGGTCTTTCGGGCCGGAATATCTGATTCCAAGGCCTTTCGACCCCAGGCTGTTAGTTGAAATCGCACCGGCGGTCGCAAAGGCGGCGATGGACAGCGGCGTCGCCCGGCGACCGATCGCCGACCTTGAGGCCTACAAGGAAAGCCTCAGTCAGTTTGTCTTCCGCTCTGGGCTGGTGATGAAGCCGGTCTTCGATCAGGCGCGCAAGGATCCCAAGCGGGTCATCTATGCCGAAGGCGAGGACGAACGCGTTTTGCGGGCGGTGCAGTCCGCAGTGGACGAAGGTATAGCGCGCCCAATCCTTGTCGGCCGCCCCGATGTTATCCATACACGGATTGAGCGGTTGGGCCTGCGTCTGCAGCTCGACAAGGACTTGGAAGTTATCAACCCCGAAAGCGACAGCCGCTACAAGGATTACTGGACCAGCTATCACACCTTGATGGAACGCAAGGGCGTGACCCCCGATGTGGCACGCACGATCGTGCGCACGCGCACCTCTGTCATCGCCGCCCTGGCTGTCCATAAAGGCGATGCGGACGCTATGATCTGCGGCGTGGAAGGGCGTTTCAAGAAGCAGGTAGAGCACATTCGCGATGTGATCGGATTGGCAGACGATGCCCATTGCTTCGCGGCCATGAGCCTTCTGATCCTGCCGCGCGGCATCTATTTCATCTGCGATACTTACGTGGCAGGCGACCATAACGTCCAGGAGTTCGTCGAGATCACGCTGATGGCCGCCGCCGCTGTTCGCCGATTCGGCATCGAGCCCAAGGTGGCGATGATCTCCCACTCCAACTTTGGTGCGGAGCCCAGCGAGACGGCGACCAAGATGCGCAGTGCCGTGGCACTGCTTCACGAGACCCACCCTGAATTGGAGGTGGAAGGGGAAATGCATGCCGATGCGGCCCTTTCCGAGAGTTTGCGTGAAAGGATGTTCCCGAATTCGCGTTTGTCGGGAGAGGCAAACTTATTGATGATGCCGACCTTGGATGCGGCGAATATTTCCTTCAATCTGATGAAAGCGTTGGGAGACGGCTTGCCGGTCGGGCCGATTTTGCTGGGACCGCGCAAGCCCGCGCACATTTTAACCCCCTCCGTGACCGCAAGGGGTATCCTGAACATGACGGCGGTTGCTTCCGTCGATGCGCAGGCGCAGCTTGAGAGGCGGAGTAGCAAATGAAGGGAGGAGGTGGCTGTAGATGGTTGATCGTCCTCCCGAACAGGAGCGACCCGAGGAGAACCCGCCGCAAGAGCAGGTTGGCGTAGGGATAGACACCTCCGCCGAAGGCAGCCTCGTGCTGCCCGAGGAACTTATCAGTTCAATTCACGAGGCCTTGGCGGCCGGTGACGTGCAGCAGGCAGAAGTGCTGGTGCATGCGCTGCACCCGGCCGATGCTGCCGATATTCTCGAAATACTCTCCGCCGACGAGCGTACTTTGCTGGTCGAGATACTGGGTGCGACCATCGATCCGGAGGTTCTCAGCCATCTGGAGCCTACGATCCGCGAAGAGGTGCTCGAACAACTGGGCGCGGAGAACCTTGCCCGGGTGCTGATGCATCTGGACAGCGACGACGCCGTTGAAATTTTCGAGGATCTGGAGGAGGACGCGCAGCAGCACATCCTTTCGGCTCTGCCGCTGGCCTACCGGCACATCCTGCAGGAAGGCTTGAGCTATCCCGAGGACTCCGCCGGGCGCTTGATGGCCCGCGAGTTCGTCGCGATTCCGCAGAGCTGGACCATCGGTCAGACAATCGACTATTTGCGCGCCGCCGAGGACCTGCCGGATATCTTTTACGATCTCTATGTGGTCAACCCAAAGCACAAGCCGGTTGGTATCATTCCGCTGAGCCGCGCCATCGGCGCCCGTCGACCGGAAAAACTGGGCGACCTGATGGATCAGGAACTGCGTACGATTCCGCTGACGATGGATCAGGAAGATGTCGCCTACATCTTCCGCCAGTACGGCCTGGCATCGGCCCCGGTCGTCGATGCGGCCGGTCGCCTTGTCGGTACGATTACCGTCGATGACGTGGTGTTGGTTATCGAGGAAGAGGCGGAAGAGGACATCATGAAGCTGGCCGGTGTCGCCGAGACCGACCTCTATGACGCAGCGATCGATACGGCAAAGGCTCGTTTTACCTGGCTGTTGCTCAACCTCGGCACAGCCGTGCTGGCGTCACTGGTCATCGGCCTGTTCTCCGGCACCATTGAAAAGGTCGTGGCGCTGGCGGTTCTCATGCCGATTGTCGCCTCCATGGGTGGAAATGCCGGAACCCAAACGCTGACCGTTGCCGTACGTGCGATAGCGATGCGCGATCTGGGCCCTTGGAACGCGCTGAGGTTCGTGGGTAAGGAAGTGATCGTCGGGGCTGCCAACGGTGTTATTTTTGCGTTGGTCATGGGGTTGGTCGCCTGGCTCTGGTTCGACAGCGCCATGATTGGGTTGATTATCGGCGTGGCCATGGTTCTCAACCTTGTGGTCGCCGCTCTTTTTGGTACCTTGATTCCGCTCGGCCTCGAACGCCTGAAGATTGATCCGGCCGTGGCCTCGAGTGTGTTCTTGACTACGGTTACCGACGTTGTCGGATTCCTGGCTTTCCTTGGACTGGCGGCGTTGATGTTGACGTAAGGATTTGAATGCTCCGAGGCGTGAAGTCCTCGGAATTGGGGAGAGATTACGTTGCTGTATTTGACAGATGAAAAACTGAATCACCTTTTGACATACGAAACCCTCGTTCCAGCACTTAGAGACATGCATAAAGTGCCGCCCGAGGTCTTGGAGGACATGTTGCTGGAGCAACCGGCCGTTGCCGGTGGCGTGGATAGAATCCTGAACCGGGCGGCTTGGCAGCAGGGTAAAGCCTTGGGCGTAAAGTTGGCGACAATCTTCCCGAACAATGGGAAGGACGGATCTGATTTACCGTCCATTCAGGCCCTTTACGTTCTTTTTGATGGTACAAACGGTTCGCCACAGGCGGTCATGGACGGCACTGTCCTGACATGGCGCAAGACCGCTGCGGATAGCGCGCTGGGCGCTTCCTTTCTTGCACGCGACGATGTGGAGCACATGGTCATGGTTGGCGCTGGTTCGATGGCGCCGGAGCTGATCAAGGCTCACCTGTCGGTCAGGCCATCGCTGAGGCGCGTATCGATCTTCAACCGCTCGGCGGGCCGGGCCGACGATCTCGTCGCCCGCCTGTCGACCGAAGCTCCGGGTGTATCTTTCAGCCGGGTCGACGATCTGGAAGCGGCGGTCGGCGAGGCGGACCTGGTTTGCTGTGCGACCATGAGCCAGACACCGGTTGTTTCGGGTGCTTGGCTGAGGCCGGGCACGCACCTCGATCTGATAGGTGCTTACACGGCCGAGATGAGGGAAGCGGATGACGAAGCGTTGCGGCGGGGACGCTTGTTCGTCGATTCGAGAGACACCACGATCAAGCATATCGGTGAGCTGATGATACCGCTGCGGACGGGTGTCATCGCGGAATCCGATGTTCTTGCCGATCTGGTCGATCTTTGCCGCGGCGAGGCGCCGGGGCGACAAACCGCCGAGGAAATTACAATCTTCAAGAATGGTGGCGGAGGGCATTTGGATTTGATGACCGCGCGCCATGCGATTACGCGCGCTTCCGAAGAGGGTGTCGCATGAAGACTCATAAACCCATAGATCCTGATTTCCGGCAAAGAGTAACAAACTCATTCCGACAACAAACGGTTATGTCGCTGATAGGCGCCGAATTGACACGGGTCGATGCGGGCTTGGCCGAAATCAGCCTGCCCTACCGATCCGACCTCTGTCAGCAGAACGGATATTTTCACGCCGGGATAACCAGCACGATCGCGGATTCAGCAGGCGGTTACGCTGCTTACACCCTATTTCCGCCGGGCTCTGGCGTTCTGACGGTGGAGTTCAAAATCAATCTTCTGGCGCCTGCATTCGGCGATAAATTGGTGGCGATCGGCTATGTCGTGAAGCCGGGCCGAACCCTAACCGTCTGTGATGTTGAAATTCATGCGGTGCAGAAAGAAGAAGTCACGCTTTGTGCAAAGATGCAACAAACCTTGATCAGGCTTGATCGACGTAAAGAGCCGAGGCCAAGCTAGCAAAAACCTTGATTCCCGGAGGGCAAGAGTGAAGCTGTATTACGCACCCGGGATGGGGTCATTCGTGGTCGAAGCCGTTCTGGCGGAGTTGGACCTTGTCTGCGAGCGGGAAATTGTTGAGGTAGCCAAACATGAGCAGAGCGCTCCGAGCTACTTGGCGGTCAACCCGCGTGGGCAAATTCCGGCTTTGGTTCTG
Organism: Limibacillus halophilus; assembly: GCF_014191775.1. NCBI lineage: Bacteria > Pseudomonadati > Pseudomonadota > Alphaproteobacteria > Rhodospirillales > Rhodovibrionaceae > Limibacillus > Limibacillus halophilus. The sequence continues at coordinate 52,650 of NZ_JACHXA010000002.1, read as the reverse complement.
GATGATGGAACGGTAGTGACCGAGAGCGCGGCAATCGCGCTATATCTGGCGGAGACCTACGGAAAGGGCCTACTTTTGCCGCCGGCAGGATCGCCGGAAAGGGCGTCCTTGTTGCGCTGGTTGTTTTTTGCTTCGGCAAACTTGTACGAAGCGGATCTACACTATTTCTACCCGCATCGTTACACCCGCGATAAAGACGGCGTAGAAGGTGTCAAAGCAGCTGCTGCCGAGGCTTTCCATCGGGCATGCGATATCTTGGAAACCGCACTTGGTGACGGCCCCTTTCTGTTGGGACAAAGCTTTTCCATCGGCGATCCTTACATCGCCATGCTGACGGAATGGCACTGGGATAAGCCGCAGCTCTTTGCCACGCGCCCGAAGTTGGCGCGGCTGCATGCCGCCGTCGCGTCCCGCCCGCGCTTGGCGGCCTTGTGGGCGCAGAATTTCTGAGCTTGGGGCAGCATTATCCAAGCCTTTGGTTTTTTCCTCATCGGTCCTATCCTGAAGAACGAATGTAATCGAGCCGCACAACGGAGACTTGAATGCTACCGAATCAATTGCCGGGACTGGATTTTGGGCTAGGCGATACCGCAGAAATGTTACGCGACAGCGTCATGAGCTTCGCCGCGGATGAAATCGCACCTCTGGCGGCGGAGATCGACCGTACGGATGAATTCCCTCGCCACTTGTGGCCGAAGATGGGGGCAGTAGGCCTGCATGGCGTCACCGTGGAGGAGACCTACGGCGGAAGCGGTCTGGGTTATCTTGAACATTGCATTGCCGTTGAGGAGGTAAGCCGTGCGTCCGCCTCGATCGGGCTGAGCTACGGCGCGCACTCCAACCTCTGCATCAACCAGATTCGGCGAAATGGCAACGACGAGCAAAAACTGCGCTACCTGCCAAAGCTGGTGTCCGGCGAGCACGTGGGTGCTTTGGCGATGAGCGAGCCGGGCTCCGGCTCGGATGTCGTTTCCATGCGCACCCGCGCTGAGAAGAAGGGTGATCGTTGGATTTTGAATGGCACCAAGATGTGGATCACCAACTCCAGCGAGGCAGAAGTGCTGGTAATCTATGCGAAGACAGATCCCGCAGCAGGGTCGCGGGGAATAACCGCTTTCATTGTCGAGAAGGAATTCAAGGGGTTCCGAGTGGCGCAGAAACTCGACAAGCTTGGCATGCGCGGATCGCCGACCTGCGAACTCGTTTTCGAGGACTGCGAGGTGCCGGCGGAGAATGTGCTGGGCGTCGTGGGTGGCGGTGTGAAAGTGCTGATGAGCGGTTTGGATTACGAGCGAGTCGTGCTCGCGGCGGGGCCCTTGGGAATCATGCAAGCCTGCATGGATGTGGTGATTCCATACCTGCACGAGCGCAAGCAGTTTGGCCAAGCTATTGGCGAGTTCCAGTTGATGCAGGGAAAACTCGCCGACATGTACACGACCATGAACGCCTGCAAGGCTTACGTCTATTCGGTTGCGAAAGCCTGCGACCGCAGTGAGACGACACGCATGGATGCGGCAGGAGCCATTCTCTACGCTGCCGAGAAGGCAACGTGGATGTCGCTTGAGGCGATTCAGTGCCTGGGTGGCAACGGCTACATAAATGACTATCCCACGGGGCGTTTGCTGCGTGATGCTAAGCTCTATGAGATCGGCGCCGGAACCTCGGAGATTCGCCGTTGGTTGATTGGTCGGGAGTTGTTCGAACAAACCGCCTGAGAATAGGGGAGATGCGTTATGAGTAATTCCTTGGATGACAAGACCCCCGAAGAGATCGAAGAGCTCGAGCACGAAGCCGAGGAGGAAGAAGAGGAGGCTAGGCGTGAATTCTTCAGTCTACGGCTGGTAGGTATGCTGGCATTGCTGACACTGCTGATCTTGCTGGCGGTTTTCGGATTCTAGCGCCGAAGGAATAACGCTATGGCGCTACAGATGAAACCCGCTTGCGAGCGTTGCGAAAAGGCCCTGGGGCACGGTGACGATGCGCTAATCTGCTCATTCGAATGCACCTTCTGCCCGGCCTGCAGTGTCGAGATGGAGATGCGTTGCCCGAACTGCGACGGCGAACTCGTGACCCGGCCCAGGCGGCAGGCAAAATCGCTTACGGCTTGATTTTCACTGTTTCTATTGCTTCAGGGAATATCAGCAACCACATGATAGTCCATGAACCTTACTGGGCTGCGTAGAAACACCCTGTTGCTCGTTCTTTCGCTGGCTGTTCTCAGCAGTCTCTCAGCTTGCGAGAGCCTACGTGCCCGCGCCGAGGGTGGGTCCGGGGGACTTCATTCCTGGGGTGTTGGCATTCGCTTCTGAACCCTGGTCTCAGCTAATCGGCACACCGGATATTTCCTGCTGTAGCTTGCGCCGAATGGCGATAGCGAAAGCCTCGTAGTCGTTCGCGATCTCCAGAAAAGATCCAGGTCCACCAACCACGCCAACCGCGTAGTACCGGTCCAGGTTTTTTTCCTCGTTCAAGATCGCCAGTCCATTGATGACGATACCGTTTTTCGTGGCGCGTGCCCGTGCGAAAGGCGGCGCCTCGCCTTCGTTATGGCGACCATCGCCCGATACGTCGATAACTTGACGTTTCCCCGCCCAGGCGTTTGTAAGCAGCAAGCGTGCGGAAAAATCAATGACATCGCCGACAGCTGTCGGACCGCTGATCTGGCGCGGGGTGGCGGCTAAGAGGCGCGATAACGCAAGGGCATCCTCGCGACTTCGCAGGCGCTGCCAGTCAATGACCTGGCGTTGCGCGTCCGCTCCAGCCCACTGCACCAGTGTCACCACGATGCCGCGCGCGGCATGGGCCTCGATGGCCTTTAGTACCGATGGATGGCTAAAGGCCTGGGACAGGCCTTCCATTTGAAGCCGATACTCGAGAGCGTCCACACTGCTGGAACAATCAACCGCCAATACCAGCTCGAGGTCGGCTTCGCCGGTCGAGGCTGGCGTCTGCCCACGCCCAATGAAAGACCCGGGGAGAGAAACGAGCAGAAAAATCAGCAGAACTAACTTCAACGGACTTGCCATGAGGCATGATAGCACAACAAAGTTCTTGAGAGCCGTTACAAGCCGTAGCCCAGAATAGGCCACTTATGAATCAAAGATCCAACGGTATGACCGTTGCCGTCGCCCAGATTGAGTGTCACCCAGGGGCGTTGGCGGAGAACCTGGAGAAACATCTGGAGATGATCTCGAAAGCGCGCGCGGCTGGCGCTGAGCTTTTGTTGTTTCCCGAGTTGTCACTTTGCGGGTACGAGGTTGCCGGCCGGGTGCTGGATGTCGCTATGTCGCGTGATGATCCCCGGTTGGTCAGGTTGGCCGAGGCAGCAGGTGATATGCGTGTTGTCGTCGGGTTGGTGGAGGAGGGCATCGCCGCGCAGTTTCATAACAGTGCATTCCTGTTGGAGCGTGGCCGCGTGGCTTTCATCCACCGAAAGCTCAATTTGCCGACTTACGGTAACCTGGAAGAAGGGAAGCACTTCGCGGCCGGGCGTTATCTCGAATCCTTCGAGTTGGAGGACCGGCGCTGGCGTTGCGGTGTCCTGATTTGTGCGGACTGTTGGAACCCGGCCCTGGTCCATCTGGCGGCTGTCCAGGGAATTACCTTATTGCTTCTGCCGGTCGCATCGGCAATGGAGGCATTAGGCGGTGATTTCTCAAATCCGACCGGTTGGCGCAAAGCTCTGGAATTCTATGGGATGATCTATGGCCTGCCGTTACTCTTTGCCAATCACTGCGGCGGCAAGCCGGGGATGGCGTTCTGGGGCGGCAGTCGTATTCTCGATGCCTACGGCGAGGCGGTGGCGGAAGCAGGCGATGGAGAAGAATTGCTGGTGGCTGATCTGGATTACGAACAGGTAAAGCGCGCGCGATATCTGCTGCCGACGCTGAGGGACAGCAACCTTGATCTGATCCGACGGGAACTGGAACGGCAGAAAGATATCGTTGGCGTGCCGCCGGAAAGCCGGGAGGTTTGAAGAGCTAAAATCAGCCGGAATTCAGGTGAGAGTTTCTGATTTCCTTGGCATTTGCCCTGGCTTGGCGTAGCTTGAAGCAGTGTGCAGCGGTTGATCTTCGGCGAAACAGGACATTTGCTGTCGGGGATCCTCCAGCGGGCAAGCTACCAGTGATTGCAAACGGTCGGGAGCAACGGACCCATGGGTTTCGGTAGACTTTTACGATTCTTTTGTGTCCTTAGCCTTGGTGTTGGATTGACTTCTGTGGCCTGGACTCCAACCGCTCAGAGTCAGCAAACCGCCGCCGTATCAGCAACACAAACACTGCATGTCAGCGCCGTTCCGGTGCGCGGTGCCGCGCCTTTGAAGGAGTCCATCGCCTACGCGGTGATTGCCCTCGACGGCAAGAAGCGGGGCCAGCTAGTCGCCGAACACATAGGGCCTTCCTTGAAGGTCGATCTTCCTAAGGGGCGGTATCGGATTAGTGCAATTTATGGTAGCGCAGAATCCAAGGCGGATGTCGTGCTGGATAAGGAGCCGCTGTTTCATCAGGCGATCTTCAATTCCGGCGGCATCAGCATGGAATTGATTCCCTATTTCGGCGCCAAGCCGATCCAGGATGATCTGGAATGGATTGTTTGGACTTTCGGCAAGGATTCGAGCGGCAACCGTTGGGAGGTTGCCCGGTCTGTAGGGCCGACATCGCAATTCACGCTTCCACAAGGTTATTACGTTGTGACAGCCAAGCATCATGATGCTCTAGCCAAACACACGATCGAGGTGACGGCCGGGATCGATTACAACTACACGATCAACCTCAATGCAGGCACGATGCGTATTTACAGCACGGTGGCCGAAGGGGCGCAGCCGGATAGCACCATTATCTGGAAAGTTTATCCCTATGGGTCCGATGGCTCCGGAGAGCCCTTGGTAACCAAGGCGCCGGGTGAAGACACGTTGCTTTTGCCCGAAGGGCGCTACCTTTTGGTAGGTCATAATGGCGGCAAGCAGATTCAAAAAGAGATCGAAGTCGTTTCGGGCAAGAAGAGCTCGGTCAAAATGAAGTTCTAAGCGGTTCATTCAGCAGGACATCAGGCGCCGGATTCTGCCCATAGGCGAGGCGGCGCCTCAATTTTTGGAATATATTTCGATTATTCTAGAAATATCGTTGAATAAGTTTGAAGGACTGACTATACTCCTGGCATGTCGATTGAGATTACAGCAAAACGCCTAGAGGCGCTCGGTAACAGCAGTCGGTTGGAAATCTTCCGGCTGTTGGTCAAGGCAGGGCGCGACGGTCTGCCGGTCGGGACTGTACAGGAACGGACCGGAATCGCGCGCTCGACTCTGTCCCACCATCTGCACCGCTTGATCGCTGTTGGTCTGGTAACGCAAGAGAGGCAAGGGACAGTCCTGATCTGTCGGGCGGATTATGACGTCATGGACGAGACAGTCGGCTTCTTGGTGTCTGAATGCTGTATCGGGACAGGTGGCAGGTAAAAATTTTGCCTTCTTATTTCGAAGATCTTAGGAGGATCGAATGAGTGAAGTAGTCATGATGAGGTTGAAAGCCGGGTTCCGTAAGCCCGATCTCGTCATCCTCGCGATTGTTGGCGTGCTGCTTCTTTTGTGGGCAGTAGATTCGCCCCAGGCTTTGGAAAGTGCGGCCTTCACATTGGAAAACCTGTGGTGGATATCGCCCTTTCTCCTGGCCTCGGTCGTGATTGCGGGTTACGCCCAGGCGAGTGGGGCAGACAGCTTGATCGCAGGGGTTTTCAAGGGCCGCGTCGTAAGCATGATTTTTCTGGCTGCATTCTTTGGCGGCCTTTCTCCCTTCTGTTCTTGCGGTGTCATTCCTTTGATCGCAGCTCTGCTGGCAATGGGCGTGCCGCTGGCGCCCGTAATGGCCTTTTGGTTATCGTCGCCGGTCATTGACCCTGCCATGTTCGTGTTGACGGCGGGAACTTTGGGAACGGGCTTTGCCGTTGCCAAGACATTGGCTGCGATCGGGGCCGGGCTTTTGGGCGGATTCTTCGTTCATGCAGTGGCGCAAGGCGGATTTTTGCGCGATCAGGTAAAGCAAGGTGCCGGTTGTAACACCGGATGTGGCAGCCCGCTTGCGCGGGCGGGAAGGCCGAACTGGGCTTTCTGGCAGGAAAAGGAACGTCGCGGCCGCTTTGCGACGAGCGCTCTTGATAACACGCTGTTCCTCGGGAAGTGGCTGACCTTAGCCTTTTTGCTGGAGAGCTTGATGCTCGTTTATCTACCCGGCGATCTGATTTCTCAGGTTCTGGGCGGCAGCGGAGTCCAACCCGTCGTGCTGGCAACTTTAGTGGGTGTCCCTGCCTACCTGAACGGCTATGCGGCTTTGCCGCTGGTTGCTGGATTGATTGGTCAGGGCATGCAACCGGGCGCGGGGCTGGCGTTTTTGGTTGCCGGTGGTATCACCAGCATCCCGGCCGCCATGGCGGTCTTCGCTCTGGTCAGGGTGCGTTTGTTCCTACTCTATCTTGTGCTGGCTCTCACTGCGTCGCTAGCCAGTGGCCTGATATACAATCTGGTGGTCTAGGAAGTGAGTGAATGATCGTCATGGGGATGGCTGGGCAAGCCATCGGCGATCTCGTAGTAATCACCTTTCGAAGCGGTATGGATATGGCCGATCAGAGTGAGGTTGGTCGGCCTATCCAGAGTTCCCGACATTATCGAGACCGATGGACGGGCTTGGTTATCCCAAAAGAGGTTGGAGCCGCAAAACCGGCAGAAACCGCGCCTTATGCCGGGTGAGGAGGTAAACCAAGTGATAGCATCCTCACCCGTAATCCGCAGGTCGCCACGGTTCGCACTGGTAGCCGCAACGTGGTGTCCGCTGGCTCGGCGACACTGGTTGCAGTGACAGGCGACGACCGGGCGCAATGGCCCGAGAACCTGATAGGAAACCGCGCCGCACAGGCAGGCCCCCCGGTTAGTTTCTGTTTTAGCCACTATGTGCCTCCAAAAGTAAAAAAGCCCCTTGGATCATCGCTTTCCAAGGGGCCTTTTTTTTACCGTCGTCTTTCCACTACCGCTGTTAGGCCCGCAAACAGGCGTTTTGCGGATCGTAAGGACTTTCCTCCAACACGGTGCAGCGATGCCTGGTGCCCAGGATATCGACTTCCAGTTCTGTTCCGGGCTCCGCCAGGTCTGGGCGGAGCATTGCCAGCATCAAGGTTTTCTGGATGCGGAAGCCATAGCCGCCCGACGTGGCGCGCCCGATCATTTTCCCATCCTTGAAAATCGGGTTGTTGCCGACCGGATCGGCGTCCGTGATATCGTGTACTTCCAGTGTGGCAAAGGCGTTGTCGAACCCCTTCTGCTGCCAGGTGACCAGAGCGTCTCGGCCGATGAAATCGCCCTTGTTCGGATGAACGAAGCGTTGCAGTCCCGACTCAAAAGCGGCGTATTCGATGGATAGTTCGCGGCCCGGTAGACGGTAGGACTTCTCAAGACGCAGCGAATCCATGGCACGGATACCGAAGGGCTTGATGCCAAGATCGGCACCGGCCTTCATCAAGGTGTCGAAGATATGGATTTGGTACTCGATCGGGTGATGTAACTCCCAACCCAACTCACCGACGAAGTTGACGCGAATGGCCCGGCAAGGGGCCCAACCGACCTCGATATCCTGACCGCTCAACCATGGAAAGGCCGCATTCGAGAAATCGGTGCGGGGCGAAACGCGCTCCATCAATTGTCTGGCCTTTGGTCCGGTCAACACCAGTACGCCAATTGAGTTTGTCAGATGGTCGAACCGCACCGAGCCGTCGTCCGGCATGTGCTTCTTCACCCAGTCGTGGTCCAGGCGCTGGAAGCCACCGGCGGAGATCGCATAGAAGCTGTCCTCGCTCTCGCGCATGATGGTGAACTCGGAATGCACGCCGCCGCGGGTGTTGAGTGCGTGGGCTAAAGCGATACGGCCGATTTTCTTCGGCAGCTTGTTCGCCACGAGATTGTCCAGGAATGCCTCCGCGCCAGGGCCGGAAATTCGCGCCTTGGCAAAGCCTGAGAGATCAAGCAAACCGACGTTTTCCATCACATTGGTGCATTCTGCGCCGACGTGTTTGAAATAGGCCGAGCGGCGGAACGACCAATCATCCTGTGGCTCGACGCCCTCCGGTGCAAACCAGTTGGCGCGCTCCCAACCAAAAGACTGGCCGAAAACGGCACCCAAGTCCTTCAGGCGGTCATAAACCGGCGTGCGGCGCAGCGGTCTGGCTGCCTCGCGCTCCTCATCGGGAAAGTGGGTCGTGAAGACACTGGCGTAGGCTTCCTCATTCTTCGTGATGAGGTATGACTTGGTGGCGTAGTCGCCGAAGCGCCGTGGGTCCACACCCAGCATGTCGATAGTCGGTTCGCCTTCGACGATCCATTCCGCAAGCTGCCAGCCAGCCCCGCCCGCGGCGGTGATCCCGAAGCTATGGCCCTCGTTCAACCAGAAGTTCTTGAGATCCCAAGCCGGTCCAATGATGGGGCTGCCATCGGGCGTATAGCAGATGGCGCCATTGTAAACCTGTTTGACACCGACCTCTCCGAAGGCGGGAACGCGGTGAATTGCCGATTCGATATGCGGCTCAAGGCGCTCCAGATCCTCTTGGAAAAGCTCATACTCGCAATCCTCACCCGGACCGTCGACATAACAGGCCGGAGCGCCGACCTCGTAGGGACCCAGAATGAGGCCGCCACGCTCCTCACGCATGTACCAGGAGCCATCGGATTCGCGCAGCACGCCCATTTCCGGCAGCCCCTGTTCGCGGCGCTTCAGGATCGCTTCGTGCGGCTCGGTCACGATGTACTGATGCTCAACGGGGATGACGGGAACATCCAAACCTACCATCCGGCCGGTCTGGCGGGCGAAGCTGCCCGATGCGGTGACGACGTGCTCGCAGACAATGTTGCCTTTGTCGGTCTGGACTTCGAACTCGCCCGACGGGAGCTTTTTGATGCCGGTCACTGTCGTGTGGCGGTTGATCTCGGCACCCAGCGTCCGTGCGCCTTTGGCCAGGGCTTGAGTCAGATCCGCAGGCTGGATGTAACCGTCATCGGGGTGCTGAATCGCGCCAATCAAGCCGTCGGTGTCGCACAGCGGCCAGATTTCCTTGACCTGCTCAGGCGTCAAAACATTCACTTTGACACCGATGGTGGCCGCCACGCCCGCATACTGGAGGTATTCATCCATGCGGTCGCGGTTGGTGGCCAGCCGGATGTTGCTGACTTTCTTGAAGCCGACGTTCTGGCCGGTTTCTTCCTCCAATTCCTGATAGAAGCGAACCGAGTATTTGTGAATCTGGCCCACCGAATAGCTCATGTTGAAAAGCGGTAGCAAGCCGGCGGCGTGCCATGTGGAACCCGACGTTAGCTCTCGCCGCTCCAAAAGCACCACGTCGCTCCAACCCTTTTTAGCAAGGTGATAGAGAGTCGATACGCCGACGACGCCGCCACCAATTACAACTACACGCGCGTGAGACTTCATGGGTGCTTCCCCCGATTGACTTAATCAGAATATTCTTTCAGGCAGACAATCGGCAAATGCTGCTCTGCCGTCCAGGCAATTTGCGACGCGCCGCTAGCAATTTCCGACATACAGGAGAAAGGGGCCTTTGAAAGAAGGGTACGTGCCCCCGGTCGCCGCTTCGTTATGCGTAAGCAACGCCGCTTTTCCTCCTAGTCGGGTCGCAGCCTCGCAAGTGTTATAGTGGGTTGGGCAGGGATAATCCGCGCGAAACATTCTCCCAATAGAGGACAGGCGTTATGAGTGATCCCACTGAACTACCCGGCGAATCGGCAAGCGGCGGCGCAAGGCGCGGTCGAGGTGGCGGCGGTGGCGGTAGAGAAGCGCGGCGGGCGCTTCGCACCGGTGGCGGCATCAAGCAGCGCAGGTTCATTGAGCGCAAGCTGTCGCCCTTCGAGATTCTGAGCGAGGAGGGGCTCGCCATTATCGAGCAAAATGCCGACATCATCCTGGAAGAGGTCGGTATCGAGTTTCGCGATGACGCCGAGGCCCTTCAGATTCTGAAAGAGGCCGGTTGCGATGTGGAGGGAGAGAGAGTGCGGTTCCCGCGCGGCTTCTGCCGCAAGATCATTCGCGAGAATGCACCGGCTACCTTTACCCAACATGCCAGGAACCCGGAGCGCAGCGTGACGATTGGTGGTAACGCCACCGTCTTCGCACCAGTCTATGGTCCTCCCTTCGTTCGCGATCTGAACGGCGAGCGCCGCTATGCGACGATTGAGGACTTCCAGAACCTGGTCAAGCTCGCCTACATGAGCCCGGCGCTGCACCACTCCGGCGGTACGGTCTGCGAACCGGTCGACGTGCCGGTCAACAAGCGGCATCTGGATATGGTCTACAGCCATATCAGATATTCCGACAAACCCTTCATGGGATCCGTCACGGCGCCCGAGCGAGCGGAAGATTCGGTCGCCTTGGCAAAGATAGTTTTCGGTGATGACTTCGTTGAAAACAACACGGTGATGATCAACTTGATCAATGCCAACTCGCCCATGACCTTCGATGGCACCATGCTTGGCGCCTTAAAGGTTTACGCCCGTCACAATCAGGCCGTCATTGTGACGCCCTTTATCCTGTCGGGCGCCATGGCGCCTTGCACGCCAGCCGGCGTGATGGCACAGACCTTGGCCGAGGCGATGGCAGGCATAGCGTTAGCGCAGCTCGTGCGCCCCGGCGCGCCTTGCGTTTTTGGCAGCTTTGCCTCCTCTATGTCGATGCAGTCCGGCGCGCCCACTTTCGGAACACCGGAACCCGCCATGGTGCTTTATGGCTGTGCTGCCCTTGCCCGCCGTCTTGGCATTCCTTTCCGATCGGGCGGATCGCTCTGCGGTTCCAAACTGCCGGACGCGCAGGCCGCCTATGAAAGTGCAGCGACCCTGCAGCCCACGGTTTTGGGAGGCGTCAACTTCGTCCTCCATGCGGCAGGATGGCTGGAGGGCGGCCTGGTTTCCTCTTTCGAAAAGTTGGTCATGGACGCTGACCAGCTCGGCATGATGCAAACCTTCGCGGAAGGCCCCGATCTTTCCGAGAACGGGCAGGCGATGGATGCAATCCGTGAGGTTGGGCCGGGCCAGCATTTCCTGGGCTGTGCTCATACGCAGGCTAATTTCGAGACGGCCTTCTACCGTTCCAACGTTGCCGACAACAACTCCTACGAGCAGTGGTTGGCCGAAGGCAGCCTGGACGCGGCACAGCGCACGAACAATCTCGTTCGCAAGATGCTGGAGGAGTACGAAGCACCAGTGCTTGATCCGGCGGTTGACGAAGCCTTGAACAGCTTCATCGCGAAAGCGAAGGAGTCCATGCCGGACGCCTTTGCCTGAGTTTCTCCGCGACGCTTTTTTGCCCCAGGGGCCGGACTTGCTTCTAAAAGCGAGCCCGGTCAGGCATGCTTAGCTGTGAGAAAGCCTACAGGCAGACAAGGGGCAAGCACGGTTGGGTGAAGGTTATCTGTTCCTCAAGGCCGTGATCGTCGGCATGGGCATTGCGGCTCCCGTTGGCCCTGTCGGTGTGCTTTGCGTGCGCCGGACTCTTAGCGGTGGACCCTGGTTGGGCTTGTCATCCGGTTTAGGGGCAGCAATAGCCGACGCGCTGTATGGCGCGATCGCTGCTTTTGGGCTGACGGCGCTGGGTGATTGGCTTTTGGAACAACAGGATTGGGTTCGCTTAGGCGGCGGTCTCTTTCTGCTCGCCCTCGGTGTTGCGAGTTGGTTACGTGGCCCGCGGGAACGTCGGGGCTATGAGGGAAACCGGAGTTTGACCTGGGCCTTTTCCTCGGCGCTGCTCCTCACTCTCGCCAACCCGATCACACTGCTGTCGTTCGCCGCCATCTTTGCCGCGGTGGGGCTTTCGTCCGCCGATGCTGGACTCCAAGCCGGTGTAATCATAGTTACAGGCGTTTTTCTGGGGTCTGCTGCGTGGTGGCTGGGCTTGGGGGGACTGGTATTGCTGTTGCGTGAGAAGGTGACATCCGGCTGGATGCGGCGGATTCACTATGGTGCCGCTCTGCTTATCATCAGCTTTGGCCTCTATGCGCTGGGTAGCTTCCTGTTGGGCGACCCCTTCGCGGCTTCTACCATGTGACTTGCTGCCCCGAAACCACCTTGGCGTCGTAGCGGGTTTTCCCATCCGGTGTTACCCATGCAATGGCATTGCCTTCGCCAAAAACGTCGTAGCAACTCCAACCCCCGCGCTCCCACCAGGAACAGTACTGGTTGCTGGCCGGATCGCTTCGCCATTTACCAAGGTCGGCGGGCTCGCCGTCCGGCACATACCAAGTGCGACCGTCCGCATCGAAGAACTGTCGGTAGGGTTTGCCGCCGATCACGCCGACTGCGGTATTGCCCGTCAAAACCTCTGTGATCTGACCAGCCGTCAGCTTTTGCTCCTGGGCGAAAGCAGAGTTGGCAAGGAGGAATCCCGCTATCAAGATCATGAAAGGCTTCGTTACCACTTGATGATCTCCTTTCTAGAATCAGGGATCGATGAGGTTATGTTGGAGGAGGGTTTGGGTGAAGTCTTGCTCATTCATGCCGGGGGTTATGGCGGCGTGGTAGAGGAGGGCGAGGGCGGCCAGCGCGCGGGCCTGTTCGGGCGGTGTCACCGGGCCGCTTTTAAAGAAGAAGCCTTCGGTGGGGTGCAACCCCAAGCTGACCAGCAGCGCCTTGAAGAGACAGTGATCCACCGTTGGTTCACCCGGTAGATGGCGGGTGCCGATGCCGCCGAAGTGCAGCCGGTAGGCTTGGGTCGGCGGCAGGGCCCTTTTTTCTGCTAGCGTCAGACTTCTGCCATCCTTCTTTGCATAAAAGCCCCAGTATCTTAGTGTCACGGCACAGCCAAGCTTTGTCATGCGCTTGCCGGTTGGAGAAGAGCTTGGTTCGTCCATGATCCGATAATCCCGTTTTTTGGTTTTCCAGCCAAGCACCGCAAAGATTTCCGGGTGTGGATTGTCTCGGTCGTTCCGGTTATCGACCTCGAGCGGTAGCAGTGGCGGTAGCCTCGGCACCTGCGCGCGCAGACTTTCATAGAGCGCGCGCAGGGTCTCTTCCGCGTCGTCTTGAACATGATCGGCTCTGTAAGCCTTGATAAAAAGGGGTTCTTGCCCGAACTTCTGGATCACGCCGCCGTACTCTTCGTCATCGTCGAAGCGCGGTTCGTAGGGGCTCTTTGGAAAGAAGTAGGTTTCGAGCTCGGCGGCGGAAAGCCTAGGCAGGGCCTCTGGGAGCGCCTCTGGCGCCAGGATGGGTGGCCAGGGGGCCTTGAGCCGGGGCGGCGCTTCGATGTCGTCGGGGGCCGTGTAGATCCCATAGCCGTCGCTGGTGAAGTGTTTCCAGAAGAACGGCAGATCGTTCAGCAGGATAACCGTGGCAATCAGCGCGTAAGTCCGGACATGCCAGCGGCCACGCTTGCCGATTTTTCTCCAAAGCCCCATATCGCATAGGTAGAATAAAGGCGTTATTTTTACAAGCCTCCTCCACCTACTGGCAGAGGGGGCGTTGCTGTCAGAGTTTGGGCTACCTGCGCAGACGCGCTTTGGGGTCAAGCAAGTCTGGCAGGACGCTTAGCACCGACCCTAGGAAGTCGATGACTGCGAGTTCGCCCATAAGGTCCACGGCCTTACTCGGGTCGGCCTTCATCAAATGAGGCAGATCATCAAGCTTTCCGTCCGCCAGGAACTGCTTGACCTGTTCTGCGGCGGCGTCGGTGATGGCGCCTTCAAGCGCGCCCAGAACCACACTGGCCAGCATGCCGGCAGGGTTGGGCTTCTTGATCGCCGTTCGGACGCCCGACAGGGCGCCACCGACCACACCCCCATTGCTAGCCGCATCAATAATACCAAACAGGAGATCGAGCGTCTTGTCGGCGCCCTCGCTTGCGATCAGGTCGGAGAGAATGCTGGCGGCGCGCAGATGGTTGAAGAAAGTTGCCTGCCCCTCAAATTCGATCCGCTTTTCGGCGATCTCATTGCCAAGACTAAGGGTCTCGTTAAAGACCTTGAACTGTTCATCCCGTAGCTGGCGGATTTCGTCTGGCGAGAGTCCTTCGGGATTGCTTAGTTGCTCCTGCAGGTCTTCAAAACGGCGGTTCAGGGCATCGCGGTCTTCCTGCAGCTTTTGCAGGCCCCCGGCAGCTTTAACCAGATCTCCAGCTTGGTCACTAATATCTTCAAATTTTTTCGTGACGTCCGCACTTAGAGGACCTTGGGCTATGGCGGCCTTTTCTATCTCCGCAACGAGCCCGTCTGCGAGCGATGCATTCTCCGGTTTGGTGAAACTGCGCGCGTCGATCTCTTCCTTTACCTTTTCGTCCAGCTGACTTTTCTGCTGTAAAAGAGCATCACGGTCGCGACGTAGCTGCGTCAGTTCTGGATCCGAGTGTGGTTCGCGGCCTGCCGGCGTCATTGCTTGCGCTTTGATCTGCTCTTTGATGTCATCCAACTGTGAATCGATGACGCTGCGGTCTTTTAAAAGCGTCGCTGTGCCATTCTTCGTGGTTTGCCTCTTGTCGTCAGGTGCCCCGGGAATTGGTTGGACGATGGTACTCAGACGATTCCTATCCTCCCGGCCATCCAAGGCTTCGCTGGGGTGGCTATCGGCGGCCTGCTTGTCGCTGGGTCGGTCATCTGAGACGGCCGCTTTTGGTTTGGGGAGGGTGGGCTTGGCGTCGGCCTGTGGGCCAGCCTGGGTTGCATTTGCCGCGCTGGTGTCCTGCACCCCCGCTGTGGCTTCGCCGACTTGTGTCCTACGAGTCTGCGCTGCGGATTGCGCCCTGTTGGATTGCGCCTGAGTTTGCGCAGCAGCCCTCTCCTGGGCTGCCTCGCGCTTATCAAAGGCAGCGATGCGCCGGTCCAGGGCATCAAGGTCGCGACCGATGCTGGACTCCTGGGTTTTGGTCAGGGGGCCGTTGAGGGCTTCGGCCAGCTTACCGCGTTCGCGCAGCATCTCACGGCGCTCTTCGCCGGGGGGCTGGAAAGCCTCCTGCGCCTGAGAGGGTCGCGCTTGAGCGCTCGGCTGTCGCGCAGCGCGCTCGAAGGTGGGCTCGGGTGGGCGGCTCAGGGGCGGGCGGTCCTCGTTGGCCTGGCTGCGGGTCAAGACGCCAGCCTGCTTTTTTGCCGCCTCCCGTTCGCGACGCTGGGCCTGGAGGGCGCGAGGATCGCCGCCGCGTAACAAGGCGTTAAACACATCAGCGCCATCTTCCTTGTCGTCTACGGCCTTACGCAACAAGGCCTCGGCGGCGTCACCCGGCATGATCTTGCGGCTGGGCGGCAGGCCTGCCGCCTCCTTCATGGCGCCAAAGGATTGAAACAACAGGTCGTCGGGCTCGTCCGCCTTGCGCTCAGGATGGCCCATCACCATCGGCACGCGCCCTGCCGCAGCCATTGCGGCGCGAAAGGTCTTCACATCTTCAGGGTCGTTCTCAATCCCCAGACCCAGAGGACGGCGAAATCCGATACCAGATACAGCGTCGCCGCGCGATTGGACGATCTTGTCTGGGTTTTTCTTGCGGTTGTCATCGTCAAGCATGAAGGGAAACTCCTTTGAAGCATTTCCCTTATTGATATGCAAGAAAGATAGTTTATACAACCTATATAAGGTATTAAAACGTAACTAATATTGTCTAGATAAATTGAATACGAATCAGGAATCCGTACGAGCATCTTGCGGCGATGCTGAGAGCCTCGCGCGTAGAGCTGTAGCGTAGAAAAGCGGCCCGAATACCGGGCGGCTTTCTACGGTCATCCGTTTGGGGAAGTGCCCGATAGCCGAGCGGGTTTGTTAGGTTGGTTTATGTTAGGGCCGCACTTGGAAGCCATACTCTTGTGCTGCATCCTCCAGCCATCGCCAGAGATAATCCGCGAAGGACCGCAGCACGTAGATGTCGTAAGTCGGTTCGCCGGACTTGCTGTCTCCCAAGTAGTGCAACACCACGATCGCCTTTGCTATATGTGTGCCAGCACAACGCCCAGCGGGCAATTGGGTCGGATGCAGATCCAGGGGGGTGCCCTTTGCTAACTGATCGCGGGCATGACGGCCGGTGACGCGGATCGTAGTCCGGCTCTCGCCAACATCGACCAGGGAGATATGCTGTCCAGACAATGCGGCTTCTAGCTTGCTTGCCAGTTTTCCTGTTTGGCTATCGGTGATGATCCACCATTCATCCGGTGCCAGCCAAAGGGCGGTGATCTGATCCTTGGAAGCGCTTTGGTTTGGCTCCAGCGGCAGGTCGAAGCCGAGCGTCTTGCTCGTCGCGGCAAGGAACGCCGTGTCCTTCGGGTTGCCACGCAGGTTGATGATGCTCTTGAAGGGAAGTTCCTTCATGGCAACACCCGGGGCCATACCCTGACTGCCGCCGGTATCAACCGCACGACCATCAAGGGCTAGATGCGCAAGAGCGCTCTGTCGCAGGAAGCTGTCAGGCACGGAGACGTTCTCCTTCCGGGTCGAAGAATACGGTATCGGTGATGGTGGCGCTGACGACACGGCCGTCGAGTAGGGGTACGTAAATTTTCTTCCCCTTCTTAGCCAGGCCGCCCTTGACCATTGCCAGGGCGATCGAATGCCCAAGATTCGGGCTCCAATAGCTGGAAGTCACGTGCCCGACCATGGTCATCGGTGGTTTGTCCAGGAGCTCTTCAACAATTTGGGAGCCTTCAGGCAGCACGGTTTTTGGGTCATCAGTCAGAATGCCGACCAGCTGCTTGCGGTTGGGTTTGGACATGTCTGCGCGGGTGAGGGAACGCTTGCCCACGAACTCCTTATTCTTGGCCACCACCCAATCCATGCCGAGGTCGTGCGGGTTTACCGACCCATCAGTTTCCTGGCCAACGATGATGTAGCCTTTCTCGGCACGCAAGACGTGCATGGCCTCGGTGCCGTAGGGTGTGATGTCGTATTTCTCCCCGGCGGTCATTACCGCCTGCCATACGGCTAGGCCGTAGGATGCCGGGACGTTGATCTCGAACGATAATTCGCCGGTGAATGAGATCCGGAACACACGGGCCGGAACGCCTGCCACGGTACCCTCTGTATAACCCATGAAGGGCAGGGCGTTGGGAGATAGCCCGATGTCGCTCGTCAACTCGGCCATGAGCTTGCGGGCATTGGGGCCTGCTACAGAGATGGTAGCCCATTGCTCCGTCACCGATGTCAGGTAGACCTTGAGGTCCGTCCATTCGGTTTGCAGGTAATCCTCCAGATGGGCCATCACCTGCGGTGCATTGCCCGAGGTTGTCGTCATCAGGAAACGGTTTTCGCCGATACGGGTGGTGACGCCATCGTCCATCACCATGCCGTCTTCCTTCAGCATCAGCCCGTAGCGGGCCTTGCCAATATCGAGTTTCTTCCAAGCGTTGGTATAGATGCGGTTCAGAAACTCGGCAGCGTCAGGTCCCTGGATATCGATCTTGCCGAGTGTCGATGCGTCCAGGACACCGAGCGAGCGGCGCACCGCGGCAACCTCGCGGTTAACGGCGGCATGCAGATCTTCACCGTCCTTCGGATAGTACCAGGCCCGCTTCCACTGTCCGACGTCCTCGAACTGAGCGCCCGCGCGCTGATGCCAGCTATGCATAGGAGTGGTACGGGCCGGATCGAGCAGGTCGTCCGCATCGCGACCCATGAAAATACCAAAGGTGGTTGGTGTGTAAGGCGGGCGGAAGGTAGTCACTCCGATCTCGGGGATCGTCTTGCCTTGCACGTCGGCGACGATGCCCAATGCGTTCACGTTGCCGATCTTGCCCTGGTCGGTGGCCATACCAGTCGTCGTGTAACGTTTGACGTGTTCCACGGAACGATATCCCTCCCGCAGCGCCAGCTTAAGGTCTGCAGCGGTCACATCATTCTGGAAATCGGTGAAGTGCTTGCCCTTGCGCCCCAACGGTTCGGTCGAGGGAACCAGCCACAACGGTTGCAGCGGCAAATGGTTGCCGTTGGGTGCATCGGGTGCTTTGGTAGGTTTTGCGGCTTTCCCAAGGCCGCTGGCGGCGGCTAGCTTGGCGCCTGCTGCAAAACCCTCCGCGAGTGCATCCTTCAGGCCAAACGCGCCGTTGGCTGCACCGACCGAGGCTTGTGCCTTTTGCATCGGTTCGCCGGGTACGAAGGATGCGATGTCGTCACGCCATTCGAGCTTTCCCTTGGATTGGCAGAAAAGATGGACGGTGGGATTCCAACCGCCGGAGGAGGCTATGAAGTCAACGTCAAGCTCTTCGACCTGACCAAGCGCCCTGTCGCCACCGCTTCCCAAATCCGCGATCAACGCTTTTTCGACACGCTTGCTGCCCTTCGTGCCGACGATGACCTTGCCGGCACGGATATCCAGCCCGGCTGTCTTTGCGGCGTGATAGTTGGCACCTTCCGGCATGTCACGGGAGTCGAGAACGGTGATGGCGACACCTGCATCCGCGAGATCTATGGCAGCCTCGTAGCCGCCGTCATTGTTGGTGAAGACGATACCGCGATTGCCTGGCTTAACCGCATAGCGGTTCAGGTAGGTTTGTGCGGCGCCCGCCAGCATGATGCCGGGGCGGTCGTTGTCTTGGAAAACCAGAGGGCGCTCAAGTGCCCCAGTTGCCAGAACAACCTGCTTGGCGCGAACTTTCCACAAGCGTTGCCGAGGCAGGTGTTTGGGCTTGTCCGCCAGGTGATCAGTAACTTTTTCACAGAGACTGACAAAGTTATGGTCCCAGTAGGCAAATGCGGTTGTACGCGGCAGCAGGCGCAAGTTCGGATACTGTGCCAGCGTTTTCAGGGAATCGGCGGCCCAGTCGACACCCGGTTTGCCATCGATCTCGGCGTGGCGATTTAGCAGGCTGCCGCCCATCTCGGCCTGCTCGTCGCAAAGAATAACCCGCGCGCCAGTTTTCGCGGCAGCCAGCGCCGCGGCAAGGCCCGAGGGCCCCGCACCGACGATCAAGACATCGCAATGGGCGTTGGTCTTGTCATAGGTGTCCGGATCGCGCTCGGTTGGCGATTTGCCAAGACCGGCGGCGTGGCGGATGACGTACTCGTATTTCATCCACAAGGCAGCGGGCCACATGAAGGTCTTGTAGTAGAACCCCGCGGGGAAAAACTTCGAAAGCGCATTGTTGAGGGCGCCGACGTCAAAGCTAAGGCTGGGCCAGCGGTTCTGCGATTCGGCCCGGAGGCCGTCGAACAGTTCGATCTGAGTGGCCCGCAGGTTTGGCTCCGTGCGTGCGCCATGTCCAAGCTGGATCAGAGCATTTGGCTCCTCGGCGCCGGCGGCCACGATACCCCTGGGGCGATGATACTTGAAGCTCCGCCCGACAAAGTGGACACCATTGGCCAACAGAGCCGATGCCAGCGTATCACCTGCATATCCGGCATAGCGCTGGCCGTCGAATGTGAAGGACAGCGACTTCGAGCGGTCGATGCGCCCGCCTTGGCGAAGGCGATAATCGGTCATCTTCGGTCCTTCCTTCTCAGACGTACTTCGTGAGCGCTAGCTTCTTGGGTGGCTTCGACCCCATGGGATAGACAGCCAAGACTTGGTAGCTAACCGTGTCGCGGGCAACGTTGAACCAGCGACGACAGCCGTGCGCATGGTTCCAGCGCTCCAGGAAAACGCCCTTGGTATTCTTGCGCCAGTAGACGAACCCGGCCCATTCTTCGTCGGTCATCGATGCCGGGTCTTTCGGGCGCGCCAGATGGGCCTCACCGCCGTAAGTGAATTCCGTTTCTTCGCGCGGACCGCAGTGTGGGCAATCTAACAACAACATGAGGTCGTTCCTTCGGGTCAGTGCGCCACGGCCGCTGCGCCGTGTTCGTCGATGAGGAAGCCGGTCACGAAACGGTCGAGCCGGAAAGGCGCTGCCAGTGGGTGTGGTTCGTTCTTGGCGATCGTGTGGGCAAAGACATGGCCTGAGCCGGGTGTGGCCTTGAAGCCGCCCGTTCCCCAACCACAGTTGAAGAACAGCCCCTCAACGGGCGTTTTCGAGATGATTGGACTGGCGTCTGGGCAAGTATCCACAATGCCGCCCCAGGTACGCAGCATGCGCATCCGGCGGAACATGGGGAAAAGCTCACAGATTGCCCCGAGGGTTTCTTCGGTAACCGGAAGGCTGCCGCGTTGACCGTAGCCATTGTAGCGGTCCACGCCGGCGCCGATTACCAGCTCTCCCTTGTCCGACTGACTGACATAAGCATGAACGGCATTGGACATGACGACGCAATCGATGATGGGCTTCACCGGTTCGCTGACCAGCGCCTGCAGGGGGCGCGATTCAACAGGCAAACGGAACCCGGCCATGTCGGCCATGACGCTGCAGTGACCCGCAACGACAACGCCGACCTTCTTTGCCTTGATGGTGCCCTTTGCGGTCTCGACGCCGGTAATGCGGCCCTTGTCGATCACGAAGCCGTTCACGGGGCATTCCTGAATGATATCGACGCCCAGCGCATCCGCGCCGCGCGCATAGCCCCAGGCAACGGCGTCATGGCGTGCTGTACCGCCACGTCGCTGCAGACTTGCGCCCAGGACCGGGTAACGTCCGTTGCCGCGAAGGTCGATGATTGGGCAAAATTCCTTAACCTGTTCCGGCGTCAGGAATTCAGAATCGACGCCATTCAGATAGTTGGCGTAGATGCGTCGTTGCAATTCACGCAGATCGTGCTGGCTGTGCGCCAGATTCATCACGCCGCGCTGACTGAACATGACGTTGTAGTTGAGATCCTGGCTCAATCCTTCCCAGAGCTTGAGCGCATGCTCATAAAGTCCGGCGCTCTCGTCCCACAGATAGTTGGAGCGCACGATTGTGGTATTACGCCCCGTATTGCCTCCGCCGATCCAGCCGCGCTCGATCACCGCGACGTTGGTGATGCCATGTTCCTTGGCTAGATAATAGGCCGTCGCCAAGCCATGCCCGCCGCCGCCGACGATAATGACATCGTACTCCGCCTTTGGTTCCGGACTGCGCCAGGCTTCCGGCCATCCCTCATGATAATTGAGAGCGTTGCGTATCAGGCTTACGATCGAATAGCGGGCTTTCATGGGGCCTGACCTTTCCTGGGGACGGCAACGATAGCGAAACCGGTGGGGCTGCGACGATTTATCGATAATGGAAAGGCTCAGTCTGTTTGACAACGCCCTTCGCATCTCTCTATCTCGAACTCACGTGCAATCTGCGGTTATTCACAACAATAGCTTTCGGGCTTGCGTCGGATATTTTTCAGATCGCGACATGGCTATAATTGTGTAACGTATCCGTTGGAAAGCGACCAGAAGGAGTCGTTTAAAGGAATGTTTGGTGCGACCCCCAGGGAGACTCCTCAACGCATCGCGTTTGTGATGCTGCCGCGTTTTTCAATGATTGCTTTTACCTCGGCTATCGAGCCGTTACGCGTTGCCAATCGCTTGAGCGGTCAAGCGCTGTACAGTTGGCATCTCTTCTCGCCGGATGGCAAGCCGGTTGCGGCTTCTAACGGCATTGCCCTCACGCCGGAAGGCGACTTGGAGGCGGCAACCGGCTTTGGCACGGTCATTGTCTGCAGTGGAATCGACGTGCAGAAGGTCATCGTCAAACCCTTGTTTGCCTGGTTGCGCAAGATCGACCGCAAGGGTGTCGACATCGGTTCGCTCTGCACCGGGGCGCACGTATTGGCCAGTGCCGGACTCCTGGACGGCCATCGTTGCACGATACACTGGGAGAACCTCCCGGCTTTTGCCGAGGACTTCCCGGAGATCGATGTCACTGCCGAGTTATTCGAGATCGATCGTAGCCGTTTCACCTGCGCTGGGGGTACTGCGGCCATCGATCTCATGCTGAACGTGATCGCCATGCAGCACGGCCACGAACTAGCGGCCAAGGTGGCCGACCAGTTCATGCACGAACGCATCCGGGACCGCCACGATCACCAGCGCATGGGCTTGCCGGCGCGCCTGGGTGTGCGCCATCCCAAGCTGTTGAAGGTAATCCAATTCATGGAGGAAAACCTGGAAGAGCCTCTGTCGCGGGCAGAACTGGCGCGCGAGGCGGGACTTTCCACACGGCAGTTGGAACGACTGTTTCGCAAATACCTGACCCGCTCGCCGGCGCGTTACTACCTGGAGCTACGTCTTAACAAGGCGCGCCTCTTGTTGTTGCAGACCAACATGTCCGTGATCGACGTGGCCCTGGCCTGCGGGTTCGTTTCTGCTTCACATTTCTCCAAGTGTTACCGCGACTACTTTGGTCATACGCCGCGCAAGGAGCGTGGGGTTCCCCTGCACGAGGGTGGTGTGTCTGACGACGAGGACTACGACGAACTCCCTGCGTCATCGCAACGGCCCGGGGCTTAACAAGGAACCCTGCCGCAGGAGCAGATCAGATAATGATTTAGGCGTGCGAGGGCGGCCTCGCCGTCATACGAAAGCTGTGGGCTTCTTCGCAAAGAGGCGGCGGACCATCGGCTCGAATGTCGATAGCGGTTCGGTGGGATAATCGGGGTCGAATGACGTTTGATCCCAGGCCTCGCAGAAATGCGCGCAAGCATCAAAATATACATGACCGCGAAAGGCGTCTCTGGCATTCCGGTCCTGGCCGATTTTATCGAAGTAGTAATAACCCTGGAATACACCGTGGTGCAGGATGATCCAGTGGTTTTTTTCGCTGACATAAGGTCGCAGAATTGCTGCGGCCAATGCGGAATGATTCTCGGGCGCTATGCTGTCGCCAACGTCGTGAAGCAGCGCGCAGACAACGGTTTCCTCGTCAGCACCTTCCTTCATGGCGCGGGTGGCTGTTTGCAGTGAATGCTCGAAGCGATCAATCCGGTACCCCAGCGTGGGACCTTGCAGTAACTTTAGAGACCCCAAGACGTTGTCTGCGAGCGTCGCGCGGACGTGTGTTTCCGCATTTCGGACCAGAAGAGCGTAATCCTCAACAGTGCCATCGGCCATCCGGGTAAAGGTCACGGTCTCGGTCATGGTTTCCTCATTGCTCTTTGCTACAGAAACCTCAGATCTTTTCTTAGTTAACGCGTCTTTCCGATCTTCTGAAGATCGAAGGGGGCGTGCTGGTAAAGATCGTTGATCCAGTTGCCATAAAGTAGATTCCGATGAGCACGCCAAGCAACACGGGGCGGCTGACTAGGATCGTCGCCTTGGAAATAGTTGCGTGGCAAGGCCGTATCCAGGCCAGCGGCGTGATCACGCTGAAACTCGCGTTTCAAGGTATCGCCGTCATACTCCAGATGATTGAAAATGAAGACCCGGCGCTTTGCGCGTTCTTCAAGCAGGCATAAACCGGAATCCGCCGAATCCGCGAGAATCTCCAGTCCCTGTATCGGCTCTACGTCTTTCCGTCGCACCTCGGTGTAGCGTGATACGGGGCAGTGGAAGATGTCGTCGAAACCTGCAACCAATGGCGAGGCATGTTGGTCCACGGCGTGGGGAAAGACGCCGAACATCTTGCCGTCCAAGTCGTACTTCGGCACGCCGTGATAATGGTAGAGAGCCGCCTGAGCACCCCAGCAGATGAAAAAGCTCGAAAAGACGTTGGTGTCCGCCCAGTCGAAGATCTGCTGGAGCTCATTCCAATAGACCACATCCTCGAAGGGCATCTGTTCGACCGGCGCGCCGGTGATGATGAGAGCGTCGAACTTTTGCTCCTTTACGTCTTCCCAAGTCTGATAAAACGTCAGCAGATGCTCCATCGGCGTGTTGCGACCGGTGTAGCTGCCGGTGCGCAGAAGCGTCATCTCGATCTGTAGAGGGGTGGAGCCGAGGACCCGGGCGAGTTGCGTTTCCGTACGAATCTTCTCCGGCATCAGATTAAGCAAGGCCACGCGCAGCGGACGGATATCCTGCCGCATGGCATCGCTCTCCTGAATGACGGGGACGCCCTCGCTTTCCAGAATCGCGCGGGCGGGTAATTCGTTTGGAATCTTGATCGGCATAAGGCTTCCCGATGACTTGCGGCCGAACATTCCGGCACCCGACGTTCCTTGGTACGACCGCATTGTGAGCAAATCTACCTAATGGGCGCGCGTGTTTGATTCAATAACTAGTTTCGACAAGCGGCATTGCGCCACGAACAATGCAGGCGGAGGTTATAACCGGAATGGGTAAATGAACGTGCGCTGTTATCCTTCGCTGCGTCGCCGACGGCGGCGGGCCGCCCGGTCTTCCGAGGCGCTGTCGCCGGCTGGTCCTGCCTTCTTCGGAGCGGGAAGGGCGACCGCCGCGGCAAGCATCGGATAGGGGGCCGTCGTATGCGGCAGCCCCATCGCTTCGATGAAATGCGCTTGGAACTTGGGTTCGACCGCGGTCTCGATTTTCTCGACTCGGCGAACGACATCCTCGATCTCGTCGCGCGCCTTCTGATTCAGAAGCGCGATCCGTGCGCCTGTGCCCGCTGCGTTGCCCGCGGAGGCAACCTTTGACAGATCGCAGTCAGGAATCATGCCCAGGATCATGGCATACTTGACATCGATGTGGCTGCCGAAAGCACCGGCAAGAACGATACGGTCCACAGTGTCGATTTCCAGGTGATCCATCAGCAATCTGGCACCGGCGTAGAGCGCAGCCTTGGCAAGCTGAATGGCCCGCACATCATTCTGGGTGATGCGAATTTCCGGTTCGCCCTCTCGAATCAGGTAGGAGAAAGTGCGCCCGTCGGCCTGAATGCGCGGGCTTTTCGCAGCCATTGCACCGTCGATTGTGCCGTCGGTCACCAGAATGCCTGCAAGGAACATTTCGCCCAGCGCCTCGATGACGCCGGATCCACAGATTCCGGTCACGCCGATTCTCCGGATCGCCTGATCAAAGCCGTCTTCATTGGACCAAAGATCGCAGCCGATCACCTTGTACCGGGGCTCCAGGGTATCTGGGTCGATGCGCAGGCGCTCTATCGCACCGGGTGCGGCGCGCTGGCCGCAAGATATCTGCGCGCCTTCGAAAGCCGGGCCGGTGGGCGAGGATGCCGCCAGCAAGCGGTCTTTGTTACCGAGCACTAATTCCGCGTTGGTGCCGACATCCACAACCAGCACGATGTCGTCGGACAGATAGGGGGTTTCCGAAAGGATCACACCCGCGGTATCGGCGCCTACGTGTCCGGCGATGCAGGGAAGGACATAGATACGCGCATCCTCGTTGATCTCCAGGCCCATCTCGGTCGCCCAGATGGTGAGGCCGGAGTTCAGGGTCAGAGCGAAGGGCGCGCCGCCCAGTTCCGTCGGGTCGATACCAAGCAACAGGTGATGCATGATGGGGTTGCCGACGAAGGCGGCATTGAGAATCTCCGATGGCAGGATATCCGCCTCTTTGCAGACTTCGGCTACCAGCACGTTCAGACCATCGCGAACCGCCTGTGTCATCTCCTTGTCGCCGCCTGGGTTCATCATCGCGTAGGAGACACGGCTCATCAGGTCTTCGCCAAAGCGAATCTGCGGGTTCATGATGCCGGAAGAAGCGACGACCTCACCAGTGCGCAGGCTGCAAAGGTGTGCTGCGATCGTGGTTGAACCGACATCAACGGCAAGTCCGAAGACCCGGTCGTGGAACCCGGGCCAAATCGCGGTAATAACCTGGGCGCGGTGGACCGCCACCGTCACTTTCCATTTCCCGTCGCGCAGCGATTTCTGGAGCGATTGCAGGATACGCAGATCGCATTCCAGCTCCTTCAGGCCCCATTGGTCCTCCAGCGCCCGGCGCAGGCGCTCAAGATCGCCGGTGGGTTTGTGCATGTCCGGCTCTTCGACCTCGACGTAATGAAGCCGAATCGCCGGGTCTAGTTTGATGTCACGCACTTCTGCGCGTTTGCGCACGACCTGTCGATGAACCTGGCTGTCGGCGGGCACATCGATGACCACGTTGCCTTCGAGCAAGGCCTGACAAGAGAGGCGGCGCTCGTCGCGCATGCTTTTCTTGGACTTGTAACGGGCCTCCACTTCGTTGAAAGCAGTCAGGTTCTCTGCGCTGCTAACGATGCCGTGCTTCGAGAAGGAGCCTTCGGAAACCTGAATCTGACAACGCCCGCAAATGCCGCGTCCGCCACAGACCGAGTCGATATCCACGCCCAGTGCGCGGGCTGCCTTCAGAACCGGGGTGCCGATAGGAAAATGACCACGACGCCCCGAAGGGGTAAAGACGACCAGCGCGTCTTCGGACATAGCAGCACCACTCCTCCTTTTTGTTCACCCGACCGTCGGTCGAGTTTAGTTCATGCCCGGCGACGGCGTCGCTCACGGCGTCCCTCGCCATTCTCGGAGCCGGCTGTCTGCTCCGGAGCAGGTTCACGGTATTTGCGGATCCATCGGGCGCAGTTCGCGTCCTTTGCCAGAAGTACGTCGGAGGCCATGATAGCGCCCATTTCTTCCTCGTGAAGAGGATTCATGATCGCCGAGGTGAGGCCAAAGCCCGCAGCCATTGCCAGGAAGACGCCATTCATTGAGTGACGGTTCGGCAATCCGAACGAAATGTTGGATGCCCCACAGGTGGTGTTACAGCCAAGTTCTTCTTGAATGCGCTGGCAGATGCGGAAAACCTGACGCCCGGCGCCGCCCAGCGCGCCGATCGGCATAACCAACGGATCGATCACCACGTCGGCCGGCTTGATACCATAATCCTGAGCATGGTTGACGATCTTCTTGGCAACCTGGAAGCGGACTTCCGGGTCCTCGGAGATGCCGGTTTCATCGTTGGATATAGCGACAACCGCGGCATCGTATTTCTTGATCAGGGGCAGAACCTGTTCCAGGCGCTCTTCCTCGCCGGTGACCGAGTTCACGAGGGCACGGCCCTCATAGACCTCCAGACCGGCGGCCAGTGCTTCCACGATGGAGGAATCGATCGAGAGGGGCACGTCAACCAGCGACTGTACCAGCTTGATGGTCGAAGCCAGGATGGCAGGCTCGTCGGCCAGGGGGATACCAGCGTTTACGTCCAGCATGTGGGCCCCGGCCGCAACCTGAGCCAGCGCATCCCGTTCGACCGTGGAGAAATCGCCGGCCGCCATCTCGGCAGCCAGTTTCTTGCGGCCGGTCGGGTTTATGCGCTCGCCAATGATGCAAAACGGGCGATCATTGGCGATAATGAGAGTCTTCTTGGCCGAACTGACGACGGTATCAACCATGGTGCGGAACTCCTTTAAATGACCGCTTGGGTCGTTGTGTCTACCCTGACCAACCCACCATCGGCCTCGTAAGGTCGCCGTCTGGCCACGCTGGGGAGCATGTTGGAGCGCATTCCATGCTTTTTACCCTCCGAGGGCTGATGCTTTTGCGACCTCCATTAGTCAAAACGCGAAAAGCCGCAGGACAAATTGTATCAATCAGTCAATGTCGCGATTGACCTTGAACCCTTTGTTGCCGGACTTGAGAGTGATATCGCCTTCCACGACGGCATAGCTCCAAGCCGCAGATTTCCGGAGGCCGCCCAACGGGTACATGTGGACCTTGTTGATCAGGCATTCCGGGTTGCTAGCAACGTGCTGCGCTAAATCCAGCGTAAGCTTGTCAGGCGCATTCACGGTCATCAGCTTGGCAACGTTGCGTGCTTGCCGAACCAGGAAATTCATCGACGGGCCGATGCCGCAGGCGCGTGCGTGATTGACGAGCGTCTTGATGGTCGCCAAGCCGGGCAAACCGATGTGGATCGGCAATGCGTTGCCAGCGTTTCGGATGCGCTTCTCCCATGCCAGAATGGGTTCGGCTTCAAAGCAGAATTGGGTAACGATGTAGAGCTTGGCGCTACTGCTTCTGGCGTAGGTGTTTTTCCAGGCCAAGGCGCTGGCCAGATCGCTGTCGCTGATATCAGGGCTTCCCTCGGGATGCCCGGCGATACCGATGGTCTGGATGCCGTGTTCCTCGAAAAGGCCGGTCTCAAGGAGAGCCATTGAGCTTTCGTATGGGCCCAAAGGCTTTTCCACGGCGCCGGCGAGGGCAACAACATGTGCGATGCCAACGTCATCCTGTAGCCGCTTCAGATAGTCTGCAAAAGCATCTTTGCTCGGAATGGAACGTGCCGCGAAGTGCGGCATCGGCACCATCCCTTCGTCCTTCAGCTTCTTGGACGTTTTCACTGTGTCGGCAAAGTCCGAGCCTGGAAGGAACGTGACGGCGACCTTCGTGCCTTCGCGCAGGTGCTCACGATAATCGGGAATCTTCGCAGCCGATCCCGGCGTGGTCTCGATGGTGAAATCCGTTAGGAAATCAGCGATTGTTTTCTCCAGCGACATTACTCTTCAATCCTTTGACCTTGGCGGGGCGGGTAAGGGTTTACCTCAAACTTCTGGGGTCTCGAGGCCGCCCTGGTTCACCAGCATCTTCAGGCGTTCATCGGGATAATCTGCTTCCAGGCGCGCCGCACAAGCGTCGGCCTCGGCTTCTAAATCGTCGCCGCAGGGTATCGCCGCTCCGCGCCGCCATTCTGCCAGGTAAGAATCTGAGTCGCGGAGCTTCGCGCGCATGGCCGCCCGGTCGATCGCTTTTTCGAAGCGTTCATCCAGTTGCCGTTTCGCGTTGTTGCGACCGGCCTTGACGATGACTTGTGCCGGGATATCCCGCCAGTAAACGATGGTTAGCTGTGCCATTTCCTGTTCTTTCTCACCCTTGCTTTGGATGGTGGACTGCGCGGTTCACAAAGCCAGCAAGTTCTCCCATACCCGTCGATATGCGCTCATAGCTCAAGCCTAGCCGTGCTGCCGCTTCCTGGGCGCCAGCATCCAACGCCGGGTCATCGATTTGGGCTAGATATACCAGCTTGGTGTAGTGGCCAAAATAAGCGTCCCGAAGGTCGGGATGCCGGTCCAGCCCTAGGCCCTGCCACATCAAGCGATCAAAATGCCGTACCAGATAGTCTGTCAGATAAAAGGTGCCAATCTCAGCGTCGGCGAGTGCCTCGAAGCGCGCTTGCCCGGCAAAAAAAGCGTAACAATGTGGCCCGTCAATCCGCTCGACACCTTCCTCTTCGAGAACGCGGTCCAACAAACCGCCTGTGCCACAGTCGGCATAGGCGACTAGAATCCGCTCGATCCCCTCCGCTCGCGCCTGCCTAATCTTGCCCCGCACGCCGTCGGGAATACGCTCTGGGCGGTTGTGCCAAATGGCAGGCAGGCAGGTGAGCGATAGATGCGTAAGCCCTGGCTGCTTCATGATTGCCAGCAACTCACGCGCCAGGGCGCCACAGGCAATGATTCGGGTGCGCGGTGGGGCTGGCGGCTCAGGCGCTTTGTCTCGTGCCGTCGCTTCCATGCGGTCAGGTCTCCCGAGGTCCTGGGCCAGCAGGCTACAGTCTGACTTTCCTGTCCTCGACCGTCAGGCGGCCTGGTTGTGCTTGCGCTTGACCAGCTCCTTGGCGGTCTCGACGGCAACAGCCGCGTCACGACAATAGGCATCTGCACCGACAGCCTCGGCGAAGGCCTCATTCAGCGGCGCGCCGCCAACCAGCACGATGTAGTCGTCGCGGATGCCGTTTTCCTTCATGGCGTCCACGACGACCTTCATATATGGCATGGTCGTGGTGAGTAGCGCCGACATGCCGAGAATTTCAGGCTTATGAGTGTCGAGGGCTTCCAGGTACTTTTCGACCGGGTTGTTGATGCCAAGATCGATGACCTCGAATCCAGCGCCTTCCATCATCATCGAGACGAGGTTTTTGCCAATGTCGTGGATGTCGCCCTTGACGGTGCCGATGACCATCTTGCCGACCTGCTTGGCTCCGGTTTCAGCGAGAAGCGGGCGCAGAATGTGCATCCCGCCTTTCATCGAATTGGCTGCCAGCAGCACTTCAGGCACGAAAAGAATTCCGTCGCGGAAATCGATGCCGACGATCCGCATGCCTTCGACCAGCGCGATCGTTAGAACGTTGTAAGGCGTCCAGCCACGCTCCAAAAGGATGTTGACGCCTTCCATGACCTCTTCCTTGAGGCCGTCGTAAAGGTCGTCTTGCATCTGCTGGACAAGCTCGTCGTCCGGCAAGGAGCGCAGGTCAAGATCGTCTTCGTCAGCCATTCCAAATGCCCTCATGCTTATAGCGGGGCCGAGATGACCCCTGATCATCATTTATTGCTACGCGCCGAGACCCGGTAACGGCTGCGCCGCGCGCGACAAGTCATATCGGAAATGCGACTACGCTGCGCGCTAGACCATAAGCGCCCGAGAAACATGCTTGTCATCAAGCAGACTCCCAAGATCGCCGGTTGCCAGTATACGCCCTTTTTCCAGAATATAAGCCCGGTCGCACAATCGGCGGGCAAATTGCAGATTCTGTTCAGACAAAAGGATCGCAATTCCTTCGCGTTTCAATTCCGCGATGGCGTCGCTCATTTGTCGCACGATCAAGGGCGCTAGACCTTCCGAAGGTTCGTCCAGCAGCAGGAGCGTTGGGTTCCCCATCAGTGTGCGGGCGACAGTGAGCATCTGCTGTTCGCCGCCGCTCAAGAGGCCTGCGCGGCGGTCCAGGAGCTTTGACAAAGCCGGAAACAGTTCAAGGACGCTATCGAAGGTCCAGCGCTGCGATCCGGATTGTGACGTGCGGGCGCCTGCCAAGAGGTTCTCGGCGACGGTGAGCTCGGCGAAAACTCGTCTTTCTTCAGGAACATAGCCGACGCCCAAGGACGCGATCTTGTGTGTCGGCATGCCTAACAATTCAGTGCCGCCGTAGCGAATACTGCCGCATGCGCGCGCACCCAGACCTACGACCGCTTTCAAGATCGTCGATTTGCCTGCGCCGTTCCGCCCCACCAGTGCGACCAATTCTCCCGGTGCAAGAGTTAGATCGACACCAAAGAGTATTTGCGCGGCGCCATAGAAGGCTTCCAAACCCTCGATCGAGAACCCTGTTGACGCGCGTTCTATGCCGTCAGTCATCAGAAATCCTCTCCGAGATAGACTTGACGCACACGGGGGTCGGCGCGAACCTGGGACGGCGTTCCTTCCGCGATAACATGGCCATGGTCGAGCACGAGAATGCGTTCTGCATGGTCAAAAACGATATCCATGTCATGCTCGGTGAAAAGCAGGCTGATCTGTCGCTCTGCGGCAATTGCGACGACCAAGGTCATCAGGTCGTGCCTTTCTCCAGGCGCCATGCCGGCCGTCGGCTCATCCATCAGCAGGACACTCGGGTTCCCCGCTAGAGCCATCGCCAATTCGAGCCTTTTGACATCACCGTAGGCAAGTTCAGCGCTTTGGCGCTGGCGAAGGTCGGAAAGCCCCACAGCGGTCAGCAGCGATTGTGCCTGGGACTGATGCTTTCGGGCCACGCTTTGGGTAAAGCTCGGCCCAAGGCCTTCTGCGGCTGCTATGACCGTCAGAAGGTTTTCCTCAAGCGTCATGGAGCTGAATACGGAGCCAATCTGAAAGGTTCGGCCCAAGCCCTGAAGGTAGCGCTGGTCCGGGCGAAGCGAGCCTAGGGAGCGGCCTTTCAAAACGACGTTTCCGCCGTCAGGCATAAGCTGCCCGCCAATGAGATTGAAGCAGGTGGACTTTCCGGCCCCGTTGGGTCCGATCAAGGCGAGGCGCTCGCCGGCATGAAGGTCAAAGGAAACATTGCAAACCGCCTGTACCCCGCCGAAATTCTTGTTCAAACCGGTAACGGACAACTGAGCTGTCATGTCCCGGCTCCTTTTCGCCGCCAGAGCTGGCTTGCACCACCGGCCAGTCCTTGGGGGAAAATCAGAACCAGCAGCAAAATGATGCCGCCGATCGCGCTGCGCCAGAAGCTGGTATAGCTCAACAGTTCGGTTTTCAGGCCTAGATAGGCCGCGGCGCCCAGCAAGGGTCCCTCAAGAAAGGCAACGCCGCCCAGCAACACCATGACAAGCGCTTCCACCGACATGGGTATTGCCAAAACGTCAGGGAACACGCTGCCTTTCAAAAGAGCATAAAGACCACCCGCGAGGCCCGCGCAAGCGCCGCTAACGGCGAAGGCTTGCCAGCGCAGGCGTTGCGGGTTGAGCCCGCTGGCAGCAGCGCGCAGCGCATTGTCCCGTTGCGCCCGCAAGGCGAAGCCGTAACCCGAGAAAGCCAAATGCCGCATGAGTAATAGCGCTGTGGCGACCAGCGCCAGGACCAGCCAGTAAAAGCTGCGAGGTTCGGCAAACCATGGGCTGGGCCAGACGCCCAGTATTCCGTTGTCGCCGCCGGTGAAGCCGTACCATTGAAAAGCAACGGACCAGAGAATCTGGGCAAATGCCAAGGTCAACATGGCGAGATAGACGCCGGACAGCCGCGCGCAGAACCAGCCGAACGCGAGCGCCACCACCCCGGCGACAACGGGGGCAACGAGGAGCGCCGCTTCCATCGGCCAACCGAGGTCGGCGCCCAACAGTGCGACGCTGTAGGCGCCCAGTCCCAGAAAGGCGGCATGTCCAAAGGATATGATGCCGCCTAGTCCCAATAGGAACTGAAGCGAAGCGGCAAAAAGCGCGAATATCAGTATCTCCGCCCCGATGATCACCACGTAGCGCCCGCTGAAAAGAGGCAAGACCGCCAAAAAGAACAGCAGCGCCAAGGCCCCCAACTTCATGGCGGTACCGGCCGCCAATAAAGGCGTATGGGGATCGGCGACACGGGCGGCAAAGGCGCTTTCCCGTTTGCCGAACAACCCCTGGGGACGCAGGGCCAGAATAACGGCCATCACGAGAAACACGATGACCAGGGTGATTTCTGGAAAGAGCAGGATACCGAAGGCTTGGATCACGGCAATAAGCAGGGCAGCCAGGTAGGAACCGAAAATCGATCCCATGCCACCCACAACGACAACGACGAACGCCTCGGCAATGATGTTCAGGTCCATACCAAGCGAAGCGGCCTCACGAGGAAGCTGCAACGCACCCCCTAGACCGGCGAGCGCGGTTCCCAGGGCCACGACGCTGGCGAACAGACGTTGCTGATCGACGGCCAGGGCAGCGACCATTTCACGGTCCTCTGTCGCGGCGCGTACGAGGATGCCCCAACGGGTGCGTTTGAACAGCAACCACAGGGCTAAAAGACCGGTCGGCCCGGCAGCGATCAGAAACAGATCATACTCCGGGATTCGGTTACCAAAGAGGGTAATCGCGCTATCCAGCCAGGGGGCCCGAGGCCCGACAATGTCCTCCGGACCCCAGACGTGCAGGGTTACATCCTGCAGCACCAGCAGCAGCCCAAAGGTGGCCAGCAATGGGAAGAGTTCATTCGAGCGATAAAGGCGACGCAGCAAGAACCGCTCCATGCCGAGACCGACGAGTCCCGCGCCGGCGGCGGCCACTGGCAGGGCGAGCCAGAAACCCAGGCCGCCGAGGAGAGGCATCAAGAGCCCGCTGATGGTCACCCCCAGATAGGCGCCAAGCATGTAGAAGGAGCCATGCGCGAAGTTGACGATCCGCGTCACGCCAAAAATGATCGACAGGCCGACCGCCACGAAGAACAAGGCGGAGGCATTGGCGAAGGCCGTTAGGAACTGGGCGATGGTAAAGGACATCGCAGGCTGTCGGTCCTTCCGATTTCTGGCTAGTCGCGACGCCCGGCGTGCGCCTCGGCGACCAGGCAAAGAATCTCAAACATGATCTGTGAACCGGCCAGCGCCGTCACGTATCCCGGGTCGAAACAGGGTGCCACCTCAACCACATCGCCACCCACGTAGTTTAGTCCGCGCAATCCCCGCAGCATGGCCAAAGCCTCAGCCGTCGAGAAGCCGCCAATCTCGGGCGTACCTGTGCCGGGAGCAAAAACCGGATCCAGACCATCGACATCGAATGAGAGATATGTTGGGCCGTCCCCGACGACGCGCCGTGCTTCAGCAATCGCGCCTTTGACGCCGATCTCCAGGAACTCCTCCATGTAGATCACCCGCATGCCGCTGTCGTGGCTGAACTGCCATATCTTGGCATCGTTGACGCCGCCGCGAATACCGATCTGGATGGTGCGTTTAGGATCGAGCAGACCTTCCTCCACCGCCCGGCGGAAAGGCGCCCCATGGTGGAACTTGGAGCCCAGATAATCGTCGCCGGTATCGCAATGGGCGTCGAAGTGAATCATCCCCACGGGGCGATCCTTGGCGATGGCTCGAAAGATCGGCAGGGTTACTGAATGGTCGCCACCCGCGGATACCGGCAATACTCCCGCGGCGTGAACCTTGGCGAAGAAGTTTGCGATCTCCGCCAGGGACTCCTCCAGATGGAAGGGACGTTGCGGCCAGGCATCGCCGATATCGGCAATACGGCAGAGACTGAAGGGGCTGATTCCGGTTTCTTGGCTCGTGCGCCGCATTAGACTGGATTGATTACGGATTTCCCTTGGCCCATGACGCGCACCCGGGCGATTGGTGACCCCACCGTCGAACGGGACGCCGACCAAGGCAATATCCAACTCATCCAAGGCTTCGGAATAGGGCGCCCGCATAAAGGTCGGAATGCCGGTATAGCGCGGCCAGGTTTGCTGGTCCTTGTATTCGGTGTAGTCCCAATCGTCCCGGATCTTCGTCATATGCTATTCCGCGGCCCGAAGCTTGGCGGCCTCCTCTTCGCTGGGCAGGAAATCGTTGCCGTTGGCATAGTACCAGTCCGTCATGGTTCCGGCCCCGTTCTCCACGGCGGTTAAGCCAACGAAGGTACCGAGGGTCGACTGATGGTCTGCTGCACGGAAGTGGATCGGTCCGAATGGCGTGTCCAACGCCAGACCCCGCAAGGATTCGGCCAACGCTTCAACGTCCGTTGTTTGCGCTTGATTAATGGCTTTGGCTAGAGCCTTGAGCGTTACATATCCCACGACCGACCCCATTCTCGGCTCCTCCGCGAACTTGTCGATATAAGCCTCGCGGAAGGTATTGTGCTCCGGGCTATCCACCTTGTTGGGTGGGTAGCCGGTCACGATCCAACCGGTGGGAAGTTCGTCCTTTAGGGGGGCATTCCATTCGGGCTCACCGGTTAGCAGGCTGACCACGGTGCGATTTTCAAACAACCCGCGCAGGCTGCCTTCACGGACGAATTTCACGAGGTCGCCGCCGAAGGTCACATTGAAGATTGCATCCGGTTCGGCCAGAGCGAGGGCCTGGGTGGTCGCACCGGCATCAATCTTGAACAGGGCAGGCCACTGCTCAGCCACGAATTCGACGTCCGGGCGCAACTTCAGCAGGTTCTCCTTGAAAGCCGCGACAGCGGACTGGCCATACTCGTAGTTCGGCGCAATCGTCGCCCAGCGCTTGGCGGGAAGTTTTGCCGCTTCGCGCGCCAGCATCAACGATTGGGAGTAGGTTCCAGGGCGCAGCCGGAAAGTATTGGGCGCGCCTTTTTCCCAAACCAGGGCATCGGTCAGGGGTTCGGCCGCCATGAAAAGGACATTTCGCTGTTGAGCAAAATCGGAAACCGCCAGTCCGACATTTGAAAGGAGCGTCCCCATCAAGACCGTTGCGCCTTCACGTGCGGTCAATTCGCTGGCGGCCGTAACCGCTTCGCCGGGCGCACCACCGTCATCACGGCTGACTACCACCAAAGGGGCGCCCAACACACCGCCATCGGCGTTGATTTCGTCCAGCGCCAGCTCCCATCCCTGTTTATAGGGCACGCTGAATGCCGGTAGCTTCGTGTAGCTGTTCAAGTCACCGATAATCACGGATTCGGCTGCCCGGGCAGGGTCGGTCAGGCCCGGGGCCACAGCCAACGGTGCAGTAAGCAGGGAGAGGGCTGCCAGAAGGCCCTTGATCTTGTTCATAATGGAGAAAAACCTTTCGTATCTGAGCGTAGCAGAAAAACGAGATGCCTTTGTCGCGGTCCCGATGGCTCCCGTCAAGAAAGCATTGCGGGCTTGTCAAGCGGGCCCATCGCCTTACACCATAGCCACATCGGAAATGAGGGATTGTCGGAATGCGTCTTTCCGTTGCGATTGTGGGCTCGGGACCGAGCGGATTTTATGCCGCAGAGTCGCTGCTGTCAGCTTTTCCCGATTGCGAGATCGATATCCTAGAGCGTTTGCCGACGCCCTTCGGTCTTGTGCGGTTTGGTGTGGCGCCGGATCATCAATCGGTAAAACGCGTGACTGAGGGATACGAGAAGACCGTCAGCAGCGGTCGGGTCCATTATTACGGCAATGTCGAAGTAGGGCGTGACGTGACCATGGCGGAATTGCGGGACTGCTATGATGCCGTGGTGCTGGCCGTAGGGGCGCCAAGAGATCGCCCAATCGGTATTCCGGGAGAGGATAAGCGCGGCATACTTGGCTCGGCGGCCTTTGTCGGTTGGTACAACGGTCATCCGGACTTCGCCAATCTTCATCCCAATATCGATGTGGAGCGCGCGATTGTGGTGGGGAACGGCAACGTGGCCCTCGATATTGCCCGTATACTGGTCCTTTCGCCCAATGAACTCGCCGCGACCGATATCGCCGAGGAGGCGGCGGACGCAATCACTCGATCGAAACTCCGCGAAGTCATAGTCCTCGGTCGACGCGGAGCGGCGCAGGCTCGCTTTACCAATCCGGAACTTCGGGCGTTTGCCCGCCTCGATAGAGGAACTCCTTGCGTTGAAGGTGACAGTCTCTCGGAACATGCCCTGGAAGGATTAAGCGAGAAGCCGCGCCGGCAAGCCGAGAGGAACCTGGAGACCTTGCGAAGCTTCGCAGAACTTAAAGAGAAAACAGCGACGCGGCGCATCACATTTCAATTCTTTGCGAGACCACTGGAAGTCTTGGGCGGAGAAAGCGTTACGGGACTGCGTGTAGCGCAGACGCGGTTGGAGGGAAGCCGGGTGGTGGAAACAGGTGCTCAGGAAGACCTATCCTGCGGCTTGATCATTAAGGCCATCGGATACCGGTCACCCAGAATTCCGGGAATACCTTTTGATGCGGCGCGCGGGCGACTGCGCAACCGAGATGGACGTATAGCGCCCGGGCTATATGCGGTGGGATGGGCAAAACGCGGACCCAGCGGCGTCATCGGTACGAATAAGGCGGATGGCAAGGCGCTGGCCGAGCAGTTGCGTGACGATATGAAAACACAAGGCAAGCCAGGGCGAAAGGCGCTGGAGGCACGGCTGACCGCTCGTCAGGTTCGTTGGGTTACCTACCGGGATTGGCGCCTGATTGACGAGGCTGAAATCGCCGCAGGTCAAGGCGATCACCCGCGCCGGAAATTCGTGTCTGTGGCCGATATGCTGGCGCTTCTTGATCGCGCGCAGGAAAATACTACCTGAAGACCAGAGAAAAAGAGGGGCTGATTGCGCCCGGGCTTTCTGCTAATCGGTGGACCAGCAATCACGATGACGTCCGGATAGCGCAGGAGTGGGCGACGCGAATGGAAGGCTCTAAGGCCCTAAAATCTGCAGACCGGCGACACCAGGAGATGGAGTCGGCGACAGTTCGCTTTGCCGGTGATTCCGGTGACGGTATGCAGATAACCGGCGGTCAGTTCACGCTGACGACCGCCCTTGCCGGGAACGATCTGGCGACTTTCCCCGATTTTCCGGCGGAGATTCGCGCGCCTGCCGGTACCACGTATGGGGTCTCGGCGTTCCAGATAAATTTTGGGGCGCGGCGCATCAAGACGGCCGGCGATCATCTCGACGTCCTGGTGGCGACGAACCCGGCCGCGCTGAAGGTGAATCTGGCCGATGTCAAATCCGCTGGTCTGGTCATCGTTGATACGGGTCAGTTCAACGACAAGAACCTGCGCAAGGCGCATTATGATAGCAATCCGCTGGAA
Source organism: Limibacillus halophilus (assembly GCF_014191775.1). Classification (NCBI taxonomy): domain Bacteria; kingdom Pseudomonadati; phylum Pseudomonadota; class Alphaproteobacteria; order Rhodospirillales; family Rhodovibrionaceae; genus Limibacillus; species Limibacillus halophilus. Next base: position 15,040 of record NZ_JACHXA010000002.1, on the reverse strand, counting down.
GACGATACTTTGGCGCCTTATCGGGTGCTCAAGATCGACATCACACAGCTCACCCAGGACGCAGTTGAGACCGTCGGCGTCACGAAGAAAGAGGCTGTGCGCTCGAAAAACATGTGGGCGCTTGGTTTGGTTTACTGGCTTTTTGGCCGGGAACGTGCCCCCACGATTGCTTGGTTGAAGCGGAAGTTCGCCAGCAAGCCTGAGGTTTTGGAGGCCAATATAGCGGCGCTCAATGCGGGCCATGCCTTTGGTGAAACATCTGAACTTCAGCATGAGGTGGCACAGATAGATGTTGGCCCAGCTGCAATTCCGCCGGGGCTCTACCGTGCCATCACCGGCGCCGAGGCATTGGCCTGGGGATTGGTCGCCGGCTGTGAGAAAGCTGCCTTGCGGATGGTATTCTGCTCCTACCCAATCACCCCAGCTTCCAGCCTTTTGCATAGTCTTGCCGCTCTCAAGTCCTTGAACATCCTGACCTTTCAGGCGGAAGACGAGATTGCCGCAGCCTGTGCTGCGATCGGGGCGTCCTACGCGGGCGATATGGGAATCACATCCTCGTCCGGACCCGGTGTCGCCCTGAAAACCGAGGCGCTGGGTCTTGCCATCGCCACCGAGTTGCCATTGATCGTCGTGAACTCCCAGCGTGCGGGCCCCTCGACGGGAATGCCGACGAAAACAGAGCAATCTGACCTCTATCAAGCCGTGTATGGACGGAACGCCGATTCGCCTTTGGTCGTGCTGGCGGCGCGTGCCCCAGGTGATTGTTTCGATGTTGCGGTGGAGGCTGTTCGCCTGGCGACAAAGTACATGACGCCGGTCATGTTGTTGACCGACGGGTACATTGCGAATGCATCGGAGCCCTGGCTCATCCCCGACTTGGACGCTATAGCGAGTTTTCCGGTCAAGCGCCGCCAGGATCCAGAGGGGTACCAGCCCTTTGCCCGTAACCCGCAAACCCTGGCCCGCGATTGGGCAGTCCCCGGGACACCTGGGCTGATGCATCGAATTGGCGGAATTGAGAGGGACTCGACATCCGGCAACATCTCCTACGACCCCGATAATCATCAGCGCATGACGGACCTTCGTGCGGCAAAGATCGAAGGCATTGCAAACGATATTCCGTTGCAGGAAGTCGATCAGGGAGATCTTGGCGCCGATCTCGTGCTGGTTGGTTGGGGCTCTACCTATGGCCCCATAAGCCGTGCAGTCACAACCATGCTCGCAGAGGGCTACAATGTGGCGCATGTCCATTTGAGACATATCTGGCCTTTACCTGCAAATCTCGGCGATATATTAAATACTTATAAGAAAATACTAATACCAGAGATGAACCACGGACAGTTGGTTACGTTGCTACGGGACCGCTATCTGGTGGACGCTGAAAGTTTGGCTCAAGTCAACGGCAAGCCTTTCCGTGTTTCGGATTTGGAAGCGGCGGTTCGCGCGAGGATTTCGCGCAAACCCGGATTGGAGAAGAAGCTATGAGCGGGCCCGATGGAATCGCGGCTTTGCAGCCGAAGGATTACGCAACGGATCAGGAAGTCCGTTGGTGCCCAGGGTGCGGTGACTACGCCATCTTGAAGGCCGTGCAGCGGACACTGGCGGATTTGGCTGCGGACCCGGCTAAGACGGTCTTCGTGTCGGGCATAGGCTGTGCGGCACGCTTTCCCTATTACATCGCGACCTATGGTTTCCACACCATCCACGGGCGCGCGCCGGCCGTGGCGACGGGGGTGAAACTGGCCAATCCGGAGCTGGATGTCTGGGTCGTCATGGGCGACGGGGATGCGCTTTCCATCGGCGGTAATCACCTGATGCACTGCCTGCGCCGTAATCTCGATCTCAACATGCTTCTGTTCAACAACGAGATTTACGGTTTGACGAAGGGGCAGTACTCGCCGACGTCACGGGCTGGACTGCGCACTCCTTCGACCCCGATGGGGTCGATCGACCAGCCTTTGTCCGCTGGGCTTTTTGCTCTAGGGGTGGGGGCGAGGTTCTTCGCCCGCGGTGTCGACACGCAGCAAAAGCGGCTGCCGGAGATCTTCAAACGGGCGCATACACACCGTGGCGCCTCGCTGGTGGAGATACTCCAGAACTGCATCGTCTACAATGATGGCGTCTTTGCGGGCATCACTGAGCGCGATGTGGCGGAAGACCGGCAGGTCCATGTTCAGCACGGCGAGCCCTTGATCTTCGGTAAAGATCAGGATCGCGGGTTGCGCCTGAATCCCTCGACGCTGTCCCTTGAAGTCGTGAATCTGGGAGATGCCGGTATCACTGAAGCCGATGTTCTACGGCACGACGAAAAGAATCGCGTGCTGGCGACGTTGTTGGCGGCAATGGAGCCGCCCACGCTACCGGTCGCCTTGGGCGTACTCTATTGTGATCCGACGTCCAGTTACGATCAGAGCGTTCATACGCAACTGGACGCCGCCAAAGGGCAGGCACCCGCAGGTGGATTGCAAGAGGTAATGAGAGCCGGACATACCTGGACGGTAGAAGCTTGAAGAAACTTCCCTAATTGTTTGATAAACAACGAAAAATCAGATAAACAAAGGATATACTTTAGGCAATCTGTTGGCGCTCGTCGCGAGGTTTTCGGTTGAACTGTTCGCGATAGCATTTCGAGAAATGAGACGCTGATACGAAGCCGCTTGCCATGGCGATGTCCAGAATCGAGAGCGATGTCTGATTAAGGAGCGAGCGTGCCTTGGCGAGACGAAGCTCCAGGTAATAGCGGGTCGGAGTCCGATTCAGATACTTGCGGAACAGCCGTTCGAGTTGCCGCGTCGAAAGTCCGCTCATGGCGGCCAACTTCGATCTGGGCAGTGGGTCCTCAAGGTTCTGCTGCATCATCTCGATGACGTTTAGCAGCTTGGGATGAGAGATGTTCAGTCGCGTGCGCAGATTCATGCGCTGGTGGTCGTGTTGATCGCGGATTCGTTCATGGATGTAGTTTTCCGCGATCTTGGTCGCGAGTTCGCGACCGTGATCCTTGGCGATCATCGACATCATCATGTCCAATGCGGCGGTGCCACCCGAACAGGTAAAGCGATTTGCGTCGATCTCGAACAACTCCTCGGTCACGTTGAGTTGCGGATAGTCCTCCTGGAATCCCGCAAGGTTTTCCCAGTGGATCGTGCAGCGTACACCGTTGAGCAGCCCAGCGCGTGCCAGGATGTAGCTGCCAAGGGACACTGCACCCATCTTTGCCCCCTGACGGGCTAGCAGCCTGAGCCAAGCTAATGTTTGTCTGTTGTCAAACACATGCGCGTCCACGCCACCGCACACAATGACGGCGTCCAGTTTGTCGCAGGCACGTACCGGCATGTCCGACCGGCAGGCCACGCCGCTGGACGCTGTGACAAGACCACCTTCGGGAGAAAGAAGTGTCCAACTGTAGAGGTTCTCGCCTGAATGGCGGTTGGCCGAACGAAGGGCTTCAATAGCTGATGCAAAGGGAAGTATGGAAAAGCCTTCAATCAACAAAAAGCCAAAATGTTGAGTGTCAATGATACTGCTCTGCTTCATGACTACCTGATAGGCGAGGTACAAAGTTGGCGTGGGGCCGAATCTGCCGTATGTGCAAGTCCCTGCCCCCAGCGCGAGAGATCGTGACACCCTCCGATCATGAATGACAAGAACTAAGGAACGATAATGTCCGCACTATTGCTATAGAAAGCGGTCCAGGATGATACGCGAGGAATTATCTTTATAGGGCCTTCACCCTGCGGTAGACCATTGATCCCATGAAGGACGATCTGACAACGGCGCTCGCGGAACAGGGATTGTTGTTGAGGGGCGGTTTCCGACCTGGACCGGAGACCCCGTTGCCGTCCTTACCGGATGGCCGCGCCGTGGATTTTGTTGCGATGATCGGCAACGCAGGGCCTGAAATGTGGCGTCATTTCGTGCGCAGTCCGGAGTATCGGGACAGCAAACCCGATCCAATGAACCGCTGGACCAAGCGTGTCGTTGATGCGATCGCCTTGCGGTTTGGTTCCGCTCCGCTTTATCCATCGGACGGACCGCCATACTATCCTTTTCAGCGTTGGGCCCAGCAAGCCGAGGCAGTCTTTCCTTCACCGCTGGGCATTCTGGTTCACCCACGGTTTGGGCTGTGGCACGCCTATCGTGCGGCTTTACTTTTTACTTCCGCGGACGGCTTGGCGTTGAAACTCGATGACCAAGGACAAAACAGGGCTGGTGATCATCCTTGCGAGAGTTGCGCGGATAAACCCTGCTTGAGTGCCTGCCCGGTTGGTGCGTTCACTGGGGTCGGCTATCGGGTTGACGATTGTGCGGCTCATGTCGGGAGCGCCGCCGGTCACGATTGTCGGACGGCCTATTGTCGGGCGAGGCGTGCATGTCCGGTCGGACTGGACTATATCTATGACCAGGAACAGGCGGCCTTTCACATGGCCGCTTTTCTGTCAGCGCGTCCAAATATGACGAAACCTTTGGTTGTTGGAGATGAAGAATGAGCCGTAAAGTCTTGCTTTTAAACCATATGGAAGGGGAGAGAATTGATAGAGCCCATCCAATGTTGGTTCGGCGAGGCTTTGAGGTCGAGTGGTGTGCGCCCGCCCTGGGCGACGTTTTACCCGATCCCCTGAGCGACGCGTTCGATGCTGTCGTCGTTTACGGCGGCGCTCAGAGTGCCAATGACGATGGGTATATCCAGGATGAGGTTGAATGGATTCGAACGTGGGTAGAGGCGGACAAACCTTTCATGGGATTTTGTCTCGGCGCGCAGCTCCTGTCATTGGCTTTCGGCGGTGAGGTGCGACCCCATCCCACCGGACTTTATGAAATCGGTTTTTTTCCGATAGAGACGGTGGCGCCCGGGTTCAAGGGCCCGCACTCACTAGTCTACCACTGGCATAAGGAGGGGTTCACGGTGCCTCGGACCGGCGAATTGTTAGCCCGGGGTGATACCTTTCCGAACCAAGCATTTCGCATAGGAAGAAAGGCCTACGGGCTTCAGTTTCATCCGGAAGTGACACAGAACCAGATGCAGACGTGGATGGACAGCGCGGGCCATATGCTCGCGCATCCTGGAGCGCAGGATCGGGAACGCCAGCTTGCAGACGCAAGGCATCACATTGCTCCGCTCGGTGATTGGCTGGAGGATTTCCTTGATCGTTGGCTAAGCGACAGCGGTCTGACTTATCCAGCACGTTCATCGACAGCCGCCAGCGACCTCTTGCCGAGTGAGCGGGTGCCGTCGTCCTGACGCACTTTTGAGTTGCGATTATCGAAAGGAACGTCATGCCCACTCTTCTCATAACAGGCGCCAACCGTGGCATAGGATTGGAGTTCGTTCGCAGCTATGCGGAGAGCGGTTGGTGCGTGCATGCCTGTTGCCGCCATCCAGATAAAGCGAAAGAATTAAAAGAGATACCAGGTGATGTTAATGTCCACCGCGTAGATGTGACTGACGAGTTGCAGGTTGCCAATGTTGCCCGTTCCTTGCGGGACCAGCCGATTGACCTTTTGATCAACAACGCCGGCATCTATGGACCGCGAACCGGATTTGGCGAACAGGATTATCAGGCTTGGTCCGAAGTTTTGCAGGTCAACGTCATTGGATTGATGCGAACTGTCGAGCGGTTTGTCGAACATGTCTCTCAAAGCGAGTTGAAGCGCATCGTTAATATCTCTAGCCAGTTGGGGTCGATTGCGCGAAATCGGTCTGGCGCGGCTTATCCCTACCGGACCAGCAAAGCTGCGGTGAATATGATCACCAAGGGCTTATCCGAGGACCTTGAGGAGAAAGGTATCGTTGTAATCTCGGTGCATCCTGGATGGGTGCAAACCGATATGGGCGGCGTAAAAGCTGAGATTACGGCCGAGGAAAGCGTCGCGGGATTGCGCGCCATCATCGACAATCTGACGCCTGAACAAAGCGGGCATTTCTATTCATACGATGGGACGGAGATGCCCTGGTAGCCTGCCTTAGCGGAGGAAAGACCCGTGCTGCTCAATGACGAACAGGCAATGATTCGTGAAACGGCCCGGCAGTTCGCTGAGGCGCGGCTGAAGCCTAACGCGGCGTCTTGGGACCGCGATAGCCATTTTCCAAAAGAAGCCCTGGCAGAGATGGCAACCCTCGGCTTTCTGGGTATGACGGTGCCTGAGGCTTGGGGGGGCGCTGAAACCGACAACGTTTCATACGCCCTGGCGTTGATGGAGGTAGCCGCCGGCGACGGTGCGACCTCGACCATCATGAGTGTGCACAATTCCGTCGGATGCCAACCAATTCTCAAGTATGGCAGTGAGGAGCAGAAGGAACGCTTCCTAAGGCCGATGGCGCTGGGTGAAAAACTAGGGGCGTTCATGTTGACCGAACCGCACGCTGGGTCCGACGCGGGCGCCATACGGACCCGGGCGGAAAAGCGCGGAAACGGCTTTGTATTGAACGGCACTAAACAGTTCATCACTTCTGGCGCCAATGCCGATGTCGCCATTGTCTTCGCGGTTACCGATCAATCCGCTGGAAAGAAAGGTATTTCCGCTTTTATCGTGCCGACGGACACGGCCGGATACAACGTAGCCAGCGTCGAGCGCAAGCTGGGCCAGCATGCCAGCGATACCTGCCAGATCGTGTTCGACAACATGGAACTGACACCGGATCTGTTGCTGGGCGAGGAAGGGCAGGGCTATCGCATAGCCCTATCGAACCTGGAGGGCGGCCGCATCGGGATTGCAGCCCAGTCCGTGGGGATGGCACGCGCGGCCTATGATGCGGCACTTGCCTACGCCAAAGACCGGCAATCGATGGGCAAGGCGATTTTCGAGCACCAGGCCGTCAATTTCCGCCTGGCGGATATGGCAACCGAACTCCACGCAGCAGAACTGATGACACTCCACGCCGCGGCCCTGCGTGATGCGGGTGTCCCCTGTTTAAAAGAAGCTGCGATGGCGAAGCTGTTCGCCAGCGAGATGGCCGAGCGGGTATGTTCTGCCGCATTGCAGATACACGGCGGATACGGATATCTGGAGGACTTTCCTGTCGAGCGTATCTATCGCGATGTCCGCGTTTGCCAGATTTACGAGGGCACAAGTGATATTCAGCGCTTGATCATTGGCCGCCAGATAGCCGGATAAGCAGGCAGCAAGTAAGCATTCAAGCAGGAGGAACTACTGCACCATGACATCAGCAGCATCGAGTCCGATCGAGTTCTACTTTGATTTCTCCAGTCCATACGGATACCTCGCCGCGCGGATTATCGACGCTGAGGCCGCCGAGCTTGGACGCAAGGTGACGTGGCGCCCCTTCCTGCTGGGGGCAGTCATGAAGCAAACCAAGGCGGAGCCTTTGCTAACAATCCCGATCAAAGGCGACTATGCACGGCACGACCTGGCCCGGGCTGCGCGATACTATGATATTCCCTTTGTCGTTCCCCCGCAGTTTCCCTTTGCGTCGATCGCCGCTTGCCGAGCGTTTTATTGGCTGAATGGGACAGATCCGGCAAAGGCACGTGATTTCGCGCTTTTCCTCTATGAGCGCGCATTTCTGGCGGGCAAGGATATTTCCAAGCCCGATAGTGTCCTGGAGGCGGCTTCGGACGCCGGGTTGGATGCCGCGGCCATGGCGTTGGCTCTACAGGATCCGGCGATCAAGGAGCTTTTGAAGGCGGAAGTCGACAAGGCGATCAAAAAGGGCGTGTTCGGGTCACCATTCTTTCTGGTCGATGGTGAGCCTTTCTGGGGGCACGATAGGATAGCTGAAGTCAGAGAATGGTTGCGCAAGGGTGGCTGGTAGGCAGCATTGGTGTGCCTGACCGCTAATTCCTCTTGAGAAATTTTTTGGTTGGCCTTCGCCTCAGCGCAATTGAGAATGATTACCCAATCACAGGGAGGCAGGGCCCTTTAATGAGCGTGCTAAAAAGCTCGATCTCCACGCGATCCGAAGAGTTTAAGGCCAATGTCCGTGCTATGGAGGCGCTGGTTGGGGACCTTCGCGAGAAGGTTGCTGCGATCAAGTTGGGTGGCGGGCAGGGGCCGCGAGAAAAGCATTTGGCGCGGGGCAAACTTCTACCGCGTGATCGAATTCGCAACCTTCTCGACGTGGGCGCGCCATTCCTCGAACTATCGCAATTGGCCGCCTGGGATCTTTACAAGAATGAAGTGCCAAGCGGCGGCATCATCACCGGCATCGGTCGCGTATCTGGACGGGAGTGTCTGATTGTCGCCAACGATGCCACCGTCAAGGGCGGCACATATTTTCCACTGACGGTGAAAAAGCACCTTCGCGCTCAAGAGATTGCGGAACAAAACCATCTGCCCTGCATCTATCTGGTGGATTCGGGAGGCGCTAACCTTCCAAATCAGGATGAGGTCTTTCCCGACCGTGACCATTTCGGGCGCATCTTTTTTAACCAAGCCAATATGTCGGCTAAGGGAATCGCTCAAATCGCCGTGGTGATGGGATCGTGTACCGCCGGCGGGGCCTATGTGCCGGCCATGTCGGACGAAGCCATCATCGTGCGCGGGCAGGGGACCATTTTCTTGGGCGGCCCGCCGCTCGTGAAAGCGGCAACAGGTGAAGAGGTCAGTGCCGAAGACCTGGGCGGTGCGGAACTGCACAGTAAAGTCAGTGGTGTCGCCGATCATCTGGCGGCCGACGATCACCACGCCTTGGCTTTGGCGCGCCGCATTGTCGGTAACCTCAATCGGTCGAAGCAGCACACTCTTGAGTTGGCGACACCCCGCGACCCGCTTTATGACCCGAGCGAACTTTACGGCGTCGTGCCTTCAGACCTACGCAAACCTTACGATGTGAAGGAAGTGATTGCGCGCCTGGTCGATGGCTCCGAGTTCGACGAGTTCAAGGCGCTTTATGGTGCCAGTCTGGTGACGGGATTTGCGCGTATTCACGGCTATCCGGTTGGTATCCTGGCGAACAATGGCATCCTCTTTTCCGAGTCGGCCCTGAAAGGAGCGCATTTTATAGAGCTCTGCGCGCAGCGCGGTATTCCGCTGGTGTTCCTGCAGAATATCTCGGGCTTCATGGTCGGCCGTAAGTATGAGGCCGGGGGTATCGCCAAAGATGGTGCCAAGCTGGTGACGGCGGTGGCGACAGCACGTGTGCCTAAGTTCACGGTGCTGATTGGCGGGAGCTTTGGTGCCGGCAACTATGGCATGTGCGGCCGTGCTTACTCTCCCCGGTTTCTTTGGGGATGGCCCAATTCACGTATTTCCGTCATGGGCGGCGAACAAGCCGCCAACGTACTGGCGACAATCCGCAAGGACGCGATGGCTGCCAAAGGGCAGGAATGGCCTGTAAGCGATGAGGAAGCATTCAAAACGCCGATCCGAGAACAGTATGAGAGGCAGGGTCATCCCTACTATGCAACGGCCCGCCTGTGGGACGACGGCATCATCGACCCGTTGGATACACGGATGTCCCTAGCGCTCGGTATATCTGCTGCCCTCAATGCACCCGCCCAGGCAACCCGCTTCGGCGTGTTCCGGATGTAACGCCATGGACAGCCCCGTGTTCCTGCAAGAGATCGCCGAAAGCGGCATAGCCACATTGACGCTCGCACGTCCGGATAAGCACAACGCCTTCAATGCCAAGCTGATCGCCGACTTGACCGATGCTCTTTGCGACTTGGATCAGAATGAAAGGGTCAGGGCAGTCGTGCTGGCGGCGGAGGGTCGGAGCTTTTCCGCTGGCGCCGACCTTAACTGGATGCGCGCGATGGCCGACTACAGTGAGGAAGAGAACTTGGCGGACGCGCGCCGACTGGCCGAGTTGATGCGTCGGCTCGACGGTTTTTCAAAGCCGACCGTCGCACTCGTGCAAGGAGCAGCTTTTGGCGGCGGTGTCGGCCTGGTCGCCTGTTGTGATATCGCCTTGGCGTCAGAGACGGCGATATTCTGCTTGTCGGAAGTTCGTCTCGGTTTAATTCCGGCTGTGATCAGCCCCTATGTGGTTGGGGCCATGGGACCGCGTATGGCGCGGCGCTACTTCATGACGGCTGAACGATTTGGAGCGCTGGAAGCGCTAGCCTGCGGCTTGGTCCACGAGGTGGTGCCGGAGAGGCTTCTTGTACAGCGGGGAAATGAGATACTGAAAGCATTGTTGGCTGGCGGACCAAACGCTTTGAAGGAGGCCAAAGCTTTGATCGCGCGTGTCGCATTGCAACTGCCGGACGACGTGTTGATCGAAGATACCGCGCGCCGCATAGCGCGCATTCGGGGTGGCGACGAAGCCCGCGAAGGGATGGGGGCGTTTTTCGACAAGCGTAAGCCCGACTGGGTCGACGAGTGATAAGCACTGAAAGACGGGAGCTGATCGAATGAGTATGGGCGATCGGAGTTGGGTCCGCGCCTCAGCCTTTACCGCGGTTCTTTTTCTGCTCATTACGCTGGCAACCAGCCGAGGCCAGGTTGGCGGCCTGTTCGCGCTGGTTGTTCTGTTGGCGACATTGGTCGCCGTGACGGCGTTTTACCGGTTGTTTCCCGATCGCCATTTTTTCACGATTGTCCTGACGAACTTCCTGGCTGTCTACACCTGCATCTTCTCATTCTTCATCGAGGTCAATTTCGCTCCGGTAACACCCTGGTTGGTGCTGGCAACCTTTCCTCTGCCGGTTTTCACGTTTCTGGCGGGCGCCTGGCGCAATAGGACAACAATTCATAAGCTTCTGCTGCAAGACCAGCACAGGGAGATTCATCATTGGGGCAGGGTTTTCAGATGGCTGCTTCCAGCTTTCCTGATTGGCGGTTTGACCTTTGCCTTGCCGGGGCACGACTTTACACCTTTTGAGTACGATCTTCTTTTCCTGGCCTCCATGTCGGCAATCGCCGCCATCGTGTTTTTCGTCAGCGACGAGGTCTGTAGCTTTCTCCTGGAGACGAGCCTGCTGTTCGAACTGTTCTTCGCAGGCATGAAAAGGCTGGTGATACCGGCCTTTGCTTTCTTCTCCTTTTACTCGCTCATTGTGATCGTCTATGCCTGCATCTATCGCATCATCGATACCCTTGGCGGCGGCGGTTTCATTATCGGTGGTGAACTGCGGGAAATCACTTTTACCGAGAGTCTTTACTTTTCAATCGTGACTCTCAGCACTGTCGGTTACGGCGACATCGTGCCGGTTTCCAACCTGATCAGGGTTATTATATCGTCCCAGATAGTGGTCGGCGCGCTCTTGATACTGTTTGGTTTCGCCGAGTTTGTCTCCTATGGCCGCACCAAGCCGCAGCGGCGCAGTAAGGATTGAAATTTCATGGCCCAGCGCGAATCCGCCAGAGCTCTGTTTGATAGCCTGCTGATCGCCAACCGTGGCGAGATTGCCTGTCGTATCCTGCGCACGGCCAGAGCCATGGGTATTCGCACGGTCGCGGTATATTCGGAAGCGGACGCCGAGGCTCAGCACGTCAAGCTGGCGGACAGTGCTTTTTGCATCGGTCCGGCTGCGGCAGCCGAGAGTTATCTGCGTGTCGACAGAATACTCGAAGCGGCTAGGCAATCAGGCGCCCAAGCCATCCACCCTGGTTATGGGTTCTTGGCCGAGAATGCGGATTTTGCCGAAGCTTGCGCTGCCGCGGGAGTGGTCTTCGTTGGCCCGCCGCCATCGGCCATCAGGGCCATGGGTTCCAAGAGCGAGGCCAAGGCCTTGATGGAACGCGCGGCGGTTCCTCTTGTCCCGGGCTATCACGGCGCCGAGCAGGATGAGGCCTTCTTGGCGGAGCAGGCGCGCAAGATAGGATTCCCCGTTTTGATCAAGGCATCCGCAGGCGGTGGCGGCAAGGGGATGCGCGTTGTCGAGAAACCAGGCGACTTCAAAGCTGCACTTGCGGGCGCACGACGCGAGGCCATGGCGTCCTTCGGCGACGATCGAGTTTTGATAGAAAAGTATCTCACCAAGCCGCGTCATATCGAGATTCAGATATTCAGGGATAGCCACGGCAACGGGGTGCATCTCAACGAGCGCGATTGTTCTGTGCAGCGCCGCCATCAGAAGGTGCTGGAGGAAGCGCCCGCACCCGGCATGACGCCGGAGCGGCGGGCCGAAATGGGACAGACGGCAGTCGCGGCTGCGGAAGCTATCGATTATCTAGGAGCGGGCACCGTCGAGTTCATTGTCGAGGACGAGCAGTTCTACTTCATGGAAATGAACACGCGGTTGCAGGTTGAGCATCCGGTTACCGAGGCTATTACCGGGTTAGACCTTGTGGCTTGGCAACTCCGTGTGGCCGCAGGGGAGGCGCTGCCGATCACCCAAGAGCAAGTTGCGCTTCGGGGGCATGCGATCGAGGCGCGGCTTTATGCGGAGGATGCGGAGCGCGACTTTTTGCCCGCGACCGGAGACCTCAGGAGACTGCGGTTTCCAGAAGCCGTCGAAGGGTTGCGTATCGACAGCGGTGTGTTAGAGGGGGACCGCGTTTCGCCCTTCTACGATCCCATGATCGCGAAGGTTATTGCATGGGGTGAAACGCGTGATGAGGCTCTGCGGCGGTTGCGGCAGGGACTCGATAGTATCCGCGTGGCCGGTTGCCGAACCAATCTGGCGTTTCTGGGGCGCGCGCTTCGCCACGAGGCGTTCGCCTCGGGCGGTGTCGATACCGGGTTTATCGCCCGTGAGGCCGGCAAGCTATTGAAGCCGGGCCTATCCGAGCCGGGGCAGGTGTTGACAGCTGCAGCGCTTCACCAATTACTGCTTCGTCGGCGTGAGACGGCTAGACAGGCGGCGTCGAGCAGCGATCCGAACTCGCCCTGGTTTACCTGCGATGGTTGGCGTCTGAACGCCCAAACCGCCCAGCCCATGCGCTTTTCCTGGGGCGAAGATATCTGTGATGTGACGCTTGGCTTCGGCCCGGGATCCGGAGGTGTCGGCGAAGGTATGCGGGTTACCCTGGCCGGTAAGACGCTGCCAGTATCGTTCCAGCAGCGACCAGACGGCGATCTGGCGATTGCGCTCGGAGATCGTCGCTATGTAGCCGGGGTTTTGGATGAAGGCGACGACCGGCTTGTGTTTCTACGGGGCGAGATTTTCCGCCTTGGCTTTCTCGACCCCCAGGCGCATGCGGGCGAGGGGGCGGATGCCGGCGGAAGCCTCACGGCGCCGATGCCGGGCAAGGTAACAGCGGTGCTTGTCAAACAAGGTGAGAGGGTGACACAGGGGCAGGCCTTGATCGTGCTGGAGGCCATGAAGATGGAGCATACGCTTTTGGCACCGGCTGATTCGCAGGTTGTCGCTCTCCACTTTGCCGTCGGCGATTTGGTGGAAGACGGCGTAGAGCTTCTGACTCTCGAGCCGGTAGAGGCGTGACCATGCACCTGCCGGGGAAAGTCACAGTTGTCGAGGTCGGGCCGCGCGACGGTTTGCAGAACGAGAAACACGCCGTGTCGCTGGAGACCAAGGTAGCCTTGATCGACCTCTTGGCGGACGCCGGCTTGAAGACGATCGAGGCTGGAGCTTTCGTCAGTCCAAAATGGGTTCCACAGATGGCGGATAGCGCCGCGGTTTTCCAGGCTATCGGCAAGCGAAGGGGCGTTACCTATCCTGTCCTGGTACCGAACATGAAAGGATTTGCCGCAGCGCAGGGTGTGGGCGTAACCGAGATCGCCATTTTCGGCGCTGCTTCGGAGACCTTCTCCCAACGCAACATCAACTGTTCGATTGCCGAGAGTCTGGAACGATTCGCGCCAGTCTGCGAGGCCGCGCTCGGTTCTGGTATTGCGGTGCGGGGCTATGTTTCTTGTGTGCTCGGCTGTCCTTACGAGGGTGCGATAGCGGCGGAGGCAGTCGCCGATGTTGCGGAGAAGCTGCTGAAGCTTGGCTGTTACCAGATTTCTTTGGGCGATACGATCGGGATCGGCACGCCCGGACAGGCGCAACAGATGCTGGATACAGTAGCGGCACGAGTTCCGCTGGATCGTCTGGCCGTCCACTTCCACGATACCTATGGGCAGGCTCTGGCGAACGTTCTGGCCTGCCTGGAACGTGGCGTGACTGTTGTTGATAGTGCGGTGGCCGGGCTTGGCGGCTGCCCCTATGCAAAAGGCGCAAGCGGGAATGTCTCGAGCGAAGACCTGGTTTATATGCTCCAAGGCCTGGGCATCGAGACTGAGATAGACCTAGCTGCGCTCTGCGCCGCCGGTCGTTTCATATCGGACGCCCTTGGGCGGGCTCCGAACTCGAGGGTTAACCAGGCGCTTTCCGGTAAGGAAAACTGATGCTCCACCTCATCAAGCTTTCGGTCGGTAGCGAGAGCCTGGAAAGCCTTGCCGACTGGCAGCGGCAGCGGTTGGAGGCCGATGGTCGGCTTTGGCATCGCACCCGCATGCTGCCGCGACGGCACGAGGAGATCGTCGCCAGCGGCGGATCGATCTACTGGGTCATCCGTGGGCAAGTGCTCGGCCGGCAGCGAATTACAGGGTTTGATCGGATCGTGGATGCCGAAGGGCGCCCCGATACGCTTATCCTGCTGGACTATACGTTGGTGCCCGTTTTACCGCGCCCGCACCGGCCGTTTCAGGGCTGGCGATACCTGAAGGCGGAAGACGCTCCCCGCGATTTAGCCGACGCGGAGGGCGGTGAATCCGAGATGCCCGCAGAATTGCTGACGGAACTGCGTACTCTGGGGCTTCTGTAGGCCCTGCGTACATTCATAGATTAGGCAAAGCGGTGCTTGAGGGGGCTTGTGGGCCAGGGAAGAGGCTTTTTTGTGGTTTTGGAATTTTTTCCCTTTGACAGTCCAGGCAGCCCTCTTTATACACCACATCACTGCGGCGGCGCACTGTCCTGCGCCACACAGTAAGCGGAAAACGAGAAGATTAGGTTTTAACGTCGATTCAGACGTTGAAGCGTAATTTTTTCGCCGCTATACTCCTCGACCCGTTCAGTCGAATCGAGGGGGTGGCTCAAACCGAAAGGAGCGGGTCATCCGGGTTTTCACGGCGCTCGTTACAGAGGGCCGCGGCGGTTCGGTTTTGTTCATTGACATTGTGGATATGAGATAAGGAAGGGATACGCGGGCGGCGGCTTTGCGGTTGCTGTTTTGTGCTGTTTTTCTTTGG